>JBCCQJ010000154.1:0-10493 GCA_039024395.1 Bacteroidota bacterium | reverse complement strand
GCTGGTGGTGCTGTTCGCCGTGCTGGCCGCGATCCCGTTCCCGGTCCGGCGGATGGTCGGGCAGATCCACGAGCTGGGGCGCGTCAAGGAGCCCGCCACCGCGTCGGCGATGATGCGGCGCCAGTACCTCCGCCACCTCGTGGTGGTGATGGGCATCGGGGTGGCAGCGGTGGCGGTGGCGTGGGCCGGTGGCCTGTGGATGTACGCGCACGGCCCGGAGCTGCTGACGCCGATCTTCGAGCCCGGCGTGACGCGGTTCGTGTTCGCCATCGCCGCGGTGGGCTACTTCTTCCTGGGGCTCGGGCTCATGAACGGCCTCATCTTCCTGGCGCAAGGCCAGACGGGCCGCGTACTCCAGCCGCTCGCGTGGGCGCTCGTGCTCGACGTGAGCGTCGGGTTCGTGATGACGCGCGTGCTCGGCTACGAGCACGCCGGGTGGGGGCTGCTGGTCGCCTCGGTGTGGTTCGCCGGCCGGACGACCGCCTCGGCGCTGCGGATGCTGCGCCGGGCCGACTTCTTCAGCTACGTGGCGTACTGATGGAGCCGTCGTACCCGGTCCTGCTGGTGCTGGCGCTGCTGCGGGTGGCCGTCGTGGCCGTCCTCTCGTTCGTGGTGCTGACGCGGTTCGCGCTGCCGAGCGCCCCGAGGCGGTCGGGGTGGGAGGGGCGGAGCTGGGGCGACGCGGTGCTCGGCGTCTCGGTGACGGTCGTGGCGGCGACGCTGCTCGGCCTGCTGGGGCTCTTCGACACGGCGTCGCTGGCGGGCCTGCTCGGGCTGTCGCTGGCGGGCGGCGCGGTTCTGCGCTACCGCCGCATCTGGCGACGCACGCTCCTCCGCCGCTACGCCTCGGTGCTCGAGTGGATCGAGCGCGTGTCGCCGCCCGACCCCGTCGTGGCGGGCCTCGACGACGGGCCTCGCCTCGCGCCGCTCGACCTCCGCACCGAGGCGGTCCGCTGGCTGCGCGCCCGGTGGCGGTCGCTCACCGAGATGTCGCCGCGGACAGGCTGGTGGGTCGGCATCGGGATCGTGGCCGTTGTGGCGGTGGGCGTCCGCATCGTTCCCGCCCTCGCCGAGGCGGCGCCGTTCACGCTGCGCTACTACGCGAGCCTGGAGACGGTCAAGGGGCTCGTCGAGGGCCGGCCGGTGGGGTCGCCCGAGGGGTGGGGGCTGCACGCGCTCGTGATGGCGCTGGCCGAGATGGCCCGTGTCGACGCCGGGCTGGTGATGCGCGGCGTGGGGGCGGTCGCCGCCGGGGCAATCGCCTACGGCGTCTACCAGACGGCCCGGTTCTACTGGAGCGGCCGCCTCGGGGCGTTCGCCGGCGCGCTGTTCGTGGCCGCGGGCGGCCCGCTGCTGCCGCTGCCGCTCGACCGCCAGGCCGGCGCCGAGCCGCTGATGCTGGCCGCCGCGCTGGCGCTCCCGGTGTTTCCGCACCTCGCGGGCTACCTCGGCGACGGCAGCCGGCGCGGCATCACCGTCGGGGTGATGGGGCTGCTGGCGGCGGGCCTGGTGTCGCCGCCGGTCGGGATCCTGCTCCTGGTCGTCGTGTCGGTCTACGTCGCCTCGATCCTGCTCCAGATCCGGGCGCGCCGGGGCCGCGTCGACCGCGCCTCGACGACGCGCTACGTCAACCGGGGGCTGCGCCGGCGAACGGCCGTGATGATCGGGGCCGGCGTGGCCACGCTGGCCTCGTGGTGGCTCTACACGACCGTGCTCGGGGGCGTCTCGTCGCAGGCGTCGATCTTCTTCTTCGAGGCCGCCGAGGCGCCCCGCTGGCTGACGCCGGCGACTGCGCTCGCGCTCGCCCTGGGCGCCCTCACCGTCGCCGCGCCGTTTGTGCCCGGGCGGGCGCCCTTCGAGCCGACGCTCCCCCGGCGCGGCGCGCTCCTCCGCACAGGCGGCCAGACGCTCGTGATGCTCGCCATCTGGGTCGGGACCGGGGCACGATTCGACGGCCTCTCCGGCGCGGCGCTGGTGCTCTTGATGACGGCGATCGGCGTCAACGTGGCGCTGCTCGCCAACGAGGCGGTCGTCCGGCTCGCCCCGAGGCGGGCCAACGCCGGCGAGGAGCGGCCGGGACTCGCGGCCGCGTGGGCGCCGGCCGCCTCGGCGCTGGCCGTCGGCGTGGTCGTGATCGCGACGGGGTGGGCGGTGCCCGTGCCCGGCCCGGGCGTCGAGCCCGGCGGCTTCGTGCGCGCCTACCACGCCATCGACCGCGCGTACCAGCCCTACACCTGGACGGCCATCTCGCACCTCGGCACGGGTGTCCTGACGCGCCACCGCGGCCGGTTCATGGACTACGAGTTCTTCCTCCAGAACTACGACGCCTCGGCGTACGACCACCGAGGCCGAGGCGCGATCCCGACGCCCGACGTGTTCGTGTTCGTCGAGCGCGAGGACGGCCCTCAGACCGTGCAGCAGGAGCTGATGCCGTCGGGCGAGGACGCGACGCCGGCGATCGAGGACTGGCTGGCCGCCTACGCCGCCCGCACCGACCAGGCGCCGAACGTGTCGGTCTTCTACCGCGACGAGCAGATCGAGGTCGTCCGGATTTCGCGCCCGGCGTCGACCCTTCTCGAGCTCTTCCCTGAAGACGAGGCGCTGACGCTCGATACGTCCGGTGACCCCCCCGCCTCCTCGCCCCGCTAACGTGCGCAGCCTGTCTCTCGTGGCTTTCCTGGTCGCCCTCCTTGGCGTCGCCGCTGGGGCGTCCTGGGGCGCCGACCGCCTCGGGGAGGACGCGCCGGTCACCGTCCGCCCGATGGCCCCCGAGGTGCTGCTCCTGGTCGACGCGTCGGACCCGTACGCCCTGCGCGTGGCCGAGCAGGCGCGGTTCGCCCTGGCGCGGGCGCGGACGCCCTTCGCCGAGCACGACGTCGGCGCCGGGGCGCTTCCCCGCCTCGACGCCTACCGCGCCGTTCTGACGGCGGTCGAGCGGCTCGACGCGCTGCGCGACCCCGAGGCGGACCGTCTCGAGGCCTTCGTCGAGGCGGGCGGCGGCCTGGGCATCCTCTACCGGGGGCAGAGCCCCCGCCTGCGGACCCTCCTCGGGCTTCCCCGCCGATCGCTCGCGTTCGCGCCTTCCGGAGACGAGACCCTGGTGACCACGGCCGCCCTCATGCCCGGCGGGGAGGGACTTCGCATTCCCACCTCGGGGCTGTCGGCCTACGACGTGCCGCTCGCGCCCGGGTGCGAGGCGCTGGCGATGCGTGAGGACGCCGCCGGCGAGATCCTCGGGCCAGCCGGCTGGACCTGCCCCCGAGGCGAGGGGCGCGTCGCGTACTGGAACGTCGCCCTCCTCGGGACCAAGTCGTTCCGCGGCTACCTCCTGCAAACGCTCGCGCTGGTCCACCCGGCGCACGTGCGGCCCGCCTCGGGGTGGGCGGTCGTGTTCCTCGACGACTTCCCGGCGCCGGCCTCCAATGCGCCCCTCGAGCCGATCTGGAGCCAGCACGGCCAGACGCCGGCCCAGTTCTACGCCGAGACCTGGTACCCCGACATGGTCGGCCTCGCCGAGCGGACCGGGCTCCGCTACACGAGCACCGTCATCTACGCCTACGACGGGCGCACGCGCGCGCCCTTCCGGTTCGCCGAGTGGCTCAACGGCCGCGTGACGGTCGACGGCGAGGTCGTGCCGTTCTCGCCGTGGATCGCCGAGGTCGACGCCCGGCGATCCGAGCAGGCCCTCCACGGCTTCAATCACCAGCCGCTGCTCGCGAGCCTGTGGGGCGACGCCGCCTCGATGGGCGAGGCCCTGCGGGCGGCGCGGCAGCGGTGGCGGACCGACGACTTCGCCCCGCTCCCCACCACGTACGTGCCGCCGATGAACCGCATCGACTCGGTCGGCGTGGCGGCGCTGCGCGAGGTCTTCCCCGAGATCGAGACCCTGGCCGGGCTCTACACCGGCGCCTTCGAGAACGGCGGCGACCGCGAGTTCGGCCCCGAGCCCTGGGCGCCGGAGCTGTACGCGCTGCCCCGCACCACGGCCGGCTACATCCTCACCGAGGCGGAGCGCCTGAAGATGCTCTCGGTGCTGCACACCATCGGGGCCTGGAACCACTTCGTCCACCCCGACGAGGTCTACGCCAACGAGGCCCGCGAGCGGAGCTACCGGGCCGAGGGCCTGCCGTCGCCGAGCGACATCGGCTGGCGAAACGGCAGCGACGGGCTGTTCCCGTCCTTCGAGCGCTGGGTCGAGACCGTCCAGACGCACTATCCCTGGCTCGACGCCGTGACCGCCGCCGAGGCGGCCGAGCGGATGCGCGCCTTCGACGCGCTCGACGTGGCGTGGCAGGATCGCCGCGACGGCGAGACGCGCCGCCTCGAGGTGGAGGCCAGCCAGGCGGGGCAGACGTTCTACGTGTGGGCGCGCCCGGACGAGGCCGTGCTCGGCGTCGCCGGCGGGCGCGTCGTGTCGAGCTGGGACGGCCCCGTGCTCACCCAACTCGTCGTCGAGGCGGACGGCCCTCGCTTCTCCATCACATTCGGACCGACCGAGGCATGACGCGACGACTCCTGGGCCTCTTCCTACTCTCGACCGCCTCGGTGGCGACCGCCTCGGTGGCGGCGCAGACCGCGCCCGTGCCCACCGACACGCTGGTCGCCCGCGTCGAGGCGGCGCCGTCTGACCCCGAGGCGCGCCGGCTCCTGGCCCAGCGGTTCCTCTCGGCGTCCGACCCCGCCTCGGCCCTTCCGCACGTCGCGTGGCTGGCCGACGAGCGCCCGACCGACGTCGCGCGCCTCACCCGCCTCGTCGATGTCGCGCTCTGGGCCGACGCCGCCGAGGCGGCCGCCGCGGCGCTCGAGCGGCTGGTCGCCCTCGTGCCGGACGACACCGACCGGCGCATCCGGCTGGCGGAGCTGATTACGTGGGAGGGGGGCGCCGACCGTGCCGTCGAGCTTCTGGCCCCGATCGCCGAGGCGCGCCCGACCGACGCGCGGGTCCACAAGGCGTACGCGTTTGCCCTCCACGCCTCGGGGGACGACGCCGCCGCTCGGGCACAGTACACCTACGCGGTTCAGCTCAACCCCGAGGACGCCGCGCTGCTGCTCGAGGCGGGGGCCATCGAGCGGTGGACGGGCGACTGGGAGCTCGGCACAACCCGCCTCCGCAAGGCCCTCCGGATGGACCTCGACGGCCCGCAGCGGACCCGCGCGCGCGAGCTCATCGCGGGCATCGTGCAGCAGTACGCCCCCACCTTTTCGTCCGGCGTCACCTACGTGACCGACTCGAACGGCCTCAGCCGGGTGTCCACGCCGATGCGCGCCTCGCTGACGCTCAACCCGCAGTGGGGGATGGGCGCCGCCGTGACGTGGGACCGCGTGGCGACGGCCGCCGACCCGTCGCCGATCCCCAGCGCCGTCGCGACGAGCATCGCCCCGTTCGTGACCTACACCCCGAGGCGGGGCCTCCGCATCACGACCGGCCTCGGGTTCGAGTCGGCGCCTGGCGGCGACCTGCGCGTCCGCACCGACATCGCGGTCGAGCGCGCGTGGGCGGGCGACCGGTTCGCCCTCGCCCGCCTCGATGTGTCGTCGGCGACGGCGACCGACGGCGTGACGGCCCTCGACAGCGGCATCCGGCGGACGCAGATCGCCGCGACCGGCTACGCCGAGCCCGTCGAGTGGGCCACCGTCACCGGGCAGCTCCTGGCGGCGCACTACGACGACAACAACCTGCGCCTGCTCGCCAGCGTGGGCGCCTCGGCGACCGGCGTCCGCCTCGGCGTGCGCCCCGAGGCGGATGCGTTCCGCGCTGGCGTGGCGAGCGCCCTCCGCTACGAGCGCACGGCGACCGTGTACCCCGCCTCGGTGCCCTACTTCACGCCCGACCGGCTGACCACCTTCACGAGCGGCGTCGAGATGCAGACGGCCCCCACGGACGACCTCCGCGCCGAGGCGGCCCTCGGCACGGCCTGGCAGATGGGGCCGACGGTGAGCGCGATGAGCCTCTACTACCGCCTCGCGGTCGGGGCCGACGCCGGCCGCCACACGGTCTCGTTCGGCGTCGGCCGGACGGGCTCGGCCGTGTACTCCGACGACACCGTGAGCCTCACCTACCAGCTCCGCCTCTGGTAACCTCCGAAAGCCCCCTTCGGGTGGGGACACGGTACCGGGTACGCGGTACGGCCCGAGGAGCCCTCCGCGCTCGTGTACCCCGTACCTCGTACCGCGTACCATCCTGTAATTCGCTCTGGACTGTGATGGCTGTCTTCTCGTTCGTCTCCTCGTCCGGCGACGTGCCGTGGTCTCACCTCGGGGTCGCGGTGGCGTGCGTTCTGGGATCGGCCTGGGCCGGGTGCGCCTCGTCGCCCGCCGACGGCGAGCCGGTCCCGGACCGCGCCTCGCGGCAGGCCGCGCTGCGGGCCGCCTCGACGTTCGCCGTCGTGCTCTCGAGGCGCGCCGAAGCGGAGGACGTCGACGGCCTCTCGCTCGCCATCCTCGACCCCGACCCGTACGGCCTCGACGACCTCCCGGCCTTCCGCCAGCGCGGTGTGCTCACGCTCGGCTACGTCAACATCGGCGAGATCGAGGACTACCGGGCGTTCGCCGACCGCGTCGACCCGACGTGGGTCCTCGGCGAGAACCCGTTCTGGCCCGGCCACCAGTTCGTCGACGCGCGGCAGCCGGGCTGGCAGCGCCTCGTCACCGAGCACGTGGCCCCGCAGGTGATCGCCCGCCAGTTCGACGGCCTGTTCCTCGACATGGCCGACGTGGCTGCGCCCGGCGTCTTCCCCGAGACCCGCGAGGGCATCGTCGCCATCATCCAGGCCCTCCGCGAGGCCTACCCGACGCACCTGATCGTGATGAACCGCGGGCTGTTCCTCCTCGACGAGGTGGGGGAGGACATCGACGGGCTGCTGGTCGAGGGCGTGTGGGCGCGCTACGACCCGGCGACGGGCACCTACGGCCGCACGCCGGCCCCCGAGCGCGACCGCCTCGTGGCGGCGCTTACCGACTACCGCGAGCGGTTCGGGGGCGCGCCGCTCGTGCTCGACTACGCCGACCGCGCCGGCCTCCGGGCGTTCGCCGAGGCCGAGGCCGCCGAGGCGGGCCTGCCCATCTTCATCAGCACCCTCGAGCTGGCCGACCTCGCGCCGCCCCCGCATGGAGGCTGACGTCGCCCTCGTCCTCGAAGGCACCTACCCGTACGCCGTCGGCGGCGTCTCGACGTGGACCGACGGCCTCATCCGGGCGCTTCCGGACGTCCGCTTCGGGATCGTCCACCTGCACGCCGGCGAGCCCCCGAGGCGGGCCGCCTTCGAGCTGCCCGCGAACGTCGCCTGGCACGCCGACCGGCGGCTGCCCGACGCCCTCGACGCCGTCGACCCCGAGGCGCTGGCCGCCTCGGTGCCGCCGCACCGGCTCGCGCACGCGCTCTCGACCGGGTTCGCGGGCCTCGTGGGCGCGGCGATGGCGCGGCGCCGTGAGGTGCCGTACGTGGTCACCGAGCACGGCGTCTACTGGCACGAGATCGCCCAGGGCGCGCCGGAGCTGGAGACGGGACTCCGGCTCCTGGGGCAAGACGTGTCCGCGGGAAACCCGTGCGCGAGCCGCGAACGCTGGGTTCGCCTGTTTCAAGACCATGCGCGGGCTGCGTACGCGGCGGCCGACCACGTGACGACGGTCTCGGCTGCCAACGTCCCGCTCCAGCGCCGCCTCGGGCTCGACACGGCCGAGGTGATCCCCAACGGCGTCGCCCAGCCCGACGCCCTCGGTCCGCCCTCCGAGGCCGAGCTGGACCGCCTCGACGCGAGCGCCCGCCTCAGAGCGAGCGTTCGCATCGGGCTCGTCGGACGGGTGACGCCGCTCAAGGACGTCCACGCCTTCGTGCGGGCCGCTGCCGAGGCGGGCCGCGCCCTCCCCGAGGCGCGGTTCTACGTCGTCGGCCCGACCGACGACGCGCCCTACGCCGCCTCGTGCCGACGCCTCGCCGACCGCCTCGGGGTGGGCGACCGGCTCCACCTGACGGGGACGCAGCCGGCGCGCCTGTGGCACCGCCACCTCGACGTGGTCGCGCTCACGAGCCGGAGCGAGGCCGAGCCGCTGGCGCTCCTCGAGGCGATGGCGCACGGGACGCCCGCCGTCGCGCCCGACGTGGGCGGGTGCCGGGCGATGCTGACCGGCGGCGCACTCCCGCCCGGCGGCCTCGTCGCCGACCCCGAGGCGGGCGAGACGACCGAGGCCTTCGTGGCGCTGGCAGCGTCCCCTGCGCGTCGGACAGCCCTGGGAGCGGGCGGAACGAAACGCGCCGCCGCGCGATCGGCGGGCGCCATGGCCGACCGCTACGGGGCGATCTACCGACGGCTTCTGGGCGGATAGCGAAGGAGGGGGGAATCCGGCCGTTCCGCTATCGCCGGCTGTTGAGGCCGGCGATACCCTCGCCCCGAGGCGGAACTGCGATTGCGGTTCGCGCGGGGCGCCCATGCCTGCTCCCACCACACGACCGTCCGTCCTCCTGACCACCGAGGGGACCTACCCGTTCGAAGGGGGGGGCGTGACGACGTGGGCCGACGTGGTCATCAAGGGCCTGCCCGACGTCGACTTCCACCTGCTCGCCGTCACCGGCTCGACGGCGCTCCGGCTCCACAAGGAGATGCCGCCGCACGTGCGCGCGATCCAGACGGTGCCGCTCTTCGGGTCGGCCGAGCCGACCGAGTTCACGCGCCACGACGAGCCGTTCTCGACGACCGTCCTCCGCCGGGCGCGGACGACCCGCGGCATGGTCGAGCGCCGATTCGTCCCGCTCCTCGAACGGTTCCTCGCCGCCCTCGAACGCCCCGAGGCGGCGGGATGGGCCGAGGCCGAGCTGATCCGCGACCTCAACCGCTACTTCGTCCGCCTCGACCACCGCGCCACGTTCCGCTCCGAGGCGACGTGGAACGCCTTCCGCGACACCATCCTGGCCCAGGAGGCCGCGGCCGGTGCGGACGGCGTCGAGACGACGCTCGGCGACCTCGTGCAGGCGCTGCGCTGGCTCTACAGCTTCCTGCTCCCGATCACGCTGCCGGTGCCCCGGACCGACGTGGCGCACGCGACGCTGGCGGGCTTCGCGGGGCTGGCCGGCGTGATCTCGAAGCTCGAGTACGGGACGCCGTTCGTCGTCACCGACCACGGGATCTACCTCCGCGAGCGCTACATCGCGATGTCGGCCGCCTCGGAGTCGTGCTTCCTCAAGCGGTTCCTGCTGCGGCTGGTCCACCTCGTGAGCCGGGTCTGCTACGTCGTCGCCGACCAGGTGTCGCCGGTGTGCAACCACAACAGCCGCTGGGAGCTCAAGATGGGCGTCACGCCCGACCGCATCCGGACGATCTACAACGGCATCGACACGAGCGCTTTCCAGGTCCCCGAGGCGGAGCCGGAGGGCCGCCGCCCGACCGTCGTGACGGCGGCCCGGGTGTTCCCGCTCAAGGACATCGAGACGCTCATCCGCGCCTGCGACGTGACGCGGCGCCGCGTGCCGGACGTCCACTTCGTCGTCTTCGGCGCCAACTGGGTCGACGAGCCCTACACGGCCCGGTGCGAGGCGCTGATCGACGAGCTGGGCGTGCGCGACCACTTCACGTTCGCCGGCTACCACTCGAATCCGAGCGAGCTCTACCACGAGGGCGACGTGTTCGCGCTCTCGTCGATCTCGGAGGGCTTCCCGTTCAGCGTCATCGAGGCGATGGCGTGCGGCCGGCCCGTCGTGGCGACCGACGTGGGCGGCGTGAAGGAGGCGCTCGTGGGCGGCGTCGGCATCGTGGTGCCGCCTCGGGGCTTCGAGCCACTCGGCGACGGCTTGGCCGACCTGCTGCTCGACGACGCGCGCCGGGCCGAGCTGGCCCGCCTCGGGCGCGAGCGCGTGGTCCAAGAGTTCGACGTGTCGCAGATGCTCGACGCGCACCGCATCACGTACCGCCACTACGCCGGCCTGCCCACCGACGGGCCGCTGCCGCCGGCGATGGCCGAGCCCGCCTCGGCGGGCGACGGGCAGGCCTCGGACGCTCCGGCCTGGATCGCGGCGCCGGCGTCGACGCGGCAGCGCGGCGAGCGCCCCTCGCGGCGCCTCGCGCCGGGCGCCGAGGCGGAAACGCCGGAGGAGACCTTCGCGCAGGATGCCACCGGCGTGCGAGACGAGGCCGAGTCTCCCGCGGAGGCCAGCGGCGATGCAGACGCGCCTCGCGCCCTCCCCGAGGCGGCGTAAATCGGTGGCGCTCCGTCTGGGCGTGTCACCTCGCCCGAAGGAGGCGGTCGGACGCGGACGAGCGCGCATGGATCGGTTGCGTGCCGCGTGTCCCGAGGCGCACCAGACCAGGCCACGCGACCCGAACCACGCAACCGGGCACGACCGGACCGAGGGGATGGGACTCAGCTGGACTTTGGCCCTATGCGGCGTAGGCCAGCGTGCTCGTGAGTTGCCACAGCACCGCCTCCGGGATTTCGACGCTCTCGCGCCCGCTACGGGACATCGATAAACCCTGCGCCCGCCACACCGACATCCGCACCCCCGC
>JBCCQJ010000153.1:0-10590 GCA_039024395.1 Bacteroidota bacterium | reverse complement strand
GGTCGGGGCAGCTTTTGCGCCGACAGCCGACGCCTCAGGTCACGTCTGCCCGTTCCCCATTCCCAGTCCCCTCGCACCTTTTCCCGCGGCCATTCCCGCCTCGGAGTGGCGCCGGCCCCGAGGCAGCGGCAGCTTCCCCACAGCCCACAGCCCACAGCCCACAGCCCACAGCCCACAGCCCACAGCCCACAGCCCACAGCCCACAGCCCTACACTCCCAGCGCCTCAGGATCGAGCGCGGCGTGATGCGCGCGGAGCGAGTCGAACCCGAGGCGGGCGCCAGCCTCGGCCCAGGGTACCCACGCCACCGCCTCGATGCCCTCGCGCGCCTCGGGCTCGAACGCCGAGGCGGTCGTCGACATGGCGTACCAGTGCGTCGTCTTGACGGCGTAGACGTCGCGCTTGGGCCACACGTAGCCGTGGACCGTCGTCCCGAGGTCGGCCGTGACCGCGAGCGCCTCGGCCGCGATGCCGACCTCCTCGCAGACCTCGCGGTGGGCCGCCTCGCGCACCGTCTCGCCGGGGTCCAGCTTGCCCTTGGGGAGGTCCCACGCGCCGCGCCGGAAGATGAGCAGCAGCTCGACGCCGGCCGGCTCGGGGCGGCGCACCACATAGCCGCCCCCCGCCGCGACTGGCGCCGGCCGCCAGTAGTCGCCGTCGGGGTCGATGTTCTGGACCGCCGCGCGAGGGACCGTGTGGACCGCCAGGACATCGCCGCCCGAGACCTCGAGGCGGTCGGGGTTGAGAACCAGCACGCGGCCCGTCTGCCCGTCCGGGGCGATGGCGGCGGCCTCGGCCTCGGCGAGGGTGCGGCGGAGGCGGAACGGCTCGCCGTCGGCCCGCCAGCCCGCCTCGGGGAAGCCGTGGGCGCGGTCGAACGTGGGAAGGAAGAGGAGCACCGAGTCGGAGGGGAAGCGTCGGCCGTAAGATCGGGTGCCGGCCCTCCCTCTACGTCTCCCTCCCCGCCCGCTCTGTTATGGCTACGTACGATGTCGACCTCCTCGTCCTCGGCGGCGGGGCCGCCGGCCTGACGGCCTCCGGCACCGCCGCCAACCTCGGCGCCAAGACCATGATGGTCGAGCGCGACCGCCTCGGGGGCGACTGCACGTGGACCGGCTGCGTGCCGTCCAAGACGATCCTCCACGCGGCCGACCTCCGCGCCCAGACGCAGGCCTTCCTCGACCGCTTCGCCGACGGCGACACCGCCCTCCCCGAGGCCGACTTCGGGGCCGTCATGCGCGACGTCCATGCCATCCGCCAGGAGGTCTACGAGGACGCCGACGACCCGGCGATCTACGAGGGCTTCGGCGTCGAGGTGGTCTCCGGCGACGTCCGGTTCACCGGCGCCCACACGGCCCGCATCGAGGCGGACGGTGCGCACCGCGACGTGACGTTCCGCATGGCCGTCATCTGCACGGGCGGGCGCGCGGCGCCGCCGCCCATCGACGGGCTCGACGGCGTGCCCTACCTCACCAACGAGACGCTGTTCGAGATCGAGCGCCGGCCCGACCACCTCGTGATCGTGGGCGCCGGGCCCATCGGGTGCGAGATGGGGCAGGCCTTCCGCCGCCTCGGGGCGGAGGTGACCGTGATCGACCGCGCCGACCAGATCCTGAACAAGGACGACGCCGACCACGCGGCGATCCTCCGGGGCACGCTCGAGCGCGAGGGCGTGCAGTTCCGCCTCGGGGCGAGCGTCGAGCGCGTGAGCGGCGAGGCGGGCGCGGTCGCGGTCCACCTCGGCGGCGGCGAGGCGGTCGAGGGCGACGTGCTCCTCATCGCGACCGGCCGCAAGCCCAACATCGAGACCCTGGGCCTCGACGCGGCGGGCGTCGCGTACACCAAGCGCGGCGTGACCGTCGACGACCGGTGCCGGACGTCCCAGCACCACATCTGGGCCGCCGGCGACTGCACCGGCGAGTACGCGCTCACCCACATGAGCGAGCACATGGGAAAGCAGGCCGCCACCAACGCCATCCTCAAGGTGCCCGCCAAGATCGACCGCGACGGCCTCACGTGGACCACCTTCACCACCCCCGAGGTGGCGCAGGTGGGCCCGACCGAGCGGCAGCTCCGCGAGGCGGGCGCCAGCTTCGTGACCTACCGCTTCCCGTACGCCAAGGTCGACCGCGCGATCACCGAGCACGCCACCGACGGCCACATCAAGGTGCACGCGACGAAGTGGCGCGGCAAGGTCCTCGGGGCGAGCGCGGTCGGCGAGCGGGCTGGCGAGATCGTCGCGCTCTACGGGGTGGCGATGAAGGCCGGGGTGCCGCTGCGCACGATCTCCGACACCATCTTCGCCTACCCGACCTACGGGCTGGCCGCCCGGCGGACGGCCGACCAGTACTACGTCCAGAAGCAGTTCCCGCAGGCCATCGACGCGGTCAAGCGGGTGTTCGGCTACCGCGGCCAGACGCCCCCGCCGCCGGACCCGAACCGCGTGCTGTAGCCGCCTCGGGGCACGTTCCCCCGACGCGGAGGGGCCATCCCCGAGGCGGGGCGTCCGCCTCGGGGACGGGGTGCTACGGCACCACCTGGACGGCCTGGCACTGGAGGGCGAGTCCCGTGATTCGGGTGCCCCCACGGGTCCCGTAGTGGACGTCGACGCCGACGGCGACCTGGCCGGTCGGGCAGCGCTGGGGCTGCTCCCACTCGCGGCAGTTGGTGCGCTCGAACTGGGCGGCGAGGCCCGGGTCGCGCTGGATCTGCCCGTTTCCGTTGATCTGGGAGACCATCGCCCGGAGCCCCTTCAGCTTGTAGTTGTTCCGGTTCCGGTCGTTGGAGCACATCCGCAGGCCGTGGACGGCATAGACGTTCGCATTCGACCCCGGGACCGTGGCATGCCGGATGCTCCCGCTGTTCCCACTGCACCAGTTGAGCCGGAGAGAGTGTGTGTCACCGTCGGAGGGCGAGATCGCCCTGAAGTAGGCGCGGATGTCGCACGGGTTGTCGTTCCGCTCCCGCACCGAGATGCCGGTGAGGAAGGTGTTGGCGCCGCTGTGGTTGAGGCTCTCGACCCGGCCTCCGGCTTGCCCCGAGACGCGGGTGGGCGTGACCGGGCCGGTCAGGCGGACCGACGACGTGGTCGGAAAGCTCTGAGCCATCGCCTCGGGGGCGACGAGGAGAACAGCGAGGACGAGGGCAGCGAGGATGCGCATGGGCATTGGGAGTTAGGTACAGCGTCCCTCCGCACGAGACGCGGAGAGGGGGTCACGCCTGCCGATTTCGCCTCGGGGCCATCCCCCAAGGCGGTGCGGATCAGCGGCGCCGGGGGGCCTGGCCGCTGAGGGGCGCGATGTCGACGGCCCGGCACGTGAGGCGGAGGCCGACCAGCGTGTCGTCGCCGCCGTAGAAGGCCGTCGCCGCGGTGGCGACCTGGCCGGCGGGGCAGCGCTGGGCCGGCTGCCACGTCTGGCACGCGGGCCGCTCGAAGACATCCGCCTGGCCGCGCAGGCGCGCGACGCGGCCGTCGCCGTAGGCGTTGAGCGTCGACACGAAGGCGCGGACGCCGCGGATCGCCGGCGACCCGGCGCCGGTGCAGACGCGGAGGCCGTGGATGGCCGCGGCCCCGTTGTGGCCCCAGAGACCGATGGTCACGGTGCCGTCGCCGGCCGGCTCCGCCTCGGGGAAGGGGGCGCGGACGGTCCGCTTCTGCCGCGCCGTCCCGCAGTCGAGCATCACGCCAGGTGTGGTCTCGCCGGGGTCCCGGTGCTCTTCGTACGTGAGGCGGTCGGTGGTCTGGGCGTCGCCGGCCGAGAGCGGGAAGCCCTCCTCGGCGGTCCAGAAGCCGGCCTCGACCTGGCAGGACCGCCCCTCGGTCTGCCACAGGGAGAGCGTGTGGAGAACCCCCGCGGTGCCGACCGGGGGGTGGAGCGGGAAGCTGAGGCCGGCGGTTCCGGCGATGCCGGTCTCGGTGGCGGGGCCGGTGAGCGTGTAGCGGGCGTTGTGCTGCGCCGAGGCGTCGACGGCGACGAGGACGGCTGCGGCGAGGAGGAGCGTGCGCATGGCAAGACCGGAGAGTGTGCCTGTCCTCCGCACGGGCCGCCCCGAAAGGGTCACGAGAGCAAAACGCGGCCCCCACCCCGAGGCGGGAGCCGCGTCGCATGCCGCCTCGGGGGCGGTGTCAGCCGCGGCCTCGCGGCGCGAGCGCCGGCGGGTTGGTGATCGAGACGGCGCGGCACTGGAGGGCGAGCCCTGTGATGCGGTCCGGGTTGGTCTGCGCGTTGCGGCCGCGGTCGTTCTGGCCGTTGTGGTAGTACACCTTCAGGCCCACGCCCACCTGCCCGCTGGGGCACGTCACGCGAGGCGTCCAGGTGCGGCAGTTCGGGCGCTCGAACGCGTCGGTGAGGCCCGCGTCGGGCGTCACCTGGCCGCTGCCGTCCTGGTTGACGGTCGCCATGAACACGCGGAGGCCCTTCAGCTTGAGGTTGCGGCCGCTGCGGTCGTTGGTGCAGACCTGGAGGCCGCGGATGGCCGTCGGGTTGTTGGAGTCGGGCTGGCGCCCCGCCATGCGGCGGCTGTAGCCCTCGTCGCTGTGGCGGAAGCCGGTTTCGTTGTCGCAGCCGACGACCGACTGCGTCTCGTTCCAGCTCCACGCCGACGGCGAGCGCCAGTAGCGGCCGCGGAGGGCGCACGGGTTGTCGCCCGCCTCGGCGATGGAGATGCGCGAGAGGATGGCGTGGGACGACTGCCAGCTCGAGTCGCGGACGTCGTCCGAGGTGAGCAGCCCGTTCGAGGTGCCGCCGCTCCCCGAGGTGGAGGTCGTGGTTGTGGGGCCGGTGAGGCGGATCTGGGCGTCTGCGACGCCGAGGCGGTCGAGCAGCGGGTTGTGGGTCGGCGCGAGCGGCAGCGCCGAGGCGGACGCGGCGAGGGCGACGGCGAGGGCGGCGCAGGCGCCGAGGCGGAAGGCAGTCATGGCAGAAAAGGGAAGGACACTCCTCCCTCCGTACCACGCGCCCGGAGGGGGTCACGCCGCCTCGGGGGCGCCCCGAGGCGGGCATCCGCGTCCGGCTCGTCCGCTCGATGCGGCGGTTCGCCCGGTGCTGACGCGGCCCGTCCGGGCGGTCGTGCCGAGGCGCACCGAGCCCGCCATCTTCCGAGCGTCGGCCCCCTGCCCATGTCCGCGATCCTCACGTTCCACACCGCCCTCGGCGTCCTCGCCCTCGTCGCGGGCGCCGTCGTTCTGGTGGTCCGGAAGGGCACGCGCGCCCACCGCCTCCTCGGCCGGGTCTACGCCGCCGCGATGGTCGTGCTGTGCCTGGCCTCGTTCGGGATCCGCGACACGACGCCGTTCTTCTCCGGCTACGGGCCGTTCCACGTCGCCGCGCTGGTGAGCCTGGCGAGCGTACTCGCCGGGCTGTCGACGGCATGGCGGCGCCGGCAGGGCTGGCTCGAAGGCCACTACCAGTGGATGGCGTGGTCGTACATCGGGCTCGTGATGGCGACGGGCGGGCACGTGATGCGGCCGGTCTTCCTGGCCCTCCGCGACCTCGGCGTGCCGGGCGGCGTGGCGCTGCCACTCGCCATCTTCGTCGTGTGGGGCCTGCCGCCGCTCGTCGGGTCGTGGTGGATCGCGCGGCGGAAGGGAGACTGGGACCGCCTCGGGGAGGTCGCGACGGCCTGAGGTGGCGCGCCGCCCCGGCCCCGAGGCGGCCTCGGTGAACGGGCGGTGAGTTCGGCGGCGCGCACGGCAACGCCATCGACCGCGCCGCCTCGGAGACCGATACTGCGTCTCCCTCTCCCACCCGCGCGTGCCCGACTTCCTCGGCGACCTCCTCGGGGCCTTCCTGCCCCTCTTCGTCGCCATCAACATCCCCGGCATCCTCCCGCTCTACATCGGGATGACCGAGACCTACACGCCCGACGACCGCCGGGCGCTGCTCGTGCGCGCGCTCGCGGCGGCGCTCGTGCTGGCGGTGCTGATGCTGTTCGCCGGGCAGGTCATCTTCGACACGCTCGGGATCACGCTCAACGACCTCCGCGTGGGCGGCGGGCTGATCCTGCTCGTGATCGCGGTCACCGACCTCGCCTTCGGCGACACCAAGAACCGCCGCGGCGGCAAGACGTCCGATCGCAAGAAGGTCGAGGCCGCCGCCTCGGAGCCGGTCGACCTGCCGGTCGTGCCGCTCGGCATCCCGCTCATCATCGGGCCGGGCGCGATCACGACGATCCTCGTCACCGACGGGCAGTTCGGGTGGGAGGTGACGCTGCTCTCGATCACGCTCAACATGCTGCTCGTGTTCGTCGCGTTCACGTTCGGGCCGGCGCTGCTGCGGCTCTTCGGGCCGGGCACCTCGAAGGCGATCGCGAAGGTGGCGAGCCTGTTCCTGGCCGCCATCTCGGTGGCGATGATCCGGGCGGGCATCACCGGGATGCTCGCGGCCGCGTGACCGACCCGGCCCGGACGGGTCCGTACCGGACCGTCGAGGTGCGTTGGTTCCGGCGCGGCCCGCTCCCCGAGGCGGTGGCCGCGTGGTTCGCCCGCCTCGGGGCGGAGGTCCCGGAGGAGGTGCGGACCGACCGCTACCTCGCGCCCGCGAGCGACGCCCTCGGCGTGAAGGTGCGCGCTGGGCGGATCGAGGCGAAGCGGCGCGACGCCTGCCTCGACGTGCTGCGCGCGGGCCGCGCCCAGGGGACCGTCGAGGCGTGGGCCAAGTGGTCGTTCCCCCTCGCCGACGCGACCGCGGCCCCCGAGGCGGGCTGGGTGGAGGTCCGCAAGCGGCGGCGGCAGCGCGGCCGGCGGTTTGCGGCCAGGGCGTGCGCGCTCGAGGTCGGCGAGGTCGAGGCCGCCGGCGAGGCGTGGTGGTCGGTGTGCCTCGAGGCCGTCGGGCCGACGGCCGCGGTCCGCCTCGTGGCGCTCGCCGAGGCGGCCGACCTGTGGCTGGCGGCCGACGACGCGCCGGCGCTCGGCCTCGAGGCGGCGCGCAGCTACCCGGCGTGGCTGATGGAGGTGGCGTAGGGCGCCCCGAGGCGGGAGGCTCTATCCTCCGGCGTCCTTCCCTTCTGCCTGTGCCCACTCTCGCCCGCCGCCTCGGGGCCGCCGTGCTCCTGCTCGCCCTCGCCATGCCCGCCTCCGCTCAGCGCGAGTCTGTCCTGCCCGCCCTTATCCCGATGCCCACCTCGGTGGCGCGGACGGCCTCCCCGTCGTTCCTGCTCACGGCCGCCACGCCGATCCGCGTCGAGGCTGACACGCCCGCACACGCCGCCGAGGCCGAGCGCATCGCTGCGCACCTCCGCGCGCTCGTCGGCGTCGACCAGGCCACCCTGCTCCGCCTGCCGAGCGACCCCGTCCCCGAGGCGGCCGCCAATCTACCGCCGGTCACGCTGCGCATCGCGCCCGACGGCGACCTCGGGGCCGAGGGCTACCGCCTCGGGGTGACGCTGGACGGCGTCGAGATCGCCGCCGCCGCGCCAGCCGGGCTCTTCTACGGCGTCCAGACGCTCCGCCAGCTCCTGCCCCCGGCCGTCGAGTACGGCGCGGTGCTGAGCGAGGGGTGGACCGTCCCGGCCGTCCAGATCGAGGACCGGCCGCGGTTCGTGTGGCGCGGCGCCATGCTCGACGTGTCGCGCCACTTCTTCGGCGTCGACGACGTGAAGCGCTACCTCGACCTGATGGCGCTCTACAAGCTCAACCGGCTCCACCTCCACCTGTCCGACGACCAGGGCTGGCGCATCGAGATTCCCGGCTGGCCCGCGCTCACCGAGGTCGGCGGCCGCACCGAGGTGGGCGGCGGCGAGGGCGGCTACTACACCGTCGCCGACTACGACGAGATCGTCCGCTATGCCGCCGAGCGGTTCATCATGATCGTCCCCGAGATCGACCTGCCCGGCCACACGAACGCCGCGCTCGTGGCCGTGCCCGAGCTGAACTGCGACGGTGTCGCGCGCGCGCCCTACACCGGCATCCGCGTCGGCTTCAGCACGGTCTGCGTCGACAAGGAGGAGACGTACGCCTTCGTCGACGACGTCGTGCGCGAGCTGGCCGCGCGGACGCCCGGCGACGTGATCCACCTCGGGGGCGACGAGGTCCACGAGCTCGAGCCGGAGAAGTACGTCGCGTTCATGGAGCGGGCGCAGGCGATCGTCGCGCGGCACGGCAAGACGTTCGCCGGGTGGGACGAGGTGGCCGAGGTCGACCTCGACCTGGCGCCAGGGGCCATCGTGCAGGTGTGGCGCCCGCAGACGCCCGAGACGGCCGCGCACATCGCCGACGCCGTCGCGGCCGGCGCCCGCCTCGTGCTCTCGCCCGCCGAGCACATCTACCTCGACATCAAGTACGACTCGACGACGGCGATCGGCCTGACGTGGGCGGGCCTCAACTCGGTCGAGGACGCCTACGCCTGGGACCCCTCCACGCTCGTCGCGGGCGTCCCCGAGGCGGCCATCCTGGGCGTCGAGGCGCCGCTGTGGTCGGAGACGCTCGACACGATCCGCGACATCGAGTTCATGGCCTTCCCGCGGCTGGCGGGCGTGGCCGAGATCGGGTGGTCGCGCCTCGAAGACCGCGACGGGGAGAGCTACCGCCGCCGCCTCGGGGCGCACGGGCGCCGGTGGGTGGCGCTGGGCGTCAACTTCTACCGGTCGCCGGACATCCCGTGGGAGGGAGCGCCGTGAGGGTCGCGGCCATCCTGCTGTTCGCCGTCGCCGCCTCGGGGTGCGACCTCACGGGCCGGGTCGAGGCGGAGATCGCGCGCGGCCTGCCCCGCGCCATCGGCCCGGCCGAGCGCTACGACGTCGAGGTGGAGGGCCTGCAGGTGACGGCCGGCGCGGCGGAGCGCGTCACGGTCGTGGGCGAGCGGGTCCGCCGTGCAGGCGTGCCCGTCTTCGACCGCCTCGACCTGGAGCTGACCGGCGTGCGCTACGACCGCGGCGACCGCGTGCTCGAGCGCGTCGAGCAGACGACGGCCGTCGTCCGCGTGCGTCCCGACGACCTCGCGGCGTTTCTCGACACGCGCCGCGGCGTTCGGAGCGCGAGCGTGCGCGTCGAGGCGCCGGACCGGGTCGTGCTGCGGCTCCGCCCCGAGGCGGGCGGGTGGCTGCCCGAGGGCGTCGCGGCCGAGATCACGGGCCGCCTCGGGGCCGAGCGCGGCCGCGTGGTGCTGGACGTCGAGCGCGTGCGCGCGGGCGGGATCGGCCTGGGCGGGATCGGCGCGCGAGCCGTCCGCGACCTCGTCAACCCGGTGCTCGACCTCACCGAGGCGGACCCGGCGCTCGATGTCGCGGCGGTCTCCATCGAGGCGGGGGCGGTCGTCGTCGAGGCGACGGCGGACCTCGACGGGCTGGTGCTCCGCTGATCCAACGCCATTATGTGGCCTGAGGTGGATCGGGCAGGGAAGCGACGAGTAGGGGAGGGCGGTCTTCGCTCCCTGTGCCCATGCCGTGCTCTGTCGTCGTCCGCCCCGAGGCGCGGGTCGCCGTCATTACCTGCACGGGCCACACGACGGGTGCCGAGTTGCTCGACGCCTGCCGCGTCGTGACCGACGACCCGGCCTGGGAGGGCGGCTTCGCCGAACTGTGGGACCTCCTCGGCGCCCCCGAGGTGGACGTGCAGCCCGACGAGATCACGGCGCTCGTGGCTCAGGCTCGCCGCCTCGCGGACCGGCTCCAGCCGTGCCGTGTCGCGTTCGTGACGCAGCGCGAGCCGGTCGCCTTGCTCGTCCGCCTGTTCGAGCTGTTCACGCTCGACCTCGGGCGCACGTACCGCACGTTCCTGACGCGCGAGGACGCCGCCGCGTGGCTGAGCGTCCCGCTCGACGCCATCGAGGCGTAGGGGGAGGACCCGGGCAGTGGATCCGTGGACGGTGCGTCAGTGGATGGCGGCTCCGCCTCGGAGCCGCCGAGACGGAAGATGCGCCGTCCCCCTTCCTTCGACTCCGCTCAGAACAGGCCTGGACAGGAGGGGCCAGGGGGCGTCGACCGAGGCGGACTCTACGCCGCCTCGGGGACGCCGGGCGCGCCGTCCCCCGAGGCCGGTGCGCGGTGGCGCTTGAGGAGCACCATCAGCGCCTGCACGTCGGCCGGGCTGACGCCCGAGACGCGGCTGGCCTGCCCCAGCGTGTCCGGCCGGATGCGGCCCAGCTTCTCGCGCGCCTCCTTCGTGATCGCCGTCACGGCGGCGTAGTCGAACGCCTCGGGAACGCGCCAGCGCTCCAGGCTCTGCATCTGGGCCACCAGCTCGCGCTCGCGCGCGACGTAGCCGGCGTAGCGCAGCTCGACCGCCGCCAGCTCGGCCGTGTCCTCCATCCCCGGCCCCGGCACGACGAGGCCGGCCTGCCCCGAGGCGGCGAGGAGGCCAGGCAGGTCCACCTCGGGGCGGAGGGCCAGCTTGGCGAGGCGCGTCGGCGTCGGGATGGGCGACGTGCCGACAGCGTCGAGGTAGCCGTTGATCGCCTCGGGGTCGGCGTTGGTGGCGTCGAGCGCGTCGAGGGTGGCCGCGAGGGCCGCTTCCTTCTGCTCCAGGCGCGCGACGCGCTCGGCCGAGGCGAGCCCGATCGCGCGGCCGAGGCGCGTCAGCCGGCGGTCGGCGGTGTCCTGGCGGAGCAGCAGCCGGTGCTCGGCGCGCGACGTGAACATCCGGTACGGCTCGTCG
>JBCCQJ010000152.1:0-10600 GCA_039024395.1 Bacteroidota bacterium | reverse complement strand
GGGGGGGGGGGGTGGGGGGGGCCTGCCTTGGGGGCCCGGGGGGCCGGGTGTTGGTTTGGGTCGGGCTCCCCGCGGGGGGCGGGGTGGGGTTTTGGGGTTGGGGTTTTGGGGGGGGGGGCGAGAAGAACAAGCGGGAGAGATCAGAGAGGGCGCCGGCGCTCGATGCGGAGTCAGCCCCCGAGGCGGAGTCGGTCCCCGAGGCGGAGTCGGTCCGGGCCACGTCCCCAACCCCCAGTCCCTCACCCCCAACCCCCACCGCAAACACATTCGGCGCGCCGTCGCGGAGCGACGTGAACGCCAGCGAGTCGCCCGCGGCGTTCCAGATCGGCCCGCGGTCGTCCTGCTCGGCCATCGGCACGCCGGCGCCGGTCTCGAGGACCGTGACCGCCTCGGCGGGCGCCGCCTCGGGGTCGACGAGGGCGAGCACGCGGCGGCGCTCGGCGTCGAAGAGGGCGATCGCGATGTGCGCGCCGTCCGGGCTCCACCGGGCCGTCGTGATCTGGACGTCGCCCTCGAAGGCCGTGAGCGGCCGCTCGGTGCCCGCCTCGGGGTCGAGCACGAACACGTTGGCCGTCGGCCCCTCCGACCCGACGAACGCGAGCCGCCCGTCGGGCGCGAACGTGGGCGAGGAGGCGCGGCGGTTGTCGGTCAGGCGCCGCCGCGCGCCCGTCGCGACGTCGACCAGGTAGAGGTCGTCGATGAGCGAGCCGTGGTCGCCGCGGCGGCTCCGGGCGTAGGCGATCTGCGACCCGTCGGGGCTCCACGCGACCGGCGCCTGCACGGCGCCCTCGGCCAACACCCGCAGGTCGCGCCGCGCCGCCGAGTCGGCCCCGAGGTGGTTCATCACGAACAGCCGGCGGACCGGCCGCGCGAGGCTCGTCAGCACGAGGCCCGCCACCTGCGTCGTGTCGGGGCTGAAGGCGACGTCGTAGACGACCTGGCCCGGGAACGCGAACGGCTCGGTGGCGAGCGAGTCGAGCCGCTCCATCTGGCCCGCCTGCACGTTGTAGTACACGTTGACGTGCTTGCGCCACTCCTCGTAGAACGCGCGGTAGGACATCCCCACGACCTCGCGGAAGGCCTGCTGGAAGTCGTTCACCTCGAGGCCGAGAAAGCCGTCGCGCCACGCCAGGATCTTCTGGATCGTCGAGTCGCCGTAGGCCTCGGCGAGGTAGCGCACCTGGCTGTTGCCGACCGCGTAGAGGAGCCGGCCGTTCTGCGGGCTCGTGCCGTCGGTGTAGCTCAGGCGGTCCTCGAACGTCGCCGTGCGCAGCCAGCGGTCGCCGCGCTGGGCGTCCCACCGCTCGGTGGCGTACTGGGCCAGGCCCTCGGTCCAGAAGCTCGGGAACGGGTCGCCGAAAAACGAAGCCAGCAGGCCCAGGTTGGTCCGCACGGCGCGGTAGTGGACGATGTGGGCGATCTCGTGGGCCAGCACCTTCCGCAGCCACTTGGCGTCGCCGGTCCAGATGTCGGCGAAGTCGTTGACGTGGACCCAGATCGTCGTGAACCCGCTGCTGCCGACGTTGAACGCGATGCCGTTGGCGATCTCGTCCTCGTCGGAGAGGTAGACCCGGATCGGGTCGTCGAAGGTGACGAGCGTCGAGTCGTTCGGCCCGAAGGTGCGCACGAGCGCCGCCAGCGACTCCTCGGCGATGGCGGCGGCCTCCGCCTCGATGCCGGCGAGGTGGGCCGGGTAGACGATCTCGAAGTGGTCGGTGCGCGCGACCTGCCAGTCGATTTCGGGGTGGTTGCGCCCGTTGAACAGTCCGAACCCCATCTGCGCGCTCGCGGGGAGCGCCAGGGCAGCGACGAGGACGACGGCGAAGGCGCGAGGCATGGGCCCGGGTCCGGGAGAGACGGAAGGTAGGCCGCCCCCGAGGCGGACAGAGTATCCCCGAGGCGCACCGCTGGCGGGACGACGGGCCGCCGCCTCGGGGCGGGACGACAGACCGCCTCGGGGCGGGACGACGGACCGCGGACGACAGACCGCCGCCTGAGCGGTCGACTCGGATGGCGCCGCCTCGGAGGCGACCGAATCACTCGTTTCCGTTCTCCTCCCCCCAGCGGGGGGAGGTCGGGAGGGGGGCGACGAATCCACCGCTGCGCTGAACACCGAGGCGGCCGCTCCCCGAGGCGGGAATCCCGTCACGCCAGCAGCGCCGACCTATCGGTTGTCCATCTCCCCAAGGAAGAGGGGACCCTGGACCCACCGCCGCACCCGCCCCCGAGGCGGCCGGGGCACAAGGTGCAACACCGCCCGAACAACCGCTCGGACCGTCGTCCGCGGTCCACGATCTGTCGTCCCCGCTCTGTGACATTCAGGTGGCACCTCGACGGTATACCATACGCGTGCGCGAGGGCGAGAGCCCGGACGCCCCCTTCCCCAACCGCTGTCGTCATGCACCGCGTCACCCCGAACGGCCCGTCTTCCGTCTCGCCCCGCGACTGGGCCGAGGCCGTCGTCGCCGGCCCGCACTACGAACCGCCGTACCCCGGCGCCATCCAGGACGAGCTGGCGTGGCACCTCGTCAAGTACCTCCGCGAAGACGCCCGCCTCCGCTCCGAGGTGGAGGTCGAGGTGCCCGCCGGCGTCGGCCACGGGCCGGCGTTCTTCACGCTCGACTTTGTCGTCGAGGTGCCGGTGGGCGAGGAGGGCGCGGTGCGCCGCGTGGCGTTCGAGACCGCCTCGGGGCGGAGGCTGCGGGACCACGAGCGGCGCCTCCGCCGCGACGCGACGCTCCTGGCCCACGGCGTGGTCGACACGGTCTACCGGCTGCGCGGGAGCGACCTGCTGCACCGCCTCGACGACGTGCTCTACCTCGCGAGCCTGTGGGACCGCGACCTGTTCTCGGAGCGCGGCCGGATCAACCTCAAGACGCTCGCCAGCACCGAGGCGCGCGGTCTGGCGGTCCGCCCCGAGCAGCCGAGCGTGCTCGTGCCGTACATGCTCGACCCCGAGGCGGCCGCCGCCTCGCCCGAGCGGCACCTCTGGCACGTCGCCAACGGGCAGGCCCCGCATATCCTGGTGCGCCGCCTCGACCGCCGCTTCGAGAGCGTGTGGGGGCCGTACGCCGAGCGCCCGCTCCGCCGCGTCGAGATCGACCGCCCGGCACTCCGCAAGGCGAGCTAGGACGTGGGTCGTGGGGTCAGGAGCTACGCACCACAACCTACGCCCGACACCTGTGACACGTCGCTGACACCGAGGCGGCCTAGGCTTCATCCACTGGCGATCCCCCCACGACCATGACCCCCACCGTTCACCCCCTCAGCCGCCGGCCGCAGCAGCGCCGCCTCGTCGTCGCCGTGCGCGGCGCCGCGGGCGCGGGCAAGAGCTGGTTCGCCGCCTCGCTGGCCGACGCCGGCCTCGGCCGCCTCTGCTACTTCGACACCGAGCGCAAGGCGCGCCTGCTGCCCGGCGCCGACGGCTCCCACTTCGACGCCATCGAGGTCGAGCACCCCGACGAGCTGCTCCCGTTCGTCGACTGGGCGCTCGGCGAGGGCCGCGCCGAGCAGGGCTACGGCTGCTACGCGCTCGACTCCTGGGCCATGTACTTCGGCCGGAAGCACCGCGCGACGGTCCAGGCCGCGCGCGAGACCACGGGCGACCCAACCGCCCAGCCCTCCGCCGAGGCGCTCCAGGCCGACCAGGTCGTCTTCCAGGAGGTCCTGCGCCGCCTCTGCGTCGACTCCGGCGCGTGCGTCGTCATCACCGACCAGATCGCCGCGCGGGGTCGCGAGGACCGCGAGGAGAACGAGATGGGCCGCGTGCTGCCGATGACCACCTCGGGGCTCGAGTACTTCGTCGACGTCATGCTGGAGCTGTCGCTGCGGCAGGACGGCTTCGAGACGCGCCGCGTGGCGACGGTCGTCAAGTCGAACGCGCCCGACTTCCCGGTCGGCCTCGAGATCGAGGAGCCGACGTTCGCCGACCTCCTCGGCCGCCTCGGGGCCGGACCCGCGCCGGCGCCCCTCGACGTGCCCGACGTGCTGCCCGCGCCCGCCCTCGAGGCGCCCGCCGGCCCGACCGTCGCCGACCTCCTCGTCGAGGCGGAAGGGTTCGGGCTCGACCGCCCGAAGGTACTCCTCGCCGCGCGCCACTACGCCGGCGTGCAGTCGCTCGACGAGCTGACGGCGGACCAGACGGCCGACCTCCTCGACCGGATGCGCGCCCGCTACGGCACCTCCGGCGACTCCGCCTCGGTGGCCGAGCCCGAGGTGGCGGTGAGCAAGCGCCGCAAGAAAGCCGCCTGACGCCCCGCGTCCTTCGGATTGCGCCCGCCTCGGGGACACCGAGGCGGGCGTTTTCCGTTCCGGGCACTTCGTCTCCTTCGCTGTCCCAAACCGCAAGGTCGGCGCAGCCAGCCTGTCGATGGATCCCGACGCGCTGGACTCAGTCGCCTCGGGGGCGGACGGGCGTCGAGATCCTTCAGCTCCGCTCAGGACGACGGTGGGCGAGGGGTGTTGCTCCGGCCCCGAGGCGGTTCCATCCTGTCATCCTGAGGAGCGGAGCGAGGAAGGATCTCAGCGCCGAGGTGAGCGGCCGTCGCTGCCGGTGGCGACGGCTGGGACGATGGCGTTGAGATCCTTCACTGCGTTCAGGATGACAGATCAGCGAGGGCGCCGTCGCCCGCGACAGTGGATGCCAGTTCTTCGATCCGTTCTGCCTCGGCGCTTGCCAAGAGCGCGGATAAAACCCGGTCCTTGTACCTCGCACGCACCCAGAAAAGGTTGATTCCGCCAATGACCGTTCCAACAGTAGCGACTACCACCAGCGGTATTCCAATGCTGGCGAAAGCGACGACCAGGAGAACCACCCAGGCCAATCTGGCAAAGAAGAAGACTCCGCTCTCGAAGACCAAGTCGTAGTCAGCAGTGACGCTGTCGCCAGACCGAGATAAATCAATCCTGCCTCTGACCGACTCGCCGAAGCCGGTTTCACGTCGGAAGGTCACCCCGTTCGCATCAGTGTCCGCCGTCACCGGCTTCGCAGGCCACGTTGGCTGTGCCCAATCGGAGTGCGCCGCAAGCGCTCCAGCGAGTCGCTCTGCAACAACATCAAGGTCTGCCGGAATGCGCGGGAAGACCGCCTTACTCCCCGAAACAGTAAAACTGACAAGCGCCATTCGTACAGGTTCAAGCCACCTCGGTGCCCCGAGGCGATGACGCTCATGTACCGACGTGCGTCTGCAGCTCGGTCCTCCGGCCCTTCTGGCGGAGCTTCCGGAGCGCCTTCTCCTTGATCTGGCGCACGCGCTCGCGCGTCAGCTCGTACTCCTGCCCGATCTCCTCGAGCGTCATCGGCGTCTCGCGGCCGATGCCGAAGTAGAGGCGCGTGATCTCGGCCTCGCGCGGGGCCAGCGTCGCCAGCGCCCGCTCGATGTCGATCTTGATGCTCTCGCCCAGGAGGGCCTCGTCGGGCAGCACGTCGCCGGCGTCCTCGAGCACGTCGAGCAGCGAGTTGTCGTCCTCCTCGCCGAACGGCGCGTCCATCGAGAGGTGGCGGGCCTGGTGGCGGAGGGCGTCGCGGATCTTGGCCGGCGGCAGCTCCAGCTCCTCGGCCAGCTCCTCGACGTTGGGCGGGCGCTTGTAGGTCTGCGCGAGCCGCGCCGAGGCCTTGCGGATCTTCGAGATGGTCCCGATCCGGTTGAGCGGCAGCCGCACGACGCGGCTCTGCTCGGCGAGCGCCTGCAGGATCGCCTGCCGGATCCACCACACGGCGTACGAGATGAACTTGAACCCGCGCGTCTCGTCGAACCGCTGGGCCGCCTTGATGAGCCCGTAGTTGCCCTCGTTGATGAGGTCGGAGAGGGTGAGCCCCTGGCCCTGGTACTTCTTGGCGACGGACACGACGAACCGGAGGTTGGCGCGGACCATCTGGTGCAGCGCCTCGGCGTCGCCTTCCTTGATCCTCTTCGTCAGCCGGACCTCGTCCTCGGCGGTCAGGAGCGAGATCTTCCCGATCTCCTGGAGGTACTGGTCCAGCATCCGCTGGCTGCGGGGTACGTACATGGCTCGGCCTCGGGGGGCGGCTCGTGGGGGTCAGTCGATGGCGGGTCGGGGCAAGGTCAGGCGGTGGGCCTCGGTGTGAGCCGGGGTCTGCAGAGGGAGTTTAGCACGTGACCAGGGATATGTGTACGCATCGTGAATCGCCCGGGGTTCCGCCCGGGGACAGCGCGCGGAGGGCGGTCGTAGCTTTTGCATGCCCTCCGTTCCCCCATGTCCGCCCATTCGCCCGCTGCTCCCGCTCGCCCCGAGGCGGACGCCGCGCGCCGCGTGCTCGACTGCCGGGGCCGCACGCTGGACCTCGACCGGGCGCACGTGATGGGCATTCTCAACGTGACGCCCGACTCGTTCTCCGACGGCGGGCAGTACGCGACCGTGCAGGCCGCCGTCGCGCGGGCTGCCCAGATGGCCGACGAGGGCGCGAGCATCGTCGACGTCGGCGGCGAGTCGACGCGGCCCGGCGCCGAGGCGGTCGGGCTGGACGAGGAGCTGGCGCGCGTGGTGCCGGTCGTCGAGGCCGTCGCGCGCGACCTGCCGCACGTCCTCATCTCGGTCGACACGACCAAGGGCGCCGTGGCGCGCGCGGCGCTGCGGGCGGGCGCCCACATCGTCAACGACGTGACCGGCCTGCGCGACGGCGTGGGGACGGCCGTCGCGGCGGCCGAGTACGGCGCCCCGCTCGTGGTCATGCACGCGCTCGCCAAGACCGGCGGCACCGCCTCGGAGGCCGACTACGGCGACGTGGTCGACGACGTCATCGCCTCATTGCAGGCGTCGGTGGCCCGCGCCGAGGCGGCGGGCGTGCGCGACGTGGTCGTCGACCCGGGCTTCGGGTTCGGCAAGACGCCGGCGCAGAACCTCCGCCTGATCGCCGAGGTGGACCGCCTCGGGGAGGCGCTCGGCCGGCCGGTGCTCGTCGGCGTCTCGCGGAAGAGCACCGTCGGCGCGGTTCTCGGCACGCCCGAGGCGCCGGCGCCGGTGAGCGAGCGCCTGTTCGGGTCGCTCGGGCTGGCCGCGCTCGCCGTCGTGCGGGGCGCGGCCATCGTGCGCGCCCACGACGTGCGGGCGACGGCCGAGACGCTCCGCTTGGTCGCCGCCGCCGAGGCGGCCCGCACCGAGGCGGCGCACCCCGAGGCGGCAGGCGCATGACCGTCGCGGCGCTCTTGCAGGACGGCGTCCGGATCGGCTTCGTGCCCATCGGGTGGACCGACCTCCTCGACATCGTGCTCACGGCGGCGCTGGTCTACCAGGGCTACCGCCTCATCCGGGGCACGATCGCGGTGCAGGTGGCCGTCGTCCTCCTCGGGGTCTACGCCGTCAACGAGATCGTGCGCGCGGCAGGGCTGACGACGCTCAGCGCCATCTTCGGGGCGTTCGGCGACGTGTTCGTGCTCGCCATCCTGATCCTGTTCGCGCCCGAGATCCGGCAGGCGCTCTTCCTGCTCGGCCGCAACCCGCTCGTGCGGCGCCTGGTGACGCAGCCGCCGCGCCAGAAGATTACCGACGAGGTGGTGGCGGCGCTGGCCGAGATGAGCCGCGACCGCGTCGGCTCGCTCATCGCGTTCGCCCGCTCGACCGGCCTCCGCAACTACATCGAGAGCGGCACGCAGCTCGGGGCCGACGTCGAGCGCGCCCTGCTGACGTCGATCTTCTTCCCCAACTCGCCCCTCCACGACGGCGCGGTCATCATCCAGGGTCAGAAGATCGAGGCCGCCCGGTGCATCCTGCCCGTCTCTGACGCCCGCAGCCTCGACCCGCACCTCGGGCTGCGCCACCGCGCGGCGGTCGGCCTCACCGAGCGCGCCGACGCCTTCGTGATCGTGACGAGCGAGGAGACAGGCAAGATCTCGGTCGCCGAGAACGGCCGCCTCGACGTCGGCCTGTCGCTGGCCGAGGTCGAGGAACGCTTGCTCAACGCGTTCTCGCCCGACCGCGCCGAGACGCCCCCCGAGGAGGAGCCCGCTGCCTGATGCGCCTCACCGACCGGCAGGCCGCCCGCTACCGCGCCCGCCTCGTGGACGCCCTCCGCGAGGCCGGCATCGCCGACGAGCGCGTGCTCGCCGCCATCGGCCGGGTGCCGCGCCACCGCTTCGTGCTCGACTCGGGGCTCCAGCGGCAGGCCTACGACGACGTGGCGCTGCCGATCGGGCTCGGCCAGACGATCTCGCAGCCGCGGACGGTGGCGCGCATGACGGAGCTGCTGGAGGTCCGGCCCGGAGACCGGGTCCTCGAGGTCGGGACCGGCAGCGGCTACCAGGCCGCCGTCCTCGCCGAGCTGGGCGCCCGCGTGTTCTCGGTCGAGCGCCACGCGCCGATCCTGCGCCGCACCGAGGCGGTCCTCAAGGCGCTCGGCATCCCGCAGGTGCGGACGCGCGTGGGCGACGGCACGCTCGGCTGGCCCGGCGTCGCGCCCTTCGACGCCATCATCGTGACGGCCGGCGGGCCGGAGGTGCCGGCCGACCTGGTCGAGCAGCTTCGCGAGCCCGCCGACGGCCGGCCCGACGCGCGCCTGCTGATTCCGGTCGGCCCGCCTCGGAGGCAGACGCTCCACCGCATCACCAAGACCGGCCCCGAGGCGACCTCCCGCGAGGTCTTCGACGGTGTCGTGTTCGTCCCCCTCGTCCGCAACGCATTGTGAGTGGTGGAGTGAGCGAGTGACCCAGTGTCCGAGTGAGCGAGTGTCGGCCGAGAGCGTGCGTCGCTGTCACCGGCCTCTGCGTTTCCCACTCGCTCACCAGGCCACTTGCCCACCAGACCACTGATTTAGATCTGGATTCGATGCCTCGAACCCTCCGCCACTACCTCCACGGCCTGCTCATGGGCAGTGCCGACATCGTCCCTGGCGTCAGCGGGGGCACGATGGCGCTCATCGTCGGGATCTACAAGGACCTGATCGCCGCCATCGGCGACGGGTTCTCGGCCGTGCTCGCGCTCGCGCGCGGACGTCTCTCCGAGGCGGTGCGGCGGCTCGGCGACCTCAACTGGGCGCTGCTGCTGCCCCTCGTGGCCGGCATCGGGACGGCGATCGTCGTCGGCTCGTTGTTCATTCCAGAACTGCTGGAGCGGTACCCGGTGCAGTGCCGGGCGCTGTTCTTCGGGCTCGTGGCCGCCTCGCTGGCGATCCCGTGGCGCGAGCGGCACACGCACGCGGGCTGGCACTACGCCGTCGCGGCGGTCGCCGCCGTCGCCGCGTTCGTCCTCGTCGGGCTGCCCCGCAGCGGCGACGCTGCCGATCCGTCGCTGTGGCGCGTCGGGGGCACGGCGGCCGTGGCCATCAACGCGATGATCCTGCCGGGCGTGAGCGGGGCGTTCCTGCTCGAGGTCTTCGGCCTCTACAAGCCGACGCTGGAGGCACTGCGCGGGCTCGACCTCCCGTACGTGGCCGCGTTCTGCCTCGGGGCCGGGCTCGGCCTCGGGGTCGCGGCGAAGGTGCTGTCGCACCTGCTCGACCGGCACCACGACGTCACCATGGCCGTCCTCGTGGGCCTCCTCGCCGGCTCGCTGCGGGCGCTGTGGCCGTGGGTGGGCACGGTCACGCACGTCGGGTCGGACGGCGTGGCCGAGGCGGTGCCCGATCCGTCGGTGCTGCTGGCGCCGGGGCCGGGGTGGCCGCTCGCGCTCGGCCTGGCCGTCCTCGGGTTCGCGTTCGTGACGGCCCTGGCGTGGGTCGGGCGGCGGCGCCTCGCCGTGGCCGAGGCGGTGCCGGCGCACACCGAGGTGGGATGACGGTCGTTTCTTGAGGCCATGCTGTCGCGCGCGCTCCTCGTCCTCCTCGCCGGCCTGATGGCCGCGCCCGCCTCGGGGCAGGGTGCCGACAGCACCCGTGCGCCTGCGCCGTTCCTCTACGGCCGCGCGATCACCTACGGCGAGATGCTGCGCGAGCGCCGGATGCTCCGCCTCCCGGTCGGGACCGACGCCGACTCGACCGACGCCGTCGACCCGTTCCTGGGGATCCAGGGGCTCGTGGTCGACGAGACGGCGACGCCGCCGGGGCGCCTGTTCTACGAGGCGTTCTTCCTGCTCTGGACGCCGCCGCCGGGGGCCGAGCGCGTCGCGCTCACGCTTGGCGAGCAGCCGCTGCCGGGAACGGGGACCGCGATCGTGGTCCGCGCCGACGGCGAGATTATCCTCCAGACGCGGCTTCCCCGCCGGACCGACGAGGTCGAGGCGCTGGCCGCGCAGGCCGTCCAGTTCGTGCGCCGCCGCATCGCGACCGGCTAGGGCGATGCCTGCGCGGTCGTAGGTGGCTCACCCCACCCGTTGTCTCTTCTCGATGGAATGGGGAGGATGGGAGGAGTGGAGAGCGTCGACTCAGAGGTGATCCGTTTCCGCAGGGGCCCCGAGGTGACGAGAGGCTGCACGTCTCTTGAGAGTGGCCGCCTCGGGGTCAAGCGCCGCGTCCAATTCGTCGCCCCCTCCCGGCCTCCCCCCGCTGGGGCAGGGCCGTTAAGTTCTCACTCCTCGGCTCTGTTCTACCTACAGAGTCATCCCCGCGAACGCGGGGATCCATGCGAGGGTGGCCAGAATCGGCGCCGTATGGATTCCCGCCTGCGCGGGAATGACTGGATTTTGGGGATTGGCGGCAGAACTTACCAGC
>JBCCQJ010000151.1:0-10647 GCA_039024395.1 Bacteroidota bacterium | reverse complement strand
CCTCCCGGCCTCCCCCCGCTAGGGGGAGGAGACTCCCGGACACCGAGGCGGCCAGTTTTGGGGGGACTCGTGGAGCGTCTCGTACTCGGCCCCAAGGCGGGCACCCTCAGGCTGCGGTCCGCGGTCCGTCGTCCGTGGTCCCGCCCAGTAGCCGTCCGCGGTCCCACCCCGAGGCGGCGTACTCTTCGCCCTCGCTTCGCCCGCCTCGGGGGCGGCGGTCCCTAGATTTGCCGCTCGCCCTGCTCGTGGCGTCCGTCTGGGGGAGACAACCCGGCGCGCTGCGGGCGTACTCTCACGTATCCCACAGGGACAGATGGCAGACGCCACCGGCGCCGCGCAGGCGCCCATGTACGAGTTGATGTACATCATCAACCCGGTGCTCAACGAGGAGCAGACCAAGGACATCGTCCAGCGCGTGACGGCCTACCTCTCCGACAACGGAGCCGAGGTCGAGACGGTCGAGGAGAAGGGGAGCCAGCGGCTCGCCTACCCCATCGAGAAGAAGCGCAACGGCTACTACGTCGTCGTCAACTTCCGCCTCGCGACCGGCGTCAACGACGGGCTCGTCAAGATCGAGCGCGCGCTCACGATCAACGACGACATCATGCGCCACATGGTCCTCCGCTACGACGCCAAGATGATGCGTCACTACGAGGCCCAGAAGGCCGGCGAGGACCTCCCCAAGATTGCGCCCCCGGTGCAGAAAGCCTAGAGACCCATGGCCGAAGTCCAGAACCCCAACGACACCCCCGAGACGCCCGAGGGCGCGGCCCCCGAGGCAGAGACGCCCGCCGCCGCTCCCGAGGCCGCCGCTCCCGAGGCCCCGGCGGCCGAGACCGCCGCCCCCGAGGCGGACGCTCCCGCAGCGCCGGCCCCCGAGGCCGCGGCGCCCGCCGTCGAGACGACCGCCCTCCCCACCTCCGAGGTCGGAACGGCCCTCGAGGAGGCCACTGTCCCGACGTCCGTCGACCAGCCGACCGCCGTCGAGCAGGCCGCCGAGCAGATGGGCTCGACGCCCGCCCCGCGCGTGGTCACCCCCGAGGTGGCCGCCCGCCTGACGGCGGCGTCCAACCCCGACGACCTCCAGCGGATCGCCGCGCCGGGCGCGCAGCGGACCAAGCTCCAGTGCCCGTTCAAGGCCGCCGGCGTCGAGTACATCGACTACAAGGACGTCGACACGCTCAAGCGGTTCGTCAACGAGCAGGGCAAGATGCTCCCGCGGCGCATGACCGGCGTCTCGGCGAAGTACCAGCGCCAGCTCACGACGGCCATCAAGCGCGCGCGCCACGTGGCGCTGCTCCCCTTCGTCGCCGACAACGTCAAGTAAGGCGGGCCGTCGGCTGCGGGCTCCCGGCTATCGGCTGGGAGCGCTGACAGCCGACAGCCGACAGCCGACAGCCCCAGTCCCCATGAAAGTCATCCTTACCGAGGACCACGACACGCTCGGCATCAAGGGCGACGTCGTCGAGGTGAAGCCCGGCTACGGCCGCAACTTCCTCATCCCGCGTCAGCTCGCCGTCCTCGCCACGCCGTCGTCGCTCAAGCGCTACGCCGAGGAGCGCCGCCAGGCGGCGCACAAGATCGAGGCCGCCCGCGGCAACGCCGAGAAGCTCGCCCAGAAGCTCGAGGGCACCGAGGTGGTGATCCCCGTCCGCACGGGCGAGGAGAACCGCATCTTCGGCTCGATCACGACCCAGCAGATCGCCGACGAGCTGAAGACGGTCGGGTTCGACATCGACCGCCGCAAGATCACGATGTCGGAGGACGTCCGCGTGACGGGCGTCTACCCGGCGACGGTCCGCGTGCACCCCGAGTTCACGGCCGAGGTCAAGGTCAAGGTCGTCCCCGAGGAGGCCTCTCTCTAGTCGGGCCTCATCCGGCCGATTCCAGTGGGGCGCCTCCTCGGGGGCGCCCCGCTCTGCGTTCGGGCACCTCCGCGCCCGGGCACTTCCGCCCCCGCCTCGACGTTCTGACGCCGCCCTCCCGACCCGCCATGCGCCGCCTCGTTGTCGCCGCCGTCCTGCTCCTCTCCGCCTCCGCCGAGGCGCAGTCGCTCCTCCCCGAGGCGGCCCCGCCGCGGGCGGCCGACCTCGTCGAGTGGCGCGTGCGCGCCGAGCGGGCGGCGCCGGGCGCCGAGGCGCGCGTGATCCTCGACGCCCAGATCGCGGAGGGCTGGCGGCTCTACGCGGCCGACTCGCCGATCGGTATCCCGTTCGTGCTCACGCTCGACGCGCTCCCCGACGGGATCGCGGCGCAGACGCTCCGCCAGGGGACGCCCCAGACGCGCTTCGACCCGGTGTTCGAGGAGGACTACACCTACTTCGCCGGCCGCGCGCGCTTCGTGCAGCCGCTCCGCCTCGGGGCCGGCGTGGCCGAGGGCACGCACGAGGTGACCGGGGCGGTCCGCTACGCGCTCTGCGACGACTCGATCTGCCTGTCGCCAGCGCGCTCGGCGTTCCGCGTGGCGCTCGTGGTCGAGTAGTCCCGAGGCGGCGGGCGTCGCCAAGTCGTGACGACCCAGGGAGGTATAGCGCATGCGCGTGCCCGTACGGGGTGGGTGATTCAGATGGCGCTTGAGAGCGCCGAAAGGATGGACGCATACCCGCGTCCGTCATGCTCACCCGTCATCTCGCCCTCGGCATCAGCGTTCTGTTCCTGATGGCCTGCGACTCGGTCGGCGTCGACCTGGCCCCCGAGGCGGACGCCGACGCCTGGACCGAGATGCTGACGGCCGTCAACACGCTCCGCGCGCAGGGCGGCGTCTGCGGCGGCGAGCGGATGGCGCCGGCGCCGGCCCTCGTCTGGGACGAGCGCCTGGAGTCGGCCGCCCGTGGCCACGCCGCCGACATGGCCGAGCACGGCTACTTCGGGCACACCGGCTCCGATGGGTCGAGCCTGGGCGAGCGCGTCGACCGGGCCGGCTACGACTGGGCCGTCGTGGGCGAGAACCTCGCGCGCTACCAGCGCTCGATCGGCGAGGTGGTCACCGACTGGCAGCAGAGCGAGGGCCACTGCCGGCAGCTCTACGACCCAACGTTCGCCGAGGTGGGCGCGGCGCTGGTCGACAACCACTGGGTCCAAGTCTTTGGCTACCCACGCTAGCCGCCTCGGGGTGGGACCGTAGGGCGATCGCGTGCGACTAGACGAGCCGTGGCGACGAGCGCCAACGTGACAAGCGCTCGACAAACTCGCCCAGCCCCACGACCATCTCCCGTTCTCCGTCTCGGTCGTGGAAATAGCAGCCGTCCTCCTCGATCGTCACCTCGCCGCGGTCAAAGTCGATCTGGAAGTTGAACAGATTGCTGAACGCCGCGAGCGTGCCTGTTGTCCTCCCGTCAATCTCGTTCAGGAGAGTAGGCGCGTGCCCTCGTTCATAGCCGAGGTAGTGGTCAATCAGGTCCATGATTGGGCAGGAGGCCATGCACCGAGGCGGTCATGGGAGCAGCTTGTCGTACTCGGCGTGCGTGCCGATCCAGAACCAATACATCACGCCATCCTCTGCGATGGCGAGTGCCCTATAGTCCTGCCCGACCCGTACGGACCACAGAGGCGGGTCCTGGTTTGCGAGTGGCTTGAAGTGGAGTGACGGGTAACGAGGGGTGGCCTCCAGCAGTCGGTGGTTTTTGCGCGCCAGCTTCTGGACGTGCTCTGGCAGCGCCTCGAACCGTTTCCAGAAGGCCTCCGTCGCGCGGTGCGTCACGGAAGCGGGCGCGTGCGACCAGCAGCGATCTCAGCCTGTGCTTCCTGGATCAGTCCGTCGAGGCGACCCGCCTCGGCGTCCGCCTCGATCTGGCGGTCCCACGCGTCGGCCCGGTACTCGTCGAACCATGCGCCGAGAGTGGCGAGTTGGTCCGGCGTCAGCTTCGTGATGGCGGCTTCGATCTCCTGGACGCTCATGGCGGTTCCGGTTTTTGAGGGTCCCGACCCCGAGGCGGGCTAGCTCTGGGCGCGGCCCGCGAGGCGGTCGAACGCCTCCTGCTGCTCGGTCCCCGGCGGCACCAGGTACGGGTCCGGCGGGAGGTTGACCATCCGCAGGACCGGGTAGTCGGCGCGGTAGACGAACGGGGCGGGCGGCTCCGAGATGTCGTCGCCGATGATGAGCACCATCGTGCCCTGGTCGGTGATCGTGCCGCCAACCGACGAGATGTGCTCGCGCTGGTTCTCGACGTCCCACGTGTCGGTCCACTCGTAGAGCCACTTCGCGTCGGCGTCGAGCATCCGGATGCAGCCGTGCGAGGCCGGCCCCGAGACGGGCATCGCGTACTGGTGCATGTGGATGCCGCGGCGCTCGTGGAGGTTCATCACCCAGTACATCTCCCACAGCTCGCCGCCGTTGGCGCCGTCGGGGTAGCCGGGGCTAAGCGTCGAGACACGGTACTCCTGCTTCCAGTTGACGTTGAAGCGGCCGCTGGGCGTCCTCGCACTCTCGACGCCGGTGTTGATGATGCCCCAGCGCACCAGCTCGCCGTGGGCGTAGGCGCCCCAGGCCTGGATGTTCTTGTCGAGGATCACGATCTGGTCGAGGTCCGCCGCGCCGGGGTAGAAGCGCGGGAACGGGCTGTAGGCGCGGAAGTCGAGGTTCCACGCGCTCGGCACGATGATCGTGTCGCCAGGCGCGAAGTCGTCGAGGTCGCGCCGGTTGAGCATCCACACGAGCGGCTTGAGGTCCTCGCGGTCGAGCCCGAAGTGCCGGTACATCTCGGCCCGCGACAGGACCGAGTTGCTGGTCGGGTTCGTGGGCATCGTGTAGTAGACGTAGTGGACGCGCGGCACGTCGCGGATCGACTCGGCGGTCCGGCGCTCCATCGTGTCGTCCAGCCACGACTGGCTGAAGTAGGAGACGCCGTCGTCGGCGGCGAGGTCGCGTGAGATCGAGGCGTCGGCGGCGAGGTCGGCCTGGCTCTGCGCGAGGGCCGGGAGGGCCAGCACGAGCGCGAGAGCGGCGAGGAGAGCAGTACGCATGGAGATCGAGGGATCAATCGGCCGGTAGAATACCCCGAGGCGGGGCGGGAGGGTCCGGATGCGCGTCGGGTTTACAGACCCGAGCGGCCGCCTCGGGGCTAGCGCGAACGTCCGGTCGAGGCCAGGATTGCACGCCGCCTCGGGGAGGGGGATGGGGCGCAGGAACGGCGGAGCGCAGGAGCGACGGAGCGCAGGAGCGACGGAGCGCAGGAGCGACGGAGCGCAGGAATGCAGGAGCGACGGAACGCAGGCTCTTGCTGGACCCGCTTGCGCTCCTGCCCGCTTGCGCTCCTGCCCGCTTGCGCTCCCCCCATTCCCTCCACCCCTCCTCAGCCCGCCTCGGCGCTGGCCCACGCCCCCTCCGCCCGGATCCGCTGGAGCTGCTCGAGCGATGCCAGCACGATCAGCGTGTCGCCGGCCGCGAGTGGCAGATGCGCATCCGGGTTGAACTGCCACGCCCCCGAGGCGGCCTGCAGGACGGCCACCACGATCGCGTTGAACCGGTGGCGGAAGTCGACGTCGGCGAGCGTCGCGCCGTCGAGGAGGCTGCCCGTTTGGACGACCACCTCCTCGAGGTCGAAGTCGAGCGCCTTCACGCCGAGCACCTGCTCCATGAACCGGTCCACGCGCGGGCGGAGGATGGTCTGCGCGATCCGGTCGGCCCCGATCTCGAGCGGCGAGACCACTTTGTCGGCGCCGGCGCGGCGCAGCTTTTTGATCGACGACGCCTCGTTCGTCCGCGCGACGATGAACAGGCCGTCGGGTCCGAGGTCGCGCGCGCTGAGGGCGACGAACACGTTGGCCGCGTCCTCGGGCAGGACGAGGACGATGCCGGCTGCCCGCCCGATGCCGGCCGCACGGAGCGTCTCCTCCTCTTCGGCCTCGCCCTGGACGAAGGGGTGGCCCGCCTCGGTGAGCTGCCGCGCGGCCTCGTCGAGCCGGTCGATGACGACGACCTCGCGGCCCGCCGCCGTGAGGTCGCGCACGATCCGCTCCCCGAGGCGGCCGTAGCCGGCCACGACGTAGTGGCCCGAGAGCTTGTCGATCCGGCGCTGCATGGCCCGCTGGCGGAGCGTGTTCGAGGTGACGAGGATCTGGACGACGCGCGAGGCGATCGTCGCAAACGTACCGATCCCGACGAACGCGAGCCCGATCGTGAACACCTTGCCGGCGTCGCTGAGCGGGGCGACCTCGGCGAACCCGATGGTCGTCAGCGTGATGAACGTCATGTAGAAGGCGTCCATCGCCGTCCACCCCTCGATGCCCATGTAGCCGAGCGTTCCGACGGTCAGCAGGAGGACGAGGGCGGTCGTGCCCACGATGATCTCGCGGGCCGCCCCGCCGGGGCGCGTCGCCGACCTCCAGGGCGTCTCCACGCTAGGCTGGTGCTCCGAGGCGGAACGCGCGTCCGGCCCACGTCTCGCCGGCAGGCCGTTCGACGCCCTGCGCCCGCAGGTCGCCGAGGGTGGTCGGGGTCACGTCCAGGATCGGGGTCGCGGCGTCGGCCGCGCCCTCGCGCGTGAGGCGGCGGAAGGTGGGGCGGGGGACGCTCTGCCAGTCGCCCGCCTCGTCGCGGTAGGTGACCGAGAGGGCGTCGGCGAGGGCGAGGCCGTGGGCGTCGAGCGCCTCGGCGACGGCGTGCTCCATCGCGTCGATGCCACAGCCCGAGACGCCCGCATTCAGGTCCGCTTCGGAGATGAGAGCTGCGACGGCGAGCGCGCGGCCGGCGAGCACCTCCGCCTCGGCGCGGACCGGCCGGCCGTGGCTGGCCCACGTCGGCAGCCACCCCCCGAGGCGAGTCAGGAGCGCGTCCGCCTCGGTGTCGGTGACGGTGCAGTCGAGGGGGAAGAGCCAGAGCCGGGCGGCGTCGGGGAGGGCGTCGAACATGAGTCCAGAGGGGTTTGGCCTCAGGATACGCGCGAGGCCCTGGCCGGGATCACACCTCGACCGATCACACCTCGACCGCCTCGGGGACCGGCGCGTCCTCACGCCGAGGCGGCAGCGGCGCGCGGTAGCCGATCAGCAGCCCGAGGACGCCGACGATCAGGAACGCCGCGATCTGGACGAGCGCCTCGGCCTGCGAGAGGTCGACCAGGAACAGCTTCAGCACGACCAGCGCCAGGATGCCCGCGCCGAAGAACCAGAGTGTCCGGCTCTGGCGGCGGACGGCCGCGACGGTCAGCACCAGCGCGAGGAGCGTCCACGTGATCGCGACGGCTGCCTGTGCGGTCGACGACGCGAACAGGGCGTCGCCATCCCACGGCACGGCCCCGAGGTGGTGGACCGCCCGGAGGACGATCGACGTCAGGCCCACGACGCCGAGCGCCGAGACGAGGCTCCAGCCGATGCGCCCTCTCGCCTCGGAGCGGGTCCGGGTGCGCAGGTCGGCGACGAGGGCCACGAAGGCCGCGAGCGCGGCGACGTCGACGGGGTTGAGGAGGGGGATGTAGGGGAGGGGCTCGACGCCGCCGGGAGCGAACACGGCCACGACCGACCACAGCGTCACGGCACCGCTCAGGCCGCCGGCCGTCCACCGCCGCTCGCGCACCGAGGCGACCGCCTCGGGGAGGCGGAGCGCGAGCGCCAGGCCGGCGGTGAGAACGGCGCCGAGGGCGGCGAACGGCCACGACTCGTCGCCCGACCCCAGCGGCTCGTCGACGGCTGCCCCGACCGTGTGGGCGAGGACGGCCACAACCAGCCACGTGCCCCCGACGAGTGCCACCGACCGGAGGCGGTGGCTGCGCGCCGGCTCGACGCCCAGCGAGACCGCCCACACGCCGAACAGCGCCGGCCACGCGAGGAACAGCAGGTCTTGGTACGGCGCCATGCTGTCGATCAGGCCGATCAACCAGCAGACCCACCCCGCCGCGGGAATCCCGTACGCGGCGGTCGCCAGCCCGCGCCAGGCCAGCGCCCTGCCCAGGCCGAGGAACAGCGCCCCCGAGGCGGCAGCGGCCCCGACGAGGGCGGCCAACTCGAAGCGGCTCGGCGCGAGGTCGGTCGCGTGCACCGCGGCGGTGACGACCCACCAGAAGAGCGCGAACCCGAGCGCGAGGCGCGACGCCATCCGCTCGAACATGGCGAGGTCGGTCCGCCCGAGCACGCCCAGCGCCGGCCGGCCGTCGTCCGCCTCGGGGCCGGTCGCCACCTCGGAGTCCGTCTCAGAGCCCGCCTGCGCACCTGCACTCCTGCGTGCCTCCACTCCTCCACTCTCGCGTGCCCCTGCTCCACCCCCGAGGCGGAGGACGTACGCCGAGAGCCCCAGCCCGACCGCCACGATCCACCCGGTCAGCGTCTCGGTCGAGAACGCGCGGTCGGGGTCGAGCACGCCCTCCGAGAACAGCACGCTCGCGGCGACGGCCTGGAGGCCCAGCCCGGCCCACCGCATCCACGCCTTGCCCTGGCGCGCGCCCACCCAGACGAGCGCGGCGCCCTCGAGCACCCACATCGCCCCGAACACGACGCGCTGGAAGGCCAGCGGCAGCGCCAGCGTCGCGAACGCGAGCCCGACCGCCAGGAGCGCGTCGGCCAGGAGCCGCACCCCGGCGCGCTGCCGCAGCCACGCCCACACGCCGAGGTAGACGGCCGCCAGCACGACCGCGCTCCACGCCCGCCCGTACGGCACGACGCCCTCGACGAGGCCCGCCTGGAGCACGAACGCCGCCGCGGGCAGGCCGAACACGAGCGCGCCGTCGACCACGAGCGCCCGCTCGGGGGCGTCCGCCGTCGCCGTCCGCAGCGCGAAGCGGACCGCGAGGACCAGGTAGACGGCGAAGCTGAGGACCACGAACGGCTGCACGCTCGCGTACATCTCGGGCCGGTACGCGAGCCCGCCCCACAGGCCGCCGGTCACGAACGTGCTCACGAAGCCGACGAAGGCCACCGACCGCCAGCCCTTGGTCCACGCGATGCCGAGCACGCCCAGGTTGAGGAGCGCGTAGTAGGCCAAGAGCAGGACGTGATTCCCCTCCTCGGTGCCGGCGAGGACCGGCGCGGCAAACCCGCCGGCGACCCCGAGGAGGGCCAGGCCGGGCGCGTTCTGGAGAACCGCGAGCGCCGCGCACCCGGCGGCCACGATCGCCATCAGCACAATCGCCAGCAGCGAGGGGACGAGGGCGTAGAGCGCGTAGGCCGCGTAGATCGTGAGGTAGAGGACCGCCACGCCGCCGCCCTGGAGCGTGAGCCCGAACGCCTCGGCCGTTTTTCGCAGGCGCCACCCGATCGCCAGCAGCACTCCGCCCACGGCGGCCGCGAACGCCAGCCGCACCTCGATCGGGAAGAACCCCTGCTCGGCCGCGTAGCGAATCAGGAGCCCGAGCCCGACGAACAGGACGAGCAGGCCGACGCGTGCGACGAGGTTGCCGCCGGTCGCGAACACCCAGATGCGCTCGGCCCACGGCGGGAGGTCCTCGTACCAGGGCGTCCGCCTCGGGGCTGCGGGCGTCGGCCGCCTCGGGGCCGCGGGCTGTGGTTGGGGGCGGGAGGGGAGAGGCGGTCGGGCCGCGTCCTCCGCCGGCGCGTCGGGCGTCGGCTGGCGGGTGGGCAGGGGCTCGGCCGGAGGCGCCGTCGGCCGGTCGGGCGCCGTCCGCCTCCGGGCCGGCGTGACCGCTGGAGCCCCCTCCCCGAGGCGGGCCTCGAGGTCGCGGATCCGCTGGGCGTCGCGCAGGCGCAGCGCCACGAGCACGCCCACCACGAGCCCGACGAACGACATCACGCCCCCGTCCCCGTCGGCAGCCAGACCGATGACGGCCCCGAGGAGGGCGAACAGGACGAGGCGGAGCGTGGGCGACACGGGGCCAAGCTAGACCCGTTTCTCATGCCGGCTCTGGCCTGTCCGCACCAGAGCGCTCCAGCTACTTTGGCGTCATGCATCGATTCCGCTCATCGCATCGTGCCGCTGGCACGATCTCCATCGCTGCCGAAACGACCGACGGTCTCCCGTACACCGAGGCGGCCCGGTGAGCGCCACGCTGACCGTCGACCTGCGCGCGCCCGCCTCGGAGCGGTGGACGCTCCCGCCTCGGCTCGTCCAGCAGGCCCGAGCGCTCACACAGGCGTACACCGCAGAGCTGGGCGGCGTGGACGCCTTCGGCGAGCTTCTGACCGCGTACGCGTCGGAGCACGTCCGGGCGGACCACCTCGAGGAGGTCGAGAGCATCGCGGCGCAGACCGACCAGCCCGTCGAGGAGGTCTTGCTGGGCAACCTCTACTACGACGCCGTCAAGCTCGTCCTCGGCTGCACCGCGTTCGCCGTCGACACGCCCGACGGCCCGCTCCACGCGCGCAACCTGGACTGGTGGACCGAGAACGATGCGCTCTCCAACTTCACGCTCGTCACCGACTTCGTCAAAGGTGGGGAGCTCTCGTTCCGGACCGTCGGGTGGCCGGGCTTCGTTGGTGCGCTGTCCGGCGTTGCGCCCGGCCGGTTCGCGGTCACGCTCAACGCCGTGCTGAGCGGCGAGCCCTCGGCTGCCGAAGCCTCGATCTCCTTCCTCATCCGATCCGTGTTGGAGGAGGCCCGCACGTTCACCGAGGCGGTCGAGCGTCTAGAGCTTGTCATGAACTGGACCGCCCAAAACAGAGCGGAATCGGCCGTCGGCTGTTCCCCTCTCTTCCACCGAGTCATCCCGGACTCCGATCCGGGATCCATGCGACGTCTGGGCAAGGTGGAGAGGGCGTATGGAT
>JBCCQJ010000150.1:0-10667 GCA_039024395.1 Bacteroidota bacterium | reverse complement strand
TTTTTTTTTTTGTATTTTGGGTTCCTGGGGGGTTTTTTTTTGGGGGGGTCGTTTTTAAAAAAAAATATAATTTTTAAAATTTTTTTTTTTTTTTTTTTTTGGGGTTGGGGGGGGGGGGGGTGTGGGGTTTGGGGGGTTGGGGGGCTCGAAGGAGGCGCCGACGTTCTCTCTATGCCGTTCCCAATCCCCAACCCCTTCCCCCCAACACCCACCGAGACGAGGACATTCGACGGCTTGAGGTCGCGGTGGAGCACGAGTCGGCCGTGGGCGTAGGCGACGGCCTCGCAGACGGGCAGCAGCAGCCGCACGCGCTCGGCCATCCCGAGGCGGTGCCGCTCGGCGTAGGCGGTGATCGGCTCGCCCTCGACGCGCTCCATCGCGAGGTAGGGCGTCCCGCCGAGCGGCCCGTCGTCGGCGACGCCGGCGTCGTAGAGCCGGGCGATGTGGGGGTGCTCGAGGCGGGCGAGGGCCTGCCGCTCGCGCGCGAACCGGCGCGCCAGCGTCGGCGCGGCGTGGCGGACCACCTTGAGCGCCACCTCCCGGTCGAAGGCGCCGTCGGCGCGCGCGGCGCGGTAGACGACGCCCATCCCGCCGGCCCCGAGGCGGCCCAGGATCCGGTACGGCCCGAAGCGGTCGCCGTGGTCGGCCTCGGGGGTGCCGACCGCCTCGAAGGGCGAGAGGAGGGCGCCCGTCGACTCGGCCGTCGCGTGGGCCTCGACGAGGGCCGCCACCTCGGTGGCGAGGGCCTCCGGCGTGATGGTCGCGAGGAACGCCGCACGGTCGCCAGGCGCGCCGTCCAGCGCCTCGCCGACGAGGTCGTTGATCCGCTCCCAGGTCGCGGGGTCGAGGACGCGGAGGGGGCCGGTGGAGTCCATCACGGGAGGGGCATCTACCCTCGCAACCGAGATCGAGGGCGCGGGCGGCTCAGCCGGGGCTCAGCCGGACAGCTCGCGGTAGAGCCAGGCCCGCGCGACGCTCCACCGGCGCTTGGCGGTCGCGGGCGACATCTCCAGGATCTCGGCCGCCTCGGGGATGGTCAGGCCGGTGAAGTAGCGCAGCTCCACGAGGCGGGCCTGCTGGGCATCGAGCGCTTCGAGGCGGTCGAGCGCGCCGTCGAGGTCGAGGACTTCCTCGATGCGGAGGGGCGGGAGGGCGCCGAGGGCGTCGGCGGCGAGGTCGGAGAGGGAGCGGTCGGGCTGCGAGCCGCCGCGCTTGGCCGCCTGCTGCGCGCGGGCGTAGTCGACGAGCACGTCGCGCATGGCGCGGGCGGCGATCCGGAAGAAGTGCTGCCGGTCGGCCCACGCGGTGACGCCCTCGCGGTCGGCGAGCTTGGCGTACGCCTCGTGCACGAGCGCCGTCGTGTTGACCGTCTCGGCGGCCCCGTGGCGCCGGCGCTGGCCCTGCGCGAGCCGGCGGAGCTGGTCGTACACGAGCGGCACAAGCCGGTCCAGCGCGTCCGGATCGCCGTCGCGCGCGCGGTGCAGAAGCGTGGTGACGTCGTGAGCCTCCGACATGAGTGAGCCGATGACTCCGAGGATAGACCGCCTCGGGGTCGGGTTCAAGCGCCTCGGGCACCCCTGAATGGCCTGTTTTGGCGCCTGCGCGAAAAAAGTGGGTGCGCGGTGACCCCTCGCGCCCCGTTTTTTCGGATGTACGTATAGAGGGTGCCATGTTTTTTTGAGAGCGGGCTCCCTGGGACGGCACGCTGTCCGGGCCTCGGCCCGGCAGGACGAGGCGTCGGCAGCCTGTGGTGGGACTGCCGACGCCTCGTGTCGTGCCGGCCCTTCTCGGGGCGGGTCAAGCGGGACCGGAACGGCGCCGATACCCGGGCGGTCTCCCCGCCGCTGTGCTCCTCTCGCTCACCCGTCTCCAGGCCCGCGCCTTCTGGCGGGCGCCCTACCTCGGCGCCCGGCTCGCCCTTGCCGCTGTCAAAGGGGCCGGCGTGCTCTACGCGGCGCTCTCGGCGGCTGCCCTGGGGTTCGTCATGCCCGACCTCCTCGGGGTCGTCGCCCCCGAGGCGGAGGCGGTGCCGCTCGTCGAGGCGGCGTTGCTGCCGGCGCTGGCCGCGCTCACGGTCGGGCGGCTGCTGTTCCAGGAGGTGCCCACGCGCGGCGCCGAGGCGTTCCTGCTCCTGCCGGTCTCCCGCCGCCGGGTCGCGCGGGGCGTCCTCGTGCGGTCGGCCGCCTCGCCGCTGAATGGGGTGCCGCTGCTGTTCGTGGCGCCGTTCGCCGCGCGCGCCGTTCGCGCCGAGGCGGGCGACGGCGGTGCGCTGGCATTCCTCGTCGCTGGCGTCGCGCTCGTGGCCCTCTCGCACGGCCTGCTGGTCGTGTGGAAGACCCGCCTCGGGGCTGCGCCGGTGCGGACGGTGGGGATGGTGGCGGCGTCGATGACCGCCGTGGCGGCGCTCGAGGTGGCGACGGGCGGCCTGTTCGCGCATGTCCGCACGGGCGGCGTGTTGGTCGTGGGCGGGCTGGTCGCGCTGGCCGTGGCCGTCCTCCACGACGCCTACCGCGCGCTCGTGGCGGCCCTCTACCTCGACGGCGCCGGCGTACGCCGCCGGGCCGCCTCGGGGCCGAGCGACGGGTTCCGGGCGGGCGGCGTGCGCGCGTTCGTCGACCTCGACCTGTGCCTCATCCGGCGGACCCCCTTCCCGCGCGGCATCATGGCCAACGCGGCCCTCGTGAGCGTCGCGCTGACGGTCGGGGCGCTGCTCGCGAGCCGCTTCGACCTGGGCATCGGGGGGACGGCGCTCGCGACCGACCTCATTCTCGTGTTCTCGACCGGCCCCATCGCGGGCTCGTTTGGGCAGTTCGCGGTTCCGTTCGCGAGCGGGTTCTACGACCGCCTGCTCACGCTGCCGGGCGGCGTGTGGGACTTTGCGCGGGCGCGCCTGGCCGTGATCGCGGGCGGGACGCTGGCGCTCGGCGGGCTCCACCTCGGGGTCGTGCTCGTGCTCGCCCCCGAGGCGGCATGGCTCGTCGGCGTGTCGGTGCTGTTCAGCCTGGGCGTGCTGGCGCCGGCGGCGCTGCTGGGCTCGACGCTCGGGCCGAAGCCGCTCGACGTGTCGGAGCGGCTCATGTTCAACTACAAGGCGCAGTCGTTCGGCGCGCAGGTGCTCGTGGGCGCGACCGGCGCGGGGGCCGGCGCGGCGCTCCTGCTGGCGGGGCCGGAGCAGGGCGCGCTCGTCGCGGCCGGCCTGGGCGCTGCGGGCGTGCTGGCGATGCCGCTCTGGCTCCGCGCGTTCGCCCGACGCATCGACCGCCGCCGCCACGCCGTCGCCGCTCGCTTCCGAGGGGCCCTCTGATGGCCGGCGCCTCCCTCGTCACCTCCGACCTCTCGAAGCGCTACGGCGCCGCCGAGGCGCTCCGCCTCGGGGATCTCGAGATCGCGCCCGGCGAGCGGGTCGGGCTGGTGGGCAACAACGGCGCTGGCAAGACGACGCTGCTGCGGCTCGCGCTCGACCTCATCGCCCCCACGACCGGAGGCGTCGCGATCGACGACGTCCGCGTCGGCGGCCCCGACCTGGGCTGGAAGCCGCGCGTGGGCGCCTTCCTCGACGCTGGATTCCTGGTCGATTTTCTCCGCCCCGAGGAGTACTTCCGCTTCGTCGGCGGCGCCTACGGCCTCGCCGGCCCCGAGGTGGACGCCCGCGTCGAGCGGTTCCGGCCGTTCCTCGGGCAGGCGCTCGAAGGCGGCCGGTTCATCCGCGACCTCTCGCTCGGCAACGCGGGCAAGGTGGGCATCGTGGGCGCGCTCCTCCCCGAGCCGGGCCTGGTCGTGCTCGACGAGCCGTTCGCCAACCTCGACCCCGGCGCGCGGATCGCCCTCCAGGGCCTCCTCCGGCGCGAGAGCGAGGCGCGCGGCGCGACAGTCGTCGTGTCGAGCCACGACCTGAGCCACGTCCTCGACGTGTGCACGCGCGTGCTCGTGCTGGCGAACGGGCGGCTCGTCCGCGACACGCCGGTGACGCCCGAGACGCTGGACGAGCTGAAGGCCTTCTTCGCCGCCGGCGGGCAGGCCACGGCGGAGACCGGCTGACGCCAGCCGAGCGACCGTTCGGGACGGCCGCCTCGTGGGTGAAAACTGCCGGCGCCGGTCGCTTTTTGTTCTGCCGAGACGGCGCGGATCGTGCAGACGAATAGGTTCTGCCCGTGTGTCGGTGGATTGGCGAGACCTTTGTAGGTTCGAGCGACGAACGGCACCCCGTCGAGCCCTGGTCTCGGCGGTCGGGCGGAGGGCACCCGTGGTGGGAGTGTCCTCCGCCCTGTGTCGTTCCCTGAGGGCGGACGGACCGCATGGCCTACCTCGGAGCGGAGGCTGAGTCTCCCCGAGGCGGCGGGTCCAGTCGTCCGGAGGCGCGGCCTCCGGCCCCGAGGCGGTGGGCGCGTGGAAAAACCGGGCGGCCGTGAGCCGATGGCCGCGTCGTTTCCGGTGACAGGGGTGAGCTCACGCCCCGATCCGTATGCCCGGCCTCGTCCGCTCTCTGCGCTACTCCGTTTGGCTCCTCGGCCTCATGCCGCTCCTGGTGAGCGCCCAGCGTGAGCCGTCGTTCACCATTCTGACGGATGGGACTCCGTTCGCCGGAGTACGCAACACCCTCCACTCGATCTCGGCCAACGGCTTGACGGTGACCGGGACCCTGAGCACCGTGGACTCGAATGGGCGCTTTCTGGCGCTTCGGACCTACGCCTGGACAGCCGATGGAGGGTTTCAGCTCCTCCCGTTTCTTGCGGACGAGAGCGGTGCGAGCGCGCTCAGAGACGACATCCCGGTCAACCAGGATGGGACCCGGGTGGCGGCCTGGGTCTTCACCAACGAAGACACGCGGAACGAGGATCAGCGCCTGCTGGTCTGGACCCCAGGTGGCGACCGCATGGAGCTGACACCGCCTCGGGGACGGTTCAATGGGTTCAGTTCGCTCGGTATGTCTGGAGATGGAACGGTCGTGGTCGGGCGGATCGGAGAGGAGGGGCCGTTGGACCAGAACGTGCCCGACCTGCCCGTGCGGTGGGACAACAGCGTCGGCACGGTGCTCCCGCTCGGGACGTTCGACGAAGCCTCGGCGGTGGCGATCTCGGCTAACGGTCAGACCGTTGTGGGGTTTGCGAAGAACGACGACGGCACGGCTGGAGGAGGGCCTCGTCAGGCCGTGCGCTGGACCGAAGCCGGCATTGAGACGCTTGTGCCCCAGGATCCGAGCATCGTCGAGTCGGAGGCCAGGGCCGTTTCCAACACGGGTCACATCGCCATCCAGATTCGCAAGGAGATCGACGGCCGGCGCTTCCTGGTCGGGGCGATCTGGGGACCCGACGACACGTACATCGAGCTTCCTGAAGGCGGGAGCCTCATCAAGGCGATCTCCGCCAACGGCGCCGTCGTTGCGGGATCGCGCGGCCTGTGGACGCAGGAAACCGGGTGGCGCGATGTCCGCTCCCTCCTCGAAGGCGCGGGCCTCAGCGACGACATCGCGTCGCTCACGAGCATGGGCATCGAAGACATGTCCGCCAGCGGGCGAACCATCGCGGGACCCTTCCGCCGGCCTGGCGGCCCGGTCGACGACGGGTACATCGCCTACTTGGGGCCGGCGGACGACGACATCATCATCACGGTGACGGGAGACGAGGCCGACGCCGACGACGGAGCCGGCCGCTGCGACGTCGACACCGCGGAGGCTGGGGATCAGTGCACCCTCCGCGCTGCGATCCAGACGGCCAACATCCGAACCGGCCGCGACTCGATCTCGGTCGACATCGAGGGGGGTGGTCCGCATACGATCACGCTCACCTCGGCCCTTCCCGCCCTCACCGAGCCGCTGGTGCTCGACGCGACCACCCAGCCGGGCTACACCGGCACCCCCCGCCTCGAGGTGGTCGGGACGGGCGTCGCTGAAGGGTTCGTGCTGAGCCAGGGCGAGTCGACGCTGCGCGGCCTCGCGCTCGGCCGGTTCACCGGCGCGGCGGTCCGCATCACGGGGCCGGGCGAGAACCGCCTCGAGGCCAACCACATCGGCCTCGACGCCTCGGGGACGGCCGCGCGGCCCAACGGGATCGGCGTCTTCATCGACGCCTCGCCCGACAACCAGATCGGCGGGGCCGCCCCGGGGGCCGAGATCGACGGCGCGAACGCCCTCCGCAACGTGATCTCCGGCAACGCGGTCCGCGAGGGCGACGACGACAGCGGGATCGGCGTGCTCGTCCGCGGGGCCGCCGCGACGGGCAACGTGATCGCCGGCAACTACATCGGGACGACCGCAACCGGCACGGCCGCGCTCGGCAACGGCCAGCACGGCGTGAGCATCGACAACGCGCCCGAGAACGTGCTCGGCGGCGACACGGCCAGCCTGGGCAACGTGATCTCAGGCAGCGCCGAGTTCAACGTCCTCATCGACGGGCGGGCCGCTGGCGAGAACCGGATCGTTGGCAACCGCATCGGGACCTCCGCCTCGGGGCTCGTCGCGCTGAGTGGCAGCACCGACGCCGGCATCATCGTCACGTTCGCGAGCGAGACCGAGATCGGCGGCTCGACCGCGACCCCCGGCAATGCGCCCGGCAACCTCATCAGCGGCCACGAGGGGACGGCCGTCCAGGTCCTCGGGGCGCCCGCTGGCGACGGCCTGCCAGCCGACGCTGCCATCGCGCGTGGTACCGTGGTCGCGGGCAACCTCATCGGGACCGACGCGACAGGCGCCGCCGCGCTGCCCAACGGCGGGTCGGGCGTGCTGGCCTACTTCCGCGCCGACGAGACCCAGGTCGGCCGCGCCGGCGGTGCCAACGTGATCTCGGGCAACACCGGCATCGGCGTTCTGCTCGGCGGCCCGATCGACGGCGACGGGCCGTACGGGACGGTCGTGGCGGCGAACCTGATCGGGGTGAACCGGGCCGGGACGGCGGCGCTGGGCAACAGCGGCGGCGGCATTCTGCTGGCCGAGTTCGACCCGCCCGACCCCGAGGAGGAGGACGGCGCCCGCCTCGGCGCGCGCGGGCCCCTCCCCGAGGCGGTCCTCCCCGAGGGGATCCTCCCCGCAGGCATCCTCCCCGAGGCGGTCGTCTCCGAGGCGGCCCTCTCTGCGGCGCGGCGCACGACGGAGCCGGTCGTGCTCGGCGGCGGATCGCGCGCGCTCGGCAACGTCGTGGCCGGCAACGTCATCGCCGACGCCACGCTCCGGACGCGGACGGGCCAGATCACCGTCGTGGCCCCGTGGGCGGTCGGCACCCGCATCCTGGGCAACCGGGTCGGGGTGCTCGCCAACGGGGAGGCCGGGCAGGCGACCGGCGACAGCCCCTACGGCGTGATCGTGGGCGAGGAGGCGGTGGGCGTGGGGGCGCCGGCGACGGCCGAGGGCGAGGTGGCCGAGGGCCCCTTCTTCGGCAACGTGATCGGCGGCAACCGCGTCGGTGTGGGCGTGCTGGCGCCGAACGTGGTCGTGGCCGCCAACGACATCGGCGTGACCGACGGCACCGCGCGGGCCGTGCCCAACGAGGTGGGCGTGTGGGTCCTCAGCTCGGGCACGACCGTCGGCACGGCCGCGGCGGCAGGCTACGCGAACGTAATCTCGGGCAACACGCGCTACGGCGTGCTGGTGGGCCAGTGGGAGGACTTCGTCGTCGACAGCCAGATCCCCCCGCTGACCCGAGGCGCGCGGATCATCGGCAACGCCATCGGCACCAACCGGGGGCGCACGCGCGGGGTCGGGAACGGGCTGGCCGGCGGCGACGGGGCCGGCGTGTTCGTCGCCGACGGCGGCGACCACCGAATCGCCCTCAACACGATCTCGAGCAACCGGACCGGCATCGACCTCCGCAACCGGGCCTTCGGCGCCGACGGGGATCCCCAGACCATCATCACCGCCAACCTGATCGGGCTGGGCGGCGTGCGCCTCAACACGGACGACAACGGCCAGATCCTCGATCCGCGCGTGCTCGGGAATGCCAAGAACGGGATTCGCGTGGCGTCCGCCTCCGAGGCCCGGATCGTCGCGCTCGAACTCGACGAGGCGGACGGCGAGCGGATCGGGAACTGGATCTGGGGCAACGGCGAGGCGGGCGTCCGGATCGAAGGCGCCGACGGGACGATCCTCGCCGGCAACGTGATCTCGGACAACCGCGGGCTCGGGGTCGACATCGACGACGCGGGCGTGGGCGGCGGCCTCACCCCGCCGACCGTCTTCCTGCCCACCATCCCCGACGGGCAGGACGACCCGCGTGTGTTCGTGCGCTCGGCCGTCGGCGGCACCCTCGTCGTCACCTTCTCGCCGTCGTGCGACGCGAGTGGGTTCGGCGAGGGCCGCTTCCTCGGCGCAGCCCGGACGGTCGCGGCCGGCGAAACGGTCGAGCTGGCGGTCCCCCTCGGGGCGAGCGAGGCCGAGGCGGAGGGCTTCCCCGGCCTGTTCCTGTCCGAGGCCGCCGGCTTCTACGTCACCGCGCGCACCGTCACCGAGGCGGCGTCGAGCGAGTTCAGCCGCTGCGTCCGCGTCGGCGACAGCAACGCGGCCTTCTGGGACCTCGTCGACGGCGACCTGGAGGCCATCCTGGGCATCGCCGAGCTGGGGCTCGACCTCGCCACCGAGTCGACCGGCGGGGCGGTCACCGATCCGCAGGCCCGCCTCGGGGGCGGCGGGGCCGCCCGGGTCTACGGCGTGCGCCATGACCGCTTCCCCGACACCCAGGCCGTCGAGGGCCAGGCCGTCGCCGGCGACGGGACGCTCGTGACGCCGACCAACATCGCCGGGCGAACGTGGACGCTGACCGCCGCCGACGTCGGCGCGATCACCTACACGGCGTGCCTGGACGTCGACGGCGTCGAGGGCGCCGACGTGCCCGGCCAGCTCCTCGTGGTGCGCCGCGACGGGCCAAGCCAGGGCTGGACGGCCCTCCCGACGACCCTCACCGACGGCCGCATCTGCGCCTCGGGGCTGACGGCGTTCGGAGACCTCGGCATCGGCGCCGACTCGCTGGCGAACCCGGTGTCGGCCGATCCGCTCCCGCCCGAGGCGCCGCAGGCGCTTGCCCTCGGGGCGCCGTACCCGAACCCGGCCCGCGCGGCGATGACGATGCCGGTGGCCCTCCCCGAGGCGGCCGACCTCCGCCTCGGGGTCTACGACGCGCTCGGGCGCGAGGTGGCCGTCGTGTACGCGGGGCGCCGCCCGGCAGGCGTCCACGCCTTCCGCCTCGATGCGGCGCGGCTCCCGGCCGGCGCCTACGTGGCGCGCCTGGCGGTGGGCACCGAGGTCCACGTGCGGAGGCTGACCGTCGTGCGCTGACCGGCCCCGAGGCGGTGCCCCGAGGCGGCAGTGTATCCTGTGCTACGGCTGAGCGCCTCGGTGTTGGCGTCGGCTGAGTCGCCACTTGTGCCGCCGATCGACTATTTGCTATGTGGATCCAAGTCGGAGATGTGGAGGTCAACGGGCTCCCGCCAGATCTCCGAGGCCAGACGTGCGAGGCCTTTCTCTGCGAGCAGTACTGGTGCGACGGTGCGTTAGAGGCGCCTGCGAATGTCTCGTACCTCCGGTTCGACGGCCGTTGGCACCGGCTCTACTTCGACTGCGGTATTGTCTTCTGGCGAGAGCACGAGGGGACGCCAGAGTCCTGGACGGTTCCGAACGAGGGGTGGGACTACCCTGTTGTTGACGTAGGCGTGGAGGCAGAAGTCGTCGGGTTCCACCTCGCCGAGTACCGGATGGAGCCGACGCCAGGCGGTTCGCGAGTGGTCTTTGCATTCGAGAACGGGCGTAACGTGGTGCTCGAAAACGACGCGGACCGCACAGGCTATGCCATCACGTAACTCGTTGTGGCAGAATGAGGTCGGCCCTTGAAACCTCCGCTGGTAAGTTCCCCTGGTGGTCTGGCACGCGGGCGCTCCACCTCGGGGTCTGTTCTCCGTTGTCTCAGACACCGAGGCGGCCCTAGACTACGCGGCTTTCCGGCGGTCCATCAGTCTCGCGACGTCCTTCGGCGTGGCGCCGGTTGCCAGCAGCGCCCGGATGAGTAGGTCCATCGACACCCCGGGATCGCTCGCCTCGGCCTTCGCCACGCGTGACTGGCTCGACCCGATCCTTCGCGCCAGCGCGGCCTGCGTGAGGCCCTCCCGGGTCCGGCGCTCGCGGAGCCCGCGGCTGAGCGACAGCTTCAGCTCGACGTAAGCCGCTTCCTCGGGTGTCAGGTCGAGGAAGTCCACGGCCGAGCCCATGCGCCAGCCGGCGGCTTCGAGCTTCTTGCGCTTCTCAGACGTCATGGTTGGTGGGAGTTAGGCGGCCAAGTCGTCGTAGAGCCGGAGGCGGCGTTGGGCGGTCTCGATCACACGCTTCGGGGTCTTGCGCGTCTTCTTCTCGAACACCTCCGCGATGACGATGGCATCCGGATCCGTCCGGTAGAGGATGCGCCATGTCTTGTCCTCGTCTGGGAGACGAAGCTCGTGGCACCGCCTCCCGATGCTCGGCATAGGGCGCGAGTGGGGAAGAGAGAGTGACTCGCCGCGTTGGAGGCGACGGAGCAGGACGCCCGCCTCGATCCGGGCGTTGGCCGAAAACGGAGGCGTCTTGACCTCGCCGTGGAGCCAGACGAGAGGCTTGTCGCTCGTGCTCATCGGCATAGTCTATGCCGAATGTGACATCAGGTCAAGCTCGCCCCGCCTCGGAGCCTACGCGGCCTCGGCGGGGGCCTCCGAGGCGG
>JBCCQJ010000149.1:0-10758 GCA_039024395.1 Bacteroidota bacterium | reverse complement strand
GTTGCGGAGCAGTACAACGACGCCATTGCTAGATACGCCTCTGTCGTAGGCGCCAACAGGGTCGCCGCGGTGGACCTCGGAACGGACCTGTTTCAACGGTCCATCAGCGAGTCGAAACGGCTCACCGACCGCGGGTGGGTTCCGCCGTTTCCGCTCGACAGCTCCGCGTTCTACGCCAGCCAGGAGGCGTACGACGCGCTCTCGGAGGTCGCCATCTATCGCCAGGTCAGCTTCAACATCATGGCGGCCATGTCCCAGCAGGCCCAAGACCTGCACGCGCGCGTCGAAGCCGAACGGGACCGATGAACGACACGCCCATGCCTTCCGCCCCGGATGCTCCGCCGCCCGATCCGTCGGACGTTCCCGTTGTGACGTCGCCGCGTTGGGACTGGCGGCCCAAGCTGCGGTGGTTTGGCGCGGAGTACCTCATCGTCGTGCTGGGCGTGCTGACGGCCGTCGGCATCAATGCGTGGTGGGCCGACCGCGACGCGCGGACGAGGGAGCGGCTCGTCCTCGAAGACCTGCGTGAGGACTTCTTGTTCAACAAGGACGAGGTCCAGCGCATCCGGGGCCTCTCCGCCAGGTTTCTCACCCTGTACGACCAACTGGCGACGCTCTCGGACGACGCGATCGCGTCCATGCCCCCAGACTCCGTCTACGCCTACGTCGAGTCGATTTTCATCAGCCACACGTACGATCCGGTCACGGGGTCGCTGGACGCGCTGATCGCCTCGGGAGACTTGGGCTTGCTACGAGATCGAGCACTTCGCGAGCGCCTGACCTCGTTTCTGGAAGTGCTCCGAGACAGCGACGAGGAGAAGCAGGCCGCGTTCGACCAGGTCGTCCAGATGTTGGAGGGAATGCCTCGTCTCGGCGGTCCCTGGGGTCCCCCGGGGGCACCATTCCCGGCAGAGCCCGCAGACCTGATCCGCCTTCGGAGCGACGCCGATTACATGGCTCAGGCTCGCCTGCTCCGATGGGTAGCGTGGTACTACGCCGAGGTGGAGTTGCCGGTGGTCGAGGTGGCGATCGACTCGGTGCTGGTCAGCCTGGACGCGAACCTGGCTCGATGACCACGCTGCGTAGCGCCTGGCTCGGTATCCGCAGCGCGCCTATCCGCGTCCGTCCGTCGGACCGCTCCCGCCTCGGATGCCCGGTCGGAGACCTCGGCTCGCCGAGGAGAGGTGGGCGTAGAGGGTCCGAACGCGGGTCTGTCCGGGCGCCGCCGCGCGCTCGATCTCGACGGCGAGGCCGTCCCCCGACCGGCGGCCGACGGCGCGGGCGACGCCAGAGGTCACGACCGGATCGGCCCTTGACGCTACCGTCTGGGGTTCGGAAACCCACAGCGCCCCGGAAGCCGTCACCGCCCAGATGCCGGACCTGAAAAAATGTGCGCAAACGCGGCCTCCTCGCGACCGGCTGCGCGCTCGAGGCATCTGGGCTCCCGCCTCGGCGGACGGCGCCTTCGAGGCGGTCCAGGCCCTCCCCTCGGCCCCGAGGTGGAGGTCTTGGCCGATGGCTTCGTGCGGACCAGGGATCCGGTCTGGCGGCCCACCTCGGGGGCGTCTTCTCGGACGTCCCGGCGAACGGGGCCTGCCGCGGGTCCGAGACCGACGGCATGCACGCCGGGCACATCCGCGCCGAGGCGAATGCGGCGGCCCCCGCGTGGGCGGGCGTCTCGCCCCGAGGCGGTCTGTGATGGGGGCACGGTCGCCCGTCCCGACACCCGCGCGGGTCACCCCTTCCGGGACGAGGCATTCCGAGCGGCAGGGCGATTCCGTCGGATCGAGGGCGATTCCGTCGGGTCGTCTGCGCTGCCGCGCACGCATTCGGACGCTGCGGGCGTTGGCGACACCTCCATTGCATCCGCCAACCGACACGCCGACCGACCGTGCCTCCTCTGTCCAGCCCTGTGTGGCGTGTGTCCCGCTTCCCGCTCGAGGCCGCGCCTGGCCCGGCCCGCACGGTGGTCTCGTCGGTCACCGAGGTCGACACGACAGTTCGATGCGAGGGCGTGTCGCTGAAGTACGTCCGCAGCGGCGAGGAGGTGTACACGACCGGTGGGGACGTGCGCGTCGTCCGGCCGGGGCACTTTCTCCTCGTCAACGACGGCCAGGAATACCACGTGGGCTTTCGGTCGGACGAGGCCGTCGAAGGGCTCTGCGTCTACCTCTCGCCTCGTCTGGTCGCGGACGCCAGCCGCGATCTCGACACGGCCCTCGACAGTCCGCCGCCGGAGATCGCGCCCGAGTTCCACTCGCTGATTTACTCGACGCGGCTCTCCGGCGTCGGTCGGCGTCTGATGCTCCTGGACCAGGCCGTGAGGAGCCCCACGTTTCGCGAACACGAGTGGGACATGGATGCGCACTACGTCGACCTCACGCGCGCCCTTGTGGAGGAACAGACCGGGGTTCGGGCCGCCGTCGACGCCATCGACGCCAAGCGGCCGGGGACCCGTGCCGAGCTGTACCAGCGCGTGACCGTCGCGGCGACCGTCATCCACGATCGGTACCGAGAACCGCTCCCGCTCCAGCGGCTCGCCCGGGAGGCCGGTCTGTCCGAGTTCCACCTGCTGCGCACGTTCAAGCAGGCGCTCGGCGTGACGCCGTACCGGTACCAGTCGCGTGTCCGGATCGACCATGCGAAGAGGCTCCTGGCGGACGCTGAGCTCTCGATCGGCGACGTCGCTCACGCGGTCGGATATGCCGATTCGCCCGCGTTCAGCAAGGCGTTCCGCAGGATGGAGGCGATGACGCCCTCCGCGTACCGCGCCAGCGTGATCGCTCCGTAGGCGGGCTTCGGGCTCATTCTCGCAAGGTCAGACAAGCCTCGGCTGGGGTGGTGGTGCCACCTTGCGTGCTGAGCACGGATCAGCCTCACCCAAATACGATGACGACGTATGCAGCAGCGATCGCGTGCGCGGCGATCGCCCTCCTCGGGGGAGACCCCGCCTCGGCCCAGCAGATCGAAGGGGACCAGCTCGCGCGTCGGGGACAGATTGGCGTCTGGCCCGTCCCGGTCACGACCGCGACCGCGAGCGACCTCGGGATGGACGCGCCGCGCGGGGTGCTCGTTCAGCAGGTCGTTCCCGACGCCGGGGCTGCACGGGCGGGCCTCCAGGCAGGCGACGTCGTCCTGTCGATGAACGGGGAGCCCGTAGGCACACCACAGGACCTCGTGGCGCTGGCGGCTCCGCTGCGAGCCGGCGACGCGTTCGCGATGTCCGTGTGGCGCGCGGGACGCGCGTTGGACCTGTCCGGGACGGCCACGGCGCGCCCGGTCGAGACGTACGCTGCCGCCCGCGTCGTGTATGGCGAGGTCGCGTTCGAGGGCGGACACCTGCGGTCGATCCTGGTCCGCCCGAACGGCGTGGCGCAGCCGCCCGTGGTGTACCTGCTGCCCGGCTACCCGTGCCAGAGCGTCGAGGCGGTCGGAAGCCAGCCCAACGCGTACCGCTTCATCGTCGGGGGGCTTCTCGGTCGAGGCTACGCCGTGTACCGCGTCGAGAAGCCCGGCGTGGGCGACAGCTTCGGCACGCCGGAGTGCCAGACCACCGACTTCGAGGTCGAGGTGGCAGCCGCCGCGGCCGGGTACCGGAGCCTGCTGGCCGAGTCGCGCGTGGACCCGGAGAACGTGTTCATCTACGGGCACTCGATGGGGGGGACGATTGCGCCTCGCATCGCCCGGGACGTCCGCATGCCGCGCGGCATCGCGGTCTACGGCGTGGTGGTGCGGAACTGGCAGGACTACCTGCTCGACGTCCACCGCCGCCAGCCGCTGTGGCTCTCCGGCGCCGACCCGGGGCAGGCCGTCGCGCTCGCCGAGCAGTTCCGGCCGTACATCCACCGGGTGTTCCACGAGAAGCGTGATCCCGCGTCGGTCATCTCTGCGGCCTCGGATCCTGCGGTCGCTCAGCAGGCCCTGCTCTTCCAGGGCGACGGCCAGATGCTCAACCGCCACTACACCTACTGGCACCGCCTCGCAGAGCAGAACGTGCCGGCCCTGTGGCGCGACGCCCGGACGCACGTGCTGGCGGTGTACGGCGAGGCGGACTTCGCGGCGATCCACGACGACGACCACCGGCACCTGGTCGAGATCGTCAACCACGAGCGCCCGGGGACCGCGACCTTCGAGATGCTGCCCCAGACCAATCATGGCCTCCTGCTCGTCGGCAGCCGCGAGGAGCACATGCAGCATCGGATCCGCGGGACGCTGCAGAGCCTGCAGGGGCAGTTCAACGAGCGCCACCCCAGCCTCCTCGCCGACTGGATGGACGAGGTCCGCCAGATGGACGTCGTGGCGTCCACAACCGCTCTGCCGACCGCCAGTCCCACGCGCCGAGTCGACGCGGCCTCGCCGGGCCCCGGCGGCGTGGAGCCCTGGGCCGACGTGTCCGACCGGCTCCCGCGTCCGGCCCTGTCCGGGCGGATCATGGACATGGAGTACGCCGACCTCGACCAGGACGGGGACATCGACTTCGTCGTCGCCAACGAGTTCGCGCCCAACCTCGTCCTCACGAACGACGGCACCGGCGTCTTCTCCGTCGATGAGAACCCGATCCCGCCCAAGGCCAACGACACCGAGGACATCGCCATCGCAGACTTCGACGGCAACGGCACGCTCGACCTCGTCTTCGTGAGCGAGGACAACCAGGTCCACGAGTACTACCTCAACGACGGAGCCCTCGGCCTCACGGACGTCTCGGACCGCCTGGCCCCGTTTCGGACGACATCCAACGCCGTGCTAGCGCTCGACGTGGACGGCGACGGCGACATGGACCTGGTGCTCGGCAACGCCGGGCAGAACCGCGTGCTCCTGAACGACGGCGACGGCCACTTCGCCGACGCGACGGAGGACTATCTCCCGAGCCGCGTCGACGTCACGCAAGACATCGAGGCGGGGGACGTCAACGGGGATGGTCGCGTGGACCTCCTCTTCGGCAACGAAGACCGGAACCGGCTCCTGCTCGCGCAGCCCGACGGATCGTTCGCGGACGCAGACGAGGGAGCCCTGCCGCTGCGCGGAACCCCGGAGGAAACGCGGGAGGCCGACCTCGGCGACGTAGACGGGGACGGCGACCTCGACGTGGTCTTCGCCAACGTCGGCTTCCTCCAGCCGCCGCACCTCGCCAACCGACTCCTGCTCAACGACGGGGCCGGCCGCTTCACCGACGCCAGCGCCGAGCGCCTGGCGGGTCCTCCGGGCCACACCCTCGACGCCGACTTCGCCGACATCGACGGCGACGGCGACCTGGACCTCCTGCTCGGCAACGGCTTCGGTGCCGGGCTGGTGGTGCTCGCGAATGACGGCGCAGGGACGTTCCGAGAGGTGACGTCCGCGTTCGCCCCGCCTGGCCTCGCGGCGGACATCGTCGACGTGGAGGTGGTGGACCTCGGTCCGGCCGGCGGGCGCGTTCTGTACCTGACCCATTTCCAGGGCGAGGACCTCTTGCTCGCCGAGCCCGGCTCGTAATCGATGCCCGGCCCGCCTCGATGAATCGCCCGCCTCGGTGGACGGGTTCTCCGAGGAGGCCTCTGTGCTCGTCCCCGAGGCGGTCGTTCTGTATCTCCGCGCCGCGGCTAGATTGCCGCGCTCTCACCCGCCGATTCCTCATGCGCGCGTCCGCTCTCGCCCTTCTCCTTCTCGCCGTCCCCGCCTTCGCGCAGGAGGCCAACCCCGCCGACGTCGCCTCGCCCGAGGCCATCGTCGCCGCCGTCTACGCGTCGCTCGACCGCGCTCCCGGCGAGGACCACGACTGGGACCGGTTCCTCACGCTCTACCACCCGGACGCCCGCCTCCTCCCGAACCCGGAGCAGATGAACGGCGCCGAGCGCGTCTTCACGCCGCGCGAGTACGCCGACTACTACATCAACCTGTACGCGTCGGTGGACTTCCTGGGGAGCCCCAACGACCAGGGGTTCTCCGAGGCGCAGGTGCACCACGTGACGCACCGGTTCGGGGACGTCGCGACCGTGTTCAGCACCTACGAGAAGTCCATCTACCAGGGGGAGGAGATGCTCGGGCGCGGCATCAACAGCTTCCAGCTCGTCTTCCGCGAGGGCCGCTGGTGGGTTGTCTCGGTCGCGTGGGACGAGGAGGACGGTGCCGGCCCGGTGCCGGACGAGTTCCGCGCCTCGGAGTAGCGGGTCGGCGACAGCCCTCTCCCTAGCTGCTGGGCGTTGCCACCGAGATCGCCTCGGGGCTGGGCACCTAGAGTCAGTGGGGCAGTGGTTCAGTGCGCCAGTGGGTCAGATATGCCCTGTTCTCGAACGCTGTGACGCGTTCCAGCGAGATGCGTGCACCGCACCTCAGCGCAATTTCCTCTAGAGGGCGGCCTTCTGCACATCCGCCTCGGGGACTGGCGACCCCGAGGCGGTTTGCATGTGCCTCCCCGAGGCGGTCGGTGGCCTGTGACGTGTGAACGACCGCGTCGTCAGCCGATTCGCTGTCCGGTTGCCTTCAGCGCGGCGAGGGTGTCGTTCCAGCGCCCGCGGCTGACGCGGAAACGCGCGCCCCCGCGCATCGTGACGACGCCGCCGGATCCGGTCGGCCGCACCTCGCAGACGCGTGAGGCGCGGACGAGCGTCGAGCGGTGGATGCGGAGGAACCCCTCGCCGTGGAGGTCCCGCTCGACGGCGTCCATCGTCGACCGGAGCAGGTGCGAGCCGGAGGCCGTGTGGAGGACGACGTAGTCGCGCGCCGCCTCGACGTAGACGACGTCGGCGGCGTCGACGAACCGGACGCGGCCCGCGCTGCGGACGACGAACCGGACCGGCTCGGGGGCGCGGTTCTGGCCTCGAACACGCGCCTCGGCCCGTTCGAGCGCGCGGCGGAGGCGGTCGCCGTCGATGGGCTTGAGGAGGTAGTCGAGGGCCTCGGCCTCGAACGCGCGGAGCGCGTGCTCGTCGTACGCCGTCACGAACACGACGACCGGCATCGCCCGAGGGCCGACCGCTTCGACAACGCCGAACCCGTCGATCCCGGGCATCTGAACGTCGAGGAAGACCACCTCGGGGGCGAGGTCTCGGATCGCGGCGATGGCCTCCCGCCCGGTCGCGCACTCGCCGACCACCTCGGCGCGGCCCGACCGTTCGAGCCGCGCCCGGATGCCGCGGCGGGCGAGGGGCTCGTCGTCGACGATCAGGACCGAGAGGGGGGCGAGGGCACTCATCCGGCCAGAACCCCCTCCGGCGCGGTGGGCAGGGTCGGCCGCTCCCTGAACGGCAGGTCGACCTCGGCGAGGCAGCCGCCGCCCTCGGCACGCCGAAGGGACAGGGCCGCGTCGTCGCCGTAGGCCGCCGCCAGCCGGGCGCGCACGTTCGCCAGCCCCACATGCCCTGTCCCGGAATCGGGAGCGTCGGAGTCGGAGGTGGGCGGAAGACCGGGGCCGTCGTCGGCGACCTGGAGCACGAGCCGGTCGGCCCCGAGGCGGCGCCCCCCGACGTGCACCGACCCTCCGCCCTCCCGAGGGAGGACCCCGTGGCGGACGGCGTTCTCGACGAGCGGCTGGAGCAGGAGCGGCGGGACGTAGGCCGCCAGCGCGTCGGCCTCGACGTCGATCGCGACGCGGAGGCGGTCGCCGAACCGGACGCCCTCGACGTCGAGGTAGCGCCGGGCGAACTCGACCTCCTCGGAGAGCGGCACCTCGGCCGCCCCGCCGCGGGCGAGCGTGAGCCGGAGGAAGTCGGAGAGCCGCGACACCATCCGCTCGGCGCGGTCGCGCTCGCCGTCGACGACGAGCGTCGAGAGCGCGTTGAGGGCGTTGAAGAGGAAGTGCGGGTTGAGCTGGTAGCGGAGCGCCTGGAGCCGGGCCTCGGAGAGGAGCGCCTCGGTGCGGGCCGCTCGCTCCCGCTCGGCGCGGGCGGCGAGGTCGGTCGAGACGCCGAAGTAGAGCGCACTCCACGCCACGACGATGAAGCTGAAGAACAGAGCGCCCCCGAAGAACCACCACGGGCGGACGGGGCCGAACGGCGTGCCCAGCACGGCGGCGTCGAACGCGCGCGTCGCCGCCGTCGTGGCGCCGGCCCAGACGACGCTGACGGCGTAGGAGCACGCCGCACAGACGGCAACCAGGACCAGGGTCGGAGGCCGCCGCTGCCGAAGCCAGCGGTAGAGCGGCCGGAGCCCCAGCGTGAGCCCCGCGCCGATGGCGGCGAAGATCAGCTTGTGCGCGAGCGCGACGGCCGGCCGGTCCGCCTCGGCGACGACGCCGACCCACATCGCAACGCCGAGGGCTCCCCACCCGGCGAGGTGGAGCGCCCAGAACGGGAGGCGAGACGCGGGGGAGGAGGCAGACACGAGGCGGGCCGGTGGAGCGCAAAGAGACGCCAGCCCCACCTCCGGCGCAACCCCTGTCGCGTCATCTGGCGCCCGTTCGTCGCACTGAGGCGTCCGCTCGTCGCATTCGCACCCACGAACCCGACGGCTCTCGTACCCTAACCGTCAGCCTCTACTGTCGATGCGCACGCTCCTCCTCGCTGCCCTCACAGCCGGCCTGCTCGGGCCTCCGCTGGCCGCCCAGGATGCCATCCCCGACGGGCTCCTCGGCCGCTGGGCCGGGGCCGCCACCGAGGCGGGGACGCCGCTCCTGTTCGACCTCGAGTTCTCCGCCAGCCCCGACGGCGCGCTCGCGACCCAGTTGACGCTGCCGTACAACGGCTACGACGCGTTCCCCTTCGCCTTTGCCTACACGCCGGGCGGACCGTACGACGGGACGCTCACGGCCGGCCTGTTCGGCGACGAGATGCGGCTCGTGGTCGACCTCGCCGAAGGCCACCTCCGAGGGACGGTCGTGGAGGGCGACTCGGTTACGGCGCGCGTCCACCTCCAGCGTGTCGTCGACGCGCCCCGTGCCGCCATCACCGAGGTGGCGGTGACGTTCAGGGTCGGTCCGGACACCCTCGCGGGCGCCCTGTTCGTGCCCGAAGGCGAGGGGCCGCACCCCGGTGCCGTGCTGGTGGCCGGGCGGGGCGAGAACACCCGGTACGACATGATCGGGTGGGCGAAGCTGCTGGCCCGGGCCGGCGTCGCTGCGCTCGTGTGGGATGCTCGCGGAGCCGGCCGCTCGACGGGCGACGCCGCGACCGTCACGGCCGAGAGCCGCGCCGCCGAGGTGCACGCCGCACTCGACCTCCTCAGGGCCGACGCGGCCGTCGGTCCGGTGGGGCTCGTGGGGTACAGCGCCGCCGGGTGGATCGTCCCCGACGTGGCGGCAGACCGCGACGACGTGGCGTTCGCCGTCGTCCTGGCCGGCCCGACCGGATCGCTGGCCGACCAGCAGGCCCAGGTGACGGTGGCGTTCATGCGGGCCTCGGGCGACCCGTTCACCGAGGCGGAGTTCAGCGCCGCCTCGGCGTACCAGCGGGCGACGGTCGACCTGGCGCAGGCGGGGGCGCCGTGGGCCGCGTTCGAGGCCATCAACGGCCCGGCCCGTGCGGCCCGGTGGGCCGAGCACGCGCTGATCCCCGACTCCCTCGACGCCCCCGACCTCGTCTACTTCCGCCAGCGAACCGGCTTCGACGCGCCCGCGTGGGGCCGCGTCCGGGCGCCCGTCCTCGCGGTCTACGCCGGAGCTGACCTTCTCGTCCCGCCCGAGGACAACGTGCCCGCGCTCCGTGCCGCCCTCGCAGATCACCCCGACGCGACCGTTCTCGTCGTTCCCGGGATCGACCACTCGCTGGCCCGGCCGGCCGGATTCGTCGGTGAGGGCGCGTGGCCCGACCGGTTCTACCGACCGTGGACGCGGAGCCCGGCCGTCCTCAACGGGCTCGTCGACTGGCTCCGCACCCGGTTCGTCCTCGCCGACCCTCCTCCCCGATGATCCGAGCCTTCGTTGCCGCGCTTCTGATCGCCACCGTCGCCAGTGCGCAATCGGAGAGCGTCGTCCTGGAGGAGCGGCTCGATCTCTATGGCCCGATCTCAGGCGCATTCCTCGGCAGCGAGCGGACGACCTCCGCGCCCGACGGGCGGCGGCTCCGCCTCGTCGTGACCGACGCCTCGGGGGCGCCGACGCTCCGGTTCTTCATCCTCCACGACGATGGGGGACGGGAAACGGGCGCGGTCTACTTCGAGGGCGACGACGAGACGGCGTACCGCGAGACGTTCACGTACGACGGCCAGCAGAAGACGACGCCCTACGGCGCCGAGCCCGGCGAGGCCGCGGCCCGCCTCGAGGCGGACCTCGAGGCGGAGGGCCGCGAGCGCCGCAAGCGGTATTTCCGCGCCGACGGATCGAAGTACGGCGAGGAGGACGTGCTCTGGAACGACGACGGCACCGCGGCGGGGTGGGACTTCCGGCGCCTCGGCCGCGACGGGGCCGTCCAGCCTGAGAGGGACGCCTCGTTCCGCTACGACTACCTCGGCGTGGGGGACGGCGGCACGTGGTCGGTCCGCGTGCGGAGCCGCGACGGCGAGGCCGAGCGCGTCGAGGCCCGGACGCTCTCGACCCTCGAAGAGCCCGCCCCATACCGGACCGCCGCCTCGCTGGCGCCAGGCGTCGTGAGCACGGCCGCCTCGGAGACCTCCCCGTCGGTCTCGGCCGACGGGCGGGTGCTCGCCTTCGCCCGCTACGGCGACGACTGGGTGGCGAAGACGCCGTACGTGGCCCGCCTCGGGGCGGACGGGTGGCGCGTGGAGCCAGTGCCCGCGCTGGGCACGGTCTACAACCTCGCCGTGACGCCCGATGGCGACGCCCTCATCGCCGCGCTCGGGCCGGACGGGCCGCTCGTCCGGGTGCGCCGCGACGGCGACGGGTGGACG
>JBCCQJ010000148.1:0-10805 GCA_039024395.1 Bacteroidota bacterium | reverse complement strand
TTCTTTACGGGCCCGATTGCGGGTCAGTCGTACCACTACCAGCACACCCACCGGATCGACCAGCCCGAGCACCTCGGCAACCGGCGGTTCGTCTTCGACCCCGACGGAAATTTCCAGGAGCGCTACACGCGCTTCGAGGAGACCGTCGACGACCTCATCGACCTCTACGGCAGCGGCGCCGACGTCTACCTCGAGTTCGTCAACCCCGAGGCGCACGGGGCCGCCGAGTACACGCTGACCATCGACGGCGACGTGACCCAAGGCGGCGTCGCGGCCGGCTTCGCGGGCCACCCGGTCGGCCGCCCGTTCCGCACCGAGCTCTTCCGCCTCGGAGACCTCGAAGAGCTGGTGGTCGACGTCCGGAGCCTCCGGATGCTCCAGCGGCTCAAGAACCGCGACCGGATCAACAGCGACAACTGCGTCCTCTCGTGGAACACGTCGCCGTTCAGCCCTGGCTGCATTGTCGAGAACCGGGTGGCGGCGCTCTCCTTCCTCCGCGACCGCGACAAGGCGCTCACCATCCGGCTGTCGGTCGAGGGCGTCGGCCCCGTCTACGAGGCCTCGCTCTACTGGCACACCAAGTCACCCGGGCACCCCCAGGAGATCGCCGAGCAGGCCGCCGACGACCTCTGGCGCGAGCAGATCCGCAACGGGTCGGCCGACTACGGCGCCGAGGTGCTCCTCGGGTCGGGCGTCGCGCTCGACTTCGACCTCGACCACGTCCTCACGGCCACCAACCGGCTGGGGCTGGCGCGCCTCTCGGTCGACCACCTCAGCTCGTTCGCCGAGGCAGTCCGCTCGACGGCGCCCCTCGGCGGCGAGGAGCTCGGCGGCGAGACGCCCCCCGTCGAGCCCTAGACCAACCCTGCCGAGCCCCCTTCGGCGCCGTGCGAGGCGTGGGAGTGGGACGAAGGCCGCTGGGAGTGCGACAACGGACCGCCCGGCTCGATTAACGGCCCTCGCGGGAACGGCCGCGTACCCCGAGAGCCGGTTGTCGGCGGCCCCGAGGCGCCCGGTACAGCGCTGCGAGAGGCGGGGGCATGCGCCTCGCCGAGTCCACCAAGCACGCTCTGCTCTGCCTTGCCAGCGTTGCCACGTTTGTGGTCGTGGGCGTCGTGCAGACCTTTCTCTAGGCTCGCCGCCTCGGGGGCGGCCACCGCCTCGGGGGGGATCCGAGCCGGCCGTATCTTTGGGCGGTGCTGGGCGCGCGGTGCGCCCGGCCTCGACACCAACGCGAGGACCGGTATGGCAGGCCACAACAAATGGTCGAAGATCAAGCGCAAGAAGGGCGCCGCAGACGCCAAGCGCTCGAAGGTCTGGGCGCGCATCGCGCGCGACATCATGATCGCCGCGCGGGAGGGCGGCGGCTCGCCCGACATGAACGCCCGGCTCGCCCTCGCCATCGACAAGGCGAAGGCGGAGAACATGCCCAAGGACAACATCGAGCGCGCCATCAAGCGCGGCACGGGCGAGATCGAGGGCGCCGACTACGAGGAGGTCACCTACGAGGGCTACGCGCCCGGCGGCGTGGCCGTCTTCGTCGAGACGCTGACCGATAACACCAACCGGACCGTCGCCGACCTGCGGAGCCTGTTCTCGAAGGCCGGCGGCAACCTGGGCACCAGCGGCTCGGTCGCGTTCCTGTTCGACCAGAAAGCCGTCTTCGAGATTCCCGCCTCGGGGCCGAGCGAGGACGACCTGTTCCTCCTCGTCGCCGACGCGGGCGCCGAAGACCTCCGCCTCGACGACCCTGACGGCGAAGCCGCGTTCGTCGTCGAGGCGCCGGTCGAGGCCTTCGGCGCTGTGCAGGCGGCGCTCACCGAGGCGGGCGTCGAGCCCACCGAGGCGGGCCTCCAGCGCATTCCGACCACCACGAACGCCCTCCCGCCCGAGGACGCGGCCAAGGTCCTGCGCCTGCTCGACGCCCTCGACGACCACCCCGACGTGCAGGCCGTCTTCTCGACGCTCGAGGTCACCGACGAGGCGCTCGAGGCATTGTCGGATTGACGATTGCAGATTGGGGATTCGGAGGCACCTCCAATCATCCGTCATCCATCGACCCATCTCATGATCGTCCTCGGCATCGACCCGGGCACGCGAACGGCTGGCTTCGGCGTGGTCGAGGTCGAGGGGCGCACCGAGCGGGCACTCGACTACGGCACCATCGACCTGCCCGATTCGATGGACCACACGCTCCGCCTCCAGAAGATCCGCGACCGCGTCCTCGACCTGATCGACGCGCACCACCCCGACGAGGCGGCCGTCGAGGTCCCGTTCCTGGGCCAGAACGTCCAGGCGATGCGCAAGCTCGTTCGCGTCGAGACGGTGGTGCTGATCGCGGCCATGGACCGGCAGGTCCCGCTCGCGCAGTACGCGCCGGCCGAGGTCAAGAAGGCCGTGACGGGCAAGGGGCGGGCGTCGAAGGAGCAGGTGGCGTTCATGGTCCGCGCCCTCCTCGGAGACGGCACCGACCGGGGCCTCGACGCGAGCGACGCCCTTGCCGTCGCGCTCTGCCACGCCCGCCGGCTCCAGTCCGGCCCCGCCTCGGGGGCGCCCAAGGACTGGGCATCGTTCATCCGCGACAACCCCGGCCGCGTCCGGTAGCCCCGAGGCGGTCCCCCAGCCCCGCGGCGGCTCTACGTGGTGCCCAGGCCCCGCTCCTCGTCGCGCACCCGCACGACGTCGGCCACCTCGGTGCGGTCGAGGGCGTTGTTGCTGAGCGCCACGGCCACCTCGGCGATCTGCTCGGCCTTCTGGGGCGCCTGGCTCCACTCGGGGTGCGCGTTCTCGATCAGCGACACCAGGATGCGGACGTAGGGGAAGCGCTTCGCCGGCGTCTCGAGCTCGGCCAGCGCCTCGGCGAAGAGCTGCGCGTTGCGGCCCACCTGTCGGTCGAGGATGCGGCGGTCGTAGGGCATGGGTGGAAAGGCAGTGCAGAGGGGACCCCGACGGGCGCAGGGTATACTACCCGAGCCCACCCGTAGTTCGGGACCTGTCCCCGAGGCGGACCTCCATGCCCTCCGATCGCTCTGCCTACCCCAACGCACGCCCGCCGTACCGGCTGGAGCTGCTGCCGGTCGTGCCGCCGTTCTACCGGCGCGCCCGCAACACGAGCGTGCACCGCGGCGAGCTGGTCTACTACGGCCCAGCGCCCACCTTCTACGGCGTCGGCGAGGTGCTGGGCCAGACCGACGACCACGTGCTGGTCGACTTCCGGGGGACGGGCCAGCTCGGCGTTCACGAAGAGGCGCTGGAGCCGCAGTACGTGCTGCCGATCCCCGAAGACCGCGTCGGGCTGATCTAGAGGTTGGGCGCAACGATCGTGGGAGGTGGCCGTCTACCGCTCATCACCCCCCGCGATCTCACGCATGACCTACCGCCTGTTCGCCGCCGCCCTCTTGAGCACGCTCGCGCTCGCTCCCGCCGCCCAGACTGCCGAAACCGACCACGCCGAGCGGATCGCGGCCATCGAACGAGCCCTCGTTCCGGCCTTCCAGATCGAGAACGAGCCGACCGAACCGACGGGGCTCGCCGAGCGAATGACGGAACTCGGCGTTCCCGGCGTCAGCGTCGCGTTCTTCGAGGGCGGCGAGGTGGTGTGGACGCGGGCGTACGGGCTGGCCGACGTGGACGGCGGGGTGGCCGTTACGCCCGAGACGCGGTTTCAGGCCGCCTCGATCAGCAAGCCCGTCGCCGCGACGGCCGTGCTCGACCTCGTCGAGGCGGGGGCCCTCCGCCTCGATGCCGACGTGAACGAGACGCTCACCTCGTGGCAGGTGCCGGCCAACGACCTCACCGCCGAGGCGCCAGTGACGTTGCGCGGCCTCCTCACGCACACGGCCGGCCTCACCGTCCACGGCTTCCCCGGCTACGGCCCCGAGGCGGACGTCCCGTCGACGACCGGCGTCCTCGACGGGGCGGGCAACACCGACCCGGTGCGTGTCGACCTGGCACCGCGGACGGAGCAGCGCTACTCGGGGGGCGGCTACACCGTCATGCAGCAGCTCGTCGAGGACGAGACGGGGAGCCCGTTCGCCTCGGTGCTCGACGAGCGCGTCCTCGGTCCGCTCGGGATGGCGCGCAGCACGTTCGCCCAGCCCCTCCCCGAGGCGCTCCGCCCCGAGGCGGCGCGGGGCTATCGTGGCGACGGGGCGCGCGTCGATGGCGGGTTCCACACCTACCCCGAGCAGGCCGCAGCGGGCCTCTGGACCACGCCGGCGGACCTCGCGCGCTGGGCCATCGCCGTCCAAAGCGCGCTCGCCGGCGGGTCGCACCCGGTCCTGGAGGCCGAGACCGTTCGCCAGATGGTGACGCCCGACGCGGTCGGCGGCTACGGCCTCGGGCCGAGCCTCCACCCGGGCGGTGCCTTCTTCGGCCACGGAGGCGCGAACGAGGGCTTCCGCTGCGTCCTCCTCGCCCAGCTCGACGGGGGCCAGGGCGTCGTCATCATGACGAACAGCGACCAGGGCGGCGTGCTCATGGACGAGATCCTGTTCGCCGTCGCCCGCGAGTACGGCTGGCCGGACCACGAGCCGCGGACGAAGCGCTCGGTGGCGCTCGGCGCCGACGCCCTCGCCGCCTTCGCTGGGCGCTACCGCAACGCGGACCGTGGGCTGACTGTCGACCTCGACGTCGGGGACGGAGAGCTGGTCGGGGTGACGTTGTGGAACGGCGGCGAGATCCGCCTCATGCCGGAGTCGCCGACGGCGTTCTTCGACCGCGACGACGGAACGGAGATCGCCTTCACCGCCTCGGGGGCGTCGTTCACCGTCCAGGGCCTCGAGTTCGAGCGGGTCGAGGAGTAGCTCGGCCTAGAGCCGACAGCAGGTCGGTGTGAGGGTGGGGCACGTCGCTCCAAGCACCCGTCAGCGGTCGTTCCTCCACTCCTCCGCGCGCGCAGCGCGCTCCTCCACTCCTCAGAGCGACCCGAAGGGCGCTCTACAAGCCCAGGTCGACCCCGAGGCGGCGGAACGTCGACGGCGGCTCGTAGCGGGCCTCGAACGTTCCGCTGGCGGCCCCGCCGATGGCCTCCGACGGCCGCTGGACGGCGATCCCCTCGGCATCGAAGCGGAAGGTGCCGCTCAGGAAGCCGTAGCCGTCGACGCGGGTGACGGCGAGCGTGCCGTCGACGCCCCGGAGCACGGTTCCCACCGCCTCGCGCGGATCGTCGGCGTCGTCGACCTCGGCGACGGTCGCCGCCACGGCGCGGTCGGTCACGTCGTCGATCGCGTAGGCTCCGACGCCCGGCCGCGCGCCCGGCCGCCGGAAGAGGACGTAGTTGTAGGCGTCGAAGTCGCTGTCGCCGAGGTCGCCCACGAACAGGCCGAGCACGAACGCCGGCCCCGCCTCGGTGTCGACGACGGTGTAGACCGCCTCGCCGTCGACGAACTCGGTGAGCGGGCCGACCTGGACCGACGCCTCGAACTCCCCGAGGAGGCTCGCGTCCTCGCCGTCGCAGCCCGTCGCGACGAGGAGGAGGCCGACGAGGACGACGGCGAGGGCAGCGTTCAGGCGGGTCATGGCAGCGGGGGAGAACGGCAGGGATGGCAAGCCAGAGGTAACCTCCGTCGCCTCGGGCCGTACCCGCCGCCCTGCCGCCCCGTTCCTGATCTCCCGGTCGCTTAAATGCCCCCCGTCCTCTGTCTCGAAAACGTGACCAAACGGTACGGTCAAACGGTCGCGGTCGACGGCGTGTCGTTCACGGCCGAGCCCGGCCGGCTGTTCGGATTGCTCGGCCCCAACGGGGCCGGCAAGACGTCGACCATCCGGATGGTGACCTACATCACGACCCCCGACGCGGGCACGGTCACGCTCGGCGGCGAGCCGGTGGGGCCGCCCACGCAGGCGCGGATGGGGTACCTCCCCGAGGAGCGCGGCCTCTACCGCAAGCTGAAGGTCGGCGAGCAGCTCGTCTACCTCGCCCAGCTCAAGGGGATGTCGGAGGCAGCCGCGAAGACGGCGGTCGCCCACTGGCTCGACCGCTTCGACGCCGCCTCGTGGGCCGACAAGCGGACCGAGGAGCTGTCGAAGGGGATGCAGCAGAAGGTCCAGTTCATCTCGACGGTCGTCCACGACCCCGAGCTGGTCATCCTGGACGAGCCGTTCTCGGGGCTCGACCCGCTCAACGCCGACCTGCTGGTCGAGGTGATCGGCGAGATGCGCGACGCCGGCCGGACGGTGCTCTTCGCGAGCCACCGCATGGAGTCGGTCGAGGCGCTCTGCGACGACCTCTGCCTGATCGCGGGCGGCCAGGCGGTGCTTCAGGGGTCGCTGCGCGAGGTGAAGCGCCGCTTCGGCCGCGACACCGTCACGGTTGCCTTCGCCGGCGACAGCGGCTGGCTCGGGCCGCTCACCGAGGCGGGCGCGGTGCGCGTGCTGAGCCAGAGCGAGGGCCAGGCCGTCCTCCGCCTCGGGGCCGGCACGCCGCCGCGGGCGGTCCTCGAGGCTGCGCTCGCCGGCGCCGAGGAGATCGACCGGTTCGAGGTCCACGAGCCGCCGCTGGTCGACATCTTCCGGCAGGCCGTGACGGGTTCGGAGTTCGGGGTTCAGAGTTCAGAGTTGGACCGCCTCGGGGAGACGAACTCCGAACTCCGAACCTCGAACTCTGAACTCCGATGAACAAGACGCTTCTCATCGCCAAGAGCGAGTACCTCCGGCGGATCCGCTCGAAGTGGTTCATCGTGGCCACGCTGGCCGTGCCGCTGCTGGGCGTGGCCTCGTTCGCGCTGCCGCTGCTCGCGTTCTCCGACGACAGCGGCGAGCGCATCGCGGTCGTCGACGAGACGGGCCGCCTCGGGGAGGCCGTCGCCGAGGCCCTGCCGGAGAACACCGAGGTGGTGGCCACCGACGCGCCCGTCGACTCGCTCCGTGCGCAGATCCTCGACGGCCGCCTCGACGGGGCGCTCGTCCTCCCCGAGGCGCTGCTCGACTCGGTGGGCGAGGCGCGGGCGGCGTACTACGCCCGCGGCGGCATCGACCCCCAGGGCGGGCTCCGGCGGTCGGTCCGCGAGGTCGTGCGCCAGGCGCGCGCCGAGGCGGCCGGGGCGTCGCCCGCGGTCGTGGACGCGTTCGCGTCGGACGTCGCGCTCGACCGCGTGACCGTCAGCGCCGACGGCGACGGGGGCGACGACGCGCTCGGGCGGTTCCTGCTCGCCAACTTCCTGGCGCTCCTGATCTACATCGCCATCCTGATCTACGGCATGCTGGTGATGCGCGGCGTGATCGAGGAGAAGGCCAACCGGATCGTCGAGGTGGTCGCGTCGAGCGTGCGGCCGTTCGAGCTGATGATGGGGAAGGTGCTCGGGATCGGGGCCGTCGGCCTCTCGCAGCTCCTCGCCTGGATGGCGCTGATGGCCGGGATGACGGTCGCCGCGGGGCCGCTGCTGGTGATGCTCGCGCCCGACCCGGCGACGGCCATGCCCGCCGGGGCCGGCGTCGACGTCCCGGATCCTGCGGCGATGCTCTCGGGCGTGGTGTCGCCGGGGCTGGTGGTCGCCTTCGTGTTGTTCTTCATCGGCGGCTACCTCCTTTACTCGGCGCTCTTCGCCGCCGTGGGCAGCGCGGTCGACCAGGAGTCGGACGCGCAGAGCCTCCAGGCGCCGGTCGTGCTGCCGATCATGCTGCCGGTCTTCTTCCTGGCGATCGTGGCCGACGAGCCCGACAGCACGCTCGCGCTCGTGCTCTCGCTCTTCCCGCTGTCGTCGCCCATCCTGATGGTGGTGCGGATGGCCGTCACCGACGTGCCGGTGTGGCAGGTGGCGCTCGCGCTGGTCCTCCTCGGGGCGGCGTTCGTGGGCGTGATCGCGCTCGCGGCGCGGATCTACCGCGTCGGGATCCTGATGTACGGCAAGAAGGCCACGTTCGGCGACCTCTGGCGCTGGCTGCGTACGGCCTGAGGCCGATCCTGACGAGTCGCCGGGCACGGGGCAAGAGGGACGGGGCAAGAGGGTCTCCCCCCAATGCCTCTCGCTGCATCCTCTGCGCTCGGCCAGCTCCGTGAGGGGGTGACGTGCCACCACAGAACCCATCCCCGAGGCGGTGCCGCCTTGGAGTGGTTCAAACGGATTAGGTGCGAGACGTGAGGTGGCGATACCATCGGGCGCGCGACTGCGGCTTGCGGTGCGCTCCTGCTCACTTCGGTCTCCTGGATGCTCCGTTTTCTCGCTCTCGCTCTCGTCTCCTTCGCGTTCGCGGCCGCCTCGACGGCACAGACGGCCCCCAAACGCATCGTCCTCGACGACGGGACGGTGATCGTCGGCGAGGTCGTCGACCCCGAGGCGGACCCGGTCGTCGTGATCGGCGCGAACGGCGTCGAGCAGCGGATCCCGCAGGCGCGCATCGCCGAGATCGGCCCCCTCATCGGTGGGCGGTTCTTCCGCGTCGACCCGACCCGCACGCGGCTTGCGTTCTCACCCACCGGCCGGACGCTGGGGGGCGGCCGCACGCGCGTCGGGACGCTGTTCTACATCATCCCCAACGCGACGGTCGGGCTGGGCGACCGGATCGACGTGAGTGGAACGCTGCCCTTCACGTTCGGGAGCGACTCGTTCGCGGCGCTTCCCGTCGTGGGGGTGAAGGCGGGCCTCGTCGACACCGGCTCGTTCGCGGCGGCCATCGGAGCCAACGCGATCATCCCGCTGGCCTCGGAGAGCGAGGTCAACGGCAGCTTCGCGCTGACGCCCTACGCCGCAATCACCGTCGGCGACGACCTGCGCTCCGCCTCGGTGAGCGTGACCGGGTTCATCGGCGGGTCCGTGGAGGCGGCCGACGTCGAGGCGGCGGACGGCGTGCTGCTCGCCGGCGGCGGGGAGATCCAGCTCAACAACGGCGTGAAGCTGCTGCTGGACATCGGCCTGCCGGTGGGGGAGGGGACCGAAGGGGTCGGGTTCTTCCCCGGCGTTCGGTTCTTCGGAGACCGCTACTCGGTGGACCTCTTCGGCGTGATCGCTGCCGACTCGGGAGGCTCCAGCATCGATGGCGGCACCCAGGTCGTCGGCTTCGCGCCCATCGCCAACTTCGCGTTTACGTTCTGACACCTGCCCCGAGGCGCTGTTCTCCCCCTCCGATCTTAGGAGCGGCCCGGTCACACTCAATCTCATTGTGTCGCTTGACCGCCTCGACGCGTTTGCCCGCTCGCCTTGCCCGTGCGGTGACGGAGCGTCCATGATGCCCGCATCGGGGCCGCCGTGTGCTTTTCCTCAGCTCGCGAGTTCGGTTATGCGGCCAGCTACGGACGTTCCATATCCCGGGCCGTTCGAGGCGCCAGGTAGGGCCGGTCAGCGAGGTTTGAACGGTCGGTATCGAGCACGTGCGGAGTAATGAAGATGACGAGCTCACCCGTCGTTCGCTCCCGTGATGAGTTCCGGAAGAGCCGGCCGAGCAGAGGGATCCGCCCCAGGACAGGAATCCGGTTCTCGACGACCCGCTCGTGCTCCTGCACAAGCCCCCCAATCATGAACGTTTCGCCGTCGCGCAGTCGAACCGATGTGTCGACCGACCACGAACGGATGGTCGGCGGCACGCGGGGGTCGAAGGCCCCGACCGGCGTAGCGAAGGTGGGCCGGATGACGGCCGTGACATCGGCAGGGCCGTCCGGGCCGTCTGCCTGGGTGACGAAGGGAGTAATCTCTAGGCGGACGTCGGCCCGGACGTACTCGAACCGCTCCGCCTCGGTGCCTCCACCAAACGGTCCCTCTTGACCGTACCCATAGGCCGACTTGAGGATGTAGTATTGGCTCGTCCCGACCGAGATGGAAGCCGTGTTCCCGTTCAGCGTAGCGATGTGAGGTCGGGATTGGACCTTAGCCTGGCCGGTCTGTTCGAGTGCCTGCAGACGGAAGTAGAAATCGGACGGGAGGCGCCCAATCGACCGGATGCCGAGCACGTCGCGCCAGAAGTTGAGGACCCTGTTCCCCGCCTCGGCGTCGCCCACTACGTCGAGGCCGCCACGTTGGTCGTCCCCACCCCCGAAGATGTACGCAGGTCGACCAGGGCCGGCGAGAGCCGGGGCGCCAGGGTCTTCTGGGAGGAGCCCACCCAGGAACGAGACACCCGCTTCTCGGAGCCCTGTCGTTTCGAACTCGACGACAAGGACCTCGAGGAGGATCTGCTCCGGCTCGACGTCGATTTCCCGGACGAACGCCTCGGTGGCCGCAAGGACGTCAGCGGGTGCCGTGACGAGGAGGGCGTTTTGCTCCTGGATGAGCTGAACGGTGGCCTCGCGACGGAGTGATTCGGGAAGACGCTCGACTGTGCCCGGCGCGGGGATGTGATGGAGTGGGATGAGCCGGGAGGTTTGCATTCCCGGGAGTTGTCTGTCAGAGACGACGACCGTCGACCCCTCTCTACGTGAGGTGAGTGGCGTGCCGAGGAGAAGGAGACGGAGAGCCTCGTCGATTGGAACGTTGTCCCAATGAGCTGTGACCCGCGCATCGGTCGAGGAAGCCGTGACGATGGAGAGGTTTGCCTGACGTGCCAAGTCGCGGAGAACGTCGACGACTGGAGCATCAACGACTTCGATCGAAACGCTTGAAAAGTCGCGCTCTCGAGTGCTGATGGAGGCCTCTATCGCTCTGGGGACCGATATCCGCGTTTCCTTGGGTCTGCTCCCTGTGGATGCGTTCACAGACTCTCCAGCGATCCCGACGATGAGGTCCTCCGCCTCGGCAAGTGTGAAAATGATACCTGTCGAGTCGGTGTGGCCAACATTACAGCGCTACGCGGTAGAAGGGAGACGATAGCCCGCGTGGGATAGCCATCCTGCCGCGTCTTCCCACCTCAGTGCCCTGACGGCCTCGCGGAGCGCA
>JBCCQJ010000147.1:0-10906 GCA_039024395.1 Bacteroidota bacterium | reverse complement strand
GTGGGACGGCGGCTGGGGCGAGGCGGTCCGCTGGCCGTCGGACGCCGCCTCGGAGGCCGTGTGGGCCGAGCGCCTGCGCCGCCTCGGGGCCGGCATCGACGGCGCCGGTCTGGCATCGGTCGTGCCCGACCTCACGCCGGTCCTCGCCGAGGCGGTGCGCATCGCGTTCGGCACCGAGGCGGTGGCGATCTCGGCAGACCTCCCCCTGCCGTTCCGGATGGCGTACCGGACGCCGCACACGCTCGGGGCCGACCGTCTCGCGGCGGCCGTCGCCGCGCACGCCCTCGCCGGCGGGCGGGCGGTCGTCGCCCTCGACGCCGGCTCGGCGATCACCACCGAGGCGGTCTCGGTCGAGCCCGCCTACCTCGGCGGCGCCATCCTGCCCGGCCCCGACCTGCTGCGCCGCGCGCTCGCCCGCGACACCCGCCAGCTCCCCGAGGTGGCGTGGACGCTCCCCGCCTCGGTGATCGGCACCTTGACCACCGAGGCGATCCAGGCCGGGCTGGTCGCTCTCGTGCTCGACGGCGTAGCCGGCCTCCTCGACCGGACCATGGAGGCCGTCGGAGGCGAACCGCTCGTGGTCGCGACGGGCGGCTGGGGGCCGTGGCTGGCCGAACGCCTGCCGATCATCGACCGCGTCGAGCCGCACCTCGTGCTGGAGGGCATCCGGCTCCTCACCGAGGCGGTCTAGCCGTCGAGGTCGAGGAGCGACTGGACGCGCGAGAGGACCATGTCGATGGCGACCTCGTTGCGCCCGCCTCGGGGGATGATGACGTCGGCGTGGCGCTTCGACGGCTCGACGAACTCGTTGTGCATCGGGCGGACCGTCCGCCGGTACTGGCTGAGGACCGAGTCGACCGATCGGCCGCGCTCGTGGATGTCGCGCTCGAGGCGCCGCATGAGGCGCACGTCGGCCGGCGCGTCGACGAACAGCTTGACGTCCATCCGCTCGCGGAGGGCGGGCTCGGCGAGGACGAGGATGCCCTCGACGAGCACGACCGGCCGCGGCTCGACGGCCTCGGTCGCCCCGAGGCGGCTGTGCGTCTCGAACGAGTAGGTCGGCTTCTCGACCGGCTCGCCCCCGAGGAGGCGATCCAGGTGGTCGACCATGAGGTCGGTCTCGAGCGCGTCCGGGTGGTCGAAGTTGAACCGCGCGCGCTGGTCGGGCTCGAGGTGCGAGAGGTCGCGGTAGTAGGCGTCGTGGTCGATCAGGGCGATCCGGCGCGGCCCGAACCGCTCCATCACGCGCCGCTGGACGGTCGTCTTGCCCGACCCGGAGCCGCCGGCGATGCCGATGACGACCGGCACGCTAGTCGTCCTCGTCTTCTTCTTCGCGCGCCTTGCGGGCCGCCTCGGCTTCGGCCTCCGCCTGGGCCTTCGCTTTCCGGCGTGCCGCGCGGCGCTTCTCCCATCCGGGGCTCGACACCATGACGACGGTTCCGCCGCCCGCCTCGTCGATCTCCGAGGCGTCGGGGTCGACCTCGTAGCCGTCCGGCGCCTCCCAGTCGTCGAGCGCCTCCACCGCGTCGGCCGTCTCGTTGACGATGAACGCCACGAGCGACCCGCGGAGCTCCTTGACGCCGTGCGAGACCGCCTTCCGCTCGCCGTCGGCCTCCTTGTAGAACTTGACCCGGATCATCCGGCCGTAGGTCTCCGCGTCGTCCCAGGCCGCCTCGTGGGCGCCCGGCAGAAGGTTCCACACCGCCTGGCCCTTCAGGAGCGCGTTGAGGGTGTTCGAGAGCGGCTCTTTCCAGTACGCTGCCGCCTTGCCCACGCCCTCCACCGAGGCGTCCATCTTGAGCCGGTAGTTCGGGATGAGGTCGTCGGGGCGGAGCAGCCCGAACAGGCCCGAGAAGATGACCCCGTTCTCGAGCAGGCGACGCTGCGATCCGGTCGGCAAGGCCGCGAAGTCCATCGAGGCGTACATCACGCCGGGGCTGTAGCGGTCGACGGCCGCCATGAGCGGGCTCCGGTAGACGGTCTGGTTGGCCTCGACCGCCTCGGCGAGCGTGTCGCCCTTGACGCCGAACAGCTTCTCCAGCGCAGCGTCATCCGCCTCATTGATCTGTGCCTGGAGGGCATCGATCAGCGCCCGGCGCTCGGGGTTGAGGTCCGAGAAGTAGTTAAACGTGTTCGACGAGCGGTAGTCGAACATGTCGGGCGCCAGCGGGTTGCCGCCAGGCTGCTTGCCCTCCGCGCTGGGGAGGAGAATCGAGAAGCGCACAGGTGCGAGGAGACGAGGCGGCGCCGGGGCGCCGGGGAGAGAGAAGGGAGCCGGCCTGGGAGGGAGCCGGCTAGGACGCGGAGCGGTCCGACGCGCGGGGCGGCGTCGGCCGGCCGTGGCGCGCCTGGCTGATGAGGGCGTCGGCCTCGCTCAGGAGCGACTCGGCCTGCTGGCGGGCGTCGGCCACGAGGGCGTCGGCTTGCTGGCGGGCGTCGCTGGGCACGCCGGCCCGGTCGAGGCGGTCGACGACGCGGGCGAGGTCGTTCGCCCAGCGGTCGAGGAGGTAGGCCGCCCGGCGCCGGAGCTGGCGCCCCTCGTCGGGGGCGAGGAGCAGGCCGAGGGTAAAGCCCGTGGCCCCTCCGACGAGGAAGCCCCAGATCGAGGACCGGACGGCACGCGAGCGCTGACTCATGGAAGGCGAGGCGGATGATGGCCCACGAGGCGGGCGTCAGAAACTACGGGCGCGGGGCGGTTCCCGAGCCGAAACGAACGTCAGGCCGCCCCCGAGGCGGGAGCGGCCTGATGGAGACCGAGTCGCACGCCACGGCGTGCGGGCGGCGCGACTCCAGCGGAGCGAGCGCCGACTAGCGGTTCTTCTTCTTGTGGCGGTTCTTGCGAAGCCGCTTCTTGCGCTTGTGCGTCGCGATCTTGTGTCGCTTGCGCTTACGTCCGCAGGGCATAGTGGCCGGGGCTGTCGTTTGAGGGGCTACGAGGAGCCGAAGGAGAGCAAAAGTAGGGCCGCCGCCGCCGCCGCACCAGGCCCACCCCTCAGACTCGGCGAGGCTTCATATGCCCAGCCTCTGCCGGATCCGCCTCGGGGAGGGCGCGCGACGGCATGAGGAGCGGTCGTGTCCACGCCCTGCACCGGAGCGTCCGGGATCGAGGACAGGGCTGTTCTCCCCCGAAGACGCATGCCGCTGCCTTTCCAGAGCGAATCGGGCCTCAGGGCTGTCTGGAAGCGGTTTCCCGCAGGGAGCCGGCCTGGCACGCCGGTTGTCAGAGAGGTCAGCACGCTCCGGCCACGACATCGTGCGGAGCGCGAAGAGCGATACCAGTGCGCCGCGGCTCCGGCCCGCGCACGCCGGGCGGACACGTACGGGTGAGCGTGTCCGCCCGGCCTTTTTTTTGCCCCGTCGGTCGGTGGCGGGCGCGGTAGTCTTGGGGTCCCATGCGGCGGATCCTCCCCCTTCTCGCTCTCATCGGTGCCGTCGGCTGCGCGCCGCGGCTGAGCCCGCCCTACAGCGACTACGAGGTCCGCCTCGGGGCCGACTCGACGCTCGCGGCGTCAGCGCTCGCGACGCGCCTCACCGAGGCGGCGACGGAGGCCGGCTGGGAGATCGTGCCGGCGCACGCGGCAGGCATGGTCTCGACGGCCTCGCGCCCTGTCGGTGATGGCCTCGCCTCGCGCACCGAGGCGGCGCTCGACCTCGTCCCGCTCGACGGCGGCTTCGTGCGCGTCTACGTCCGCGCCGAGCGGCGGTCGTTCCTGGGCGGACGCTCGAAGGTGTACGCGCTCACGCCGGGCCTCCGCGAGGCGGTCCTGGGGCCGCTCACGGCGGCACTCCGCGAGCGCGGCCTCGTGGTGCTGGGCACGCCGCGCGACCGGGATGAAGACGCGACGGAGTAGGCACCGCGCGCGGTGTGCGTACGTTGTGCCTTCTCGCTCGCCTCGGTGGGCGCCCGCCTCGCGGGTTGTTCTTTGGGGATGACACGGTTTCGACGAGAGACGTGTGCGGCAGGCTGCGCGCCGGGTGGTGTCCGATACGCCCGTGACACCCATCGGAACGCAATTGTAGCTGCGAACGACTACTCCTACTCGCTGGCCGCTTAATTAGCCGCTAGCTGTTCTGCACGGCGGACGCTCACTATCGCTGTGCAGAGCACCGACCAGAGTGAGCTGGCCCCGGAGCCTCCGGCTGAGGCAAAGGGGCGAGACCCAACCAGCCTGCGCCACCGCGGAAGCCCGTCAGCGGGCCACGCCGAGGCGGCAAAGACCTTGAAGCGCTGACTACGCGCGTAGACGCCTGGACTGTAGCGTTTTTCGGACCCGGGTTCGACTCCCGGCATCTCCACACCACATAGGCCCCGATCCTCTTGCATACCATGGGGTTCGGGGCCTTTCGTTTTGATCACACTGACGAGTTCTAGGCGCCTCTCGCTCCTCGGCTACGACGCCTCTCGACGTCGGTCCAACGATGCCATCACGAGCGCGCCGTCAACCAGCTCCGTCTCGGGAGTAAACCTCCGAGCGACGGCGAGGGTGAGCGCGCAGCATGTCAACAGGGGGATGTCCTGGAGGTGTGCTACGGCGAGGGCTTCTGAGTTGCCCGCTCCGAGCCATTGGGCTCCGCGCGTGCCCGCGCCCCACGATCCCCCGAGGTCGACGTCGTTCATCTGACGGCTCCGGAGTGCGCTCGCCATCCTGGTCTCTGCCTCGCCGTAGTCTACGGCGACCCAGTACGCGGCGCCGGCGTTAACGAACTCCTGGACTGGCCCCCGGCCTCCGACGCGTCGCTCTCGAGAAAGGGCCGCCCGCACCAAGCTCCCGGCGCGCCACGTCGCCGGTTCATCAGGACAGAGGGCGTCCGGCGTCAGACCGACCGGCCCGCCGATGGCGTCGCAGAGTCCGGCGGCCAGCCCGGCCCGAACGAACCTCAACACGGTTGACCCGTCCACGACCGCGTGCGGTTCCATCGCGTCGTCCGCTAGGCCCAGGGGTACTCGTCGAGTTCCCGCGCCGCGCGGTCGTCGGTCTGTGCAGGCGGGCCGAGACCCTCCTCAAGGACCGTCTCGTCGATGCCAAGCACGTCCGCCGCCTGGCTCGGCCGTAACCGGTCCTCGAGCAACGCGCGCTGGACGGCGTTCCTCACCGAGAGCGGGTAGCGGTCGAGCCCGTCGTTCGTGTCGATGTCGGCCGTGCAGAAGGGGTCGGCCGGGATCCCGAGCCGGTCGGCGAGAGCGACCGGGCTGTACCTCTTCCACTCGTCGACGGAGTCCCTCTGAGCGAGCCCCTCGTCGAGGAGCCGGTAGAGCATCATCGCGTAGCTCACGCGGAAGTGCGCAGCGAGCAGGACGGCGCCGTACTCGTCGACCGGCCCCCTGAGCCAACGCTTCGAGAGGCGCCGGAGCTCGCGCCCAGGCACCAGGAAGTGGGAGGCGAACGCGTTCGCGAACCTCTCCTCTCGCGCGCGGTCCCCGCCGACGCTGACGGTGGCCCGCTCGGGGAAGTGGAAGAGCGCGTGGGCCAGTTCGTGGGCCAGCGTGAACGCCTGCCGGCCGGAGCTGCAAGCGACGTTGACGTAAACGCAGTATCCGAGGTCGCCGTGGTTGACGAACGCGCCCGAGACCACGCCCGAGCGTCCGACACCGGGCCGACCGGCTCCCCGGTAGACCAAGACGCCAGCAGCGTCGAGGAGCGCGTACAGATCGGGGAGCGGGCCGTCGCCGACTCCGAGGTACCCCCGGACGTGGGCAGCCAGCGTCGGCGCCCTCCGCGCATCGTACACGGGCCCGATCCCGTCGAGCGGCCTGGGCGGTCGGCGTAAGCCCCGCGCCCCGTGGGCGTCTATGTCAGCGACCCGCTCGGCCCACCGGTCCAGGAACCCGAGCCAGTCCAGCAGTTCGCTCTTCTCGGCCTCGTCGAGCGCCCCTCCGGCCTTGCGGAGCATCACGGTCACCGGGCTCCACGAGGTGCCCACCTCGGCGCCGATGAGCCGCTCGTAGGAGGCCCCGTAGAGAGTTGCGAGCCGCCTGAGGTTTGCGTCGGAAGGCGCCCGCGCACCGGTCTCCCACATCGAGATGAGCTCGCGGGTGACGCCGAGCACCGAGGCGACCTCGCGCTGGTTCATGCCTCCTCGGGCGTCCTTCAAGCGCTTACCCAGCGTCGTGGCAGGGCCTGGCGTGTCTGTCCTCATGCCGGAAGTAACGCTCCCGGTAGCCTCTCGCGCAAGTCGGTAGCGCTTCCGGTGATTTTGGACTTGCCTGTTACTCCTAACTGTCGGTTTATTGTTACACAACGTCCCCCAATCGTATGTCCAGATCGCACGTCGGCCACGCCGACATCGTCCAGTTCGCCCAGGACCGGGTCAACCTCCCGCGCGAGAAGGCGAACGAGCACCGCGCCCAGGCCCGCCGCCTCCGCGAGAAGCTCGAGGCCTACCTCGCCGATCACCCCGACTTCGCCCTCCGAAAGATGCTCCTCTCAGGGAGCATCGCCAAGGGCACCGCCCTCCGCACGCTGAACGACATCGACGTCGCGTGCTACGTCAGCGGTGCCAGCGCACCCCAGGACATCGAGTCCCTCCTCGCGTACATCGCCGAGCGGCTGCGGAAGGCGTTCCCCAACTTCAGCCCCGACCAGGTCAAACCGCAGACCTACTCGGTCACGGTCTCGTTCCAGGGGAGCGGCCTCGACGTCGACGTCGTGCCGATCCTCTACGACGGCGACCCCGACTGGTACGGCCGTCTCGTGAGCCAGGACGACGGCTCGTTTCTCGAGACCTCGATCCCGCGCCACCTCGAGTTCTCGCTCGTCCGGCGGAAGGCAAACCACAAGGACTTCGCCCAAGTCGTCCGCCTCGCCAAGTTCTGGGCGCGGAAGGAGAAGCGTGAGCGTCCAGACTTCCGCCTGAAGTCGTTCATCATCGAACTCGTCTTCTCCAAGCTGGCCGACGACGGGCTCGACCTCTCGGACTACCCTGAGGCGCTCCAGGCCTTCTTCACGTACCTCGCCCGGACGGACCTCCGCGAGCGGGTCGTGTTCGAGGACTACTACCGGGCCTCGGACGTCGGCGAGATCGACGACCGGGTCCAGGTGATCGACCCCGTCAACGCGGACAACAACGCGGGCCGGCTCTACACCGACGTCAACGCGAACGCCATCGTCGAGGCGGCCCTCGACGCGGGCGACGCGATCGACGCCGCCCTCGCCGCGCCCACCAAGGGCGAGACTGTCCGCTACTGGCGACGCGTCTTCGGCCCCGCCTTTTCCGCCTGACCCATGAGCAGCTACACATATACCGACTCGACCACGTTCACGATCACGCACGCCCGCCATACCGCGGCCAAGGTGGCGACCGACCTCAAGCGCCTCCAGCGGTTCTACAGCAAGCCCTCGGACGCCTCGATCGCGGACTACGAGGATGAGGTCGTTCAACTCCTCAAGAACGGCTACCTCGGGGAGGTGACCTACGGCTTCAAGCGGAACGGGCTCTGGATCACGCCTACGCTGAAGTACAGGGCGTCGGAACTGTCGAGCGGAACGAGTGACGATCCCGGCCGGATCCGGCCGGGTGCCGACATCTCGGGTGCCTCTTTCTCCAGCTACCTCACGTACTCCGACAAGTGGTGGCTGACGACGCAGGCCGACCGCGACGCCTTCGGTCGCGGCCTCCCGTTTCAGCGCAGCAACGCCGCCGAGCCCGGCGTCAACGGCTACTTCGCCTCCAACCTCACCTATTCCGCCGGCGGGCGGGCGCTCAGCCGCTCGTCAGTTCTGGCCTACTAGCCCCATGAGCAACCCACCGTCGTTCGAGGACTTGTTTGAACGCCCCGAGTCGTACCCTAACGACGAGGCACGCGAGCAGCTGGGCCGGCTCGTCGGGGTCGACGCCTATAAAGACCGGCTCGCAAAGATGCTCTCGCTGTTGGTCAACCCCGCTGGGCTCAAGGAGTGGGCGGATGACCACCATGACGGTGCGTGGCCGTACGTCCGCGACATCCTCCGCCGCCCGCCCCTCGTCGTCCTGGCCGGCGACGTCGGTTCTGGCAAGACCGAACTCGCATCCACCATCGGCGACGCCGTCGCGCGCCGAGAGGACATCGACGTCACACTTCTCCCGCTTAGCCTGTCGGCCCGAGGCCAAGGGCGAGTCGGTGAGATGACGCAGCTCGTCTCGGCCGCGTTCGACTACGCGTTCGACGAGGCCCAAAAGCTCAAGCCTCACGGTCCAGACGCCCCCGCAACCGGGGCCGTCATCCTCCTCATCGACGAGGCCGACGCGCTTGCCCAATCTCGTGAGGCCGCCCAGATGCACCACGAAGACCGGGCGGGCGTCAACGCCCTCATCCGCGGCGTCGATCGCCTCGCCGCCGCCCGGCTCCCCGCTGCGGTGGTGATGTGTACGAACCGCCTGAGTGCGTTGGACCCCGCCGTCCGTCGTCGCGCGGCCGATGTCCTCGCATTCGGCCGGCCGACCGCGGAGCAGCGCAGGGCGGTCCTCGGCCCCGTCCTCGGCGCGCTGGGGTTCGGCGGCCTCCTCATCGACGAGGTCGTCGAGGTGACCGGTCCTACGGACGACCGCGAGCACGGGCTCACCTTCTCCGACATCACCCAACGCCTCCTGCCGGCAATCGTGCTCGACGCGTACCCGGCGAAGGCAGTGTCCTCAGCCCGCGTCCTAGACCTCGCTACGGCGACGACACCCACGCCCCCATTCAACGACACCCTAACCCGATGAAGTGGTCTCTCACTGAAGTGCTCGCCAGCCTTCACGACGACGTCCAGCACCGTCTTCAGACGGCCCGGAAGAGCATCGGGCATCCCACCTCCCGCGGTGACGCGAGCGAAAGCGTCTGGATCGAACTGCTTAACACCTACCTCCCGGAGAGATACCGGGCTGCGAAGGCAACCGTCGCGGACAGCAAAGGCGAGTTCAGCGATCAGATCGACGTCGTCGTGTACGATCGTCAATACTCGCCCTTGATCTTCACGTACGAAGGGGAAACTGTAATCGCCGCTGAGAGCGTGTACGCCGTGTTCGAGGCTAAGCAGTCGACGAGTGCGAAGTACGTGGGGTATGCTCAGGACAAGGCCGAGAGCGTTCGACGTCTGCATCGGACCAGTCTGCCCATCCCTTACGCAGGCGGCGTTTACCCCCCGAAGCCGCCCCCGCACCTTACGGCCGGCCTCCTCACGTTCGAGAGCGACTGGAAGAGCCCGCCGATGGGTGACCCTTTGCGCAAGGCACTCGGTGCGGGCGAAGGCGACCGCCAGCTCGACCTCGGCTGTATCGCGGCTCACGGGTACTTCGAGCGCGATTCGGACTCCGGCGTCTACCACTTCGACACCGACGGCAAGCACGCGACGGGATTCCTTTTCCGTCTGATTGCCGATCTCCAAATGAAGGCCACGGTACCCATGATCGACATCGCCGCCTACGCGGAGTGGCTCGCGGACTGACGACCCGGGCGCCACACGCACAAGCCGTCCGCCTCGGGGCCGCCCCGAGGCGGACACCCTACCGGGCCGCCTCGAAGCGGACCATCCCGCGCACAACGGTCATCACGACCGAGCCCGAGAGCAGCGAGTCCGCCGGCGTGTTCAGCGGGTCGAGGCTCAGCACGGTCAGGTCGGCCCACCGGCCCGCCTCGAGGGTGCCCGTGTGGTCCTCGATCCCCGAGGCGCGGGCCGGCCACACGGTGCACGCCCGCAGCGTCTCCTCGGCCGTGACGGCCTCCTCGGGGAACCAGCCACCTCGGGGCCTGCCGTCTTTCATCTGGCGCGCCGTGGCCGCGTAGAGGCCGTAAAACGGCGACTAGTCGGTGCCGGTGAAGTCGGGGTTGAAGATCAATAGCGCGCCGCCGCGGTGGGGCGAGCGCCAAGCGTAGGCGCCGCGCGCGCTCGGCCCCGAGGCGGTCCTCGGCCCGCGGTGCCCGGGCTGCGTCGCTAGGACTCGGACAGGAAGGGAACCGTGGTAGTGAGCCGATCTGCCTCGGTGATGGCCCAGAGCCGGCCGCCGGGGGTGTCGTAGGCGGGCCGAGCATGCCGGGTCGAGCGCGAAGCGGTGCGGGGGGCCGATGACCGGCCGGCGTCGCCTACCCCGAGCGTAGCCTGCGCGCGTCGGGGAGCCCGGAGGCGGCCCGGTCGAAGGTGGCCAGAGCAGAGCCCGCCTCGCGGTAGCGGACGTGGAGGAGGCAGTCGGCGAAGTCGGCCCCGTGCGCCTCGAACAGGTCGGTCGCCGCGCGGACGGCGGCCCGGTCGAGGACGCGGAGGGTCCGGACGGAGAGGACGAGGCGGAGGGCCCGGACGATGTCGTCCTTGGGGACTTTGTACACCTGGCGGAGGACCCAGACGAGTTCGCACAGCGCGACGGGGTCCACGAGGCCCGGGGCCTCGGGTGTGAGCTCGTCCTCGATGAGGGCGCGGGCGGCCTCGTGCTGGCCAAGGTCGTCGGCGAGGAGGTACCGGGCGAGGACGTTGGTATCGAGGCCCCGAGCGGAGGGGGCGGGGTCAGGCATCGCCGGCGCGGCTCTCGGCATCGAGGCGGCCGACCTCACGGGCGACGCCGCGGTCGAGGTCGTCGAGGGAGGGGGGCTCGTCGGGAGCGTAGGCCGCGAGGAGCCCCCGGAGGGGGCGAGCGGAGTCGGGACGCTTGCGGAGGACGACGTCGCCGGAGGCCGTGACCTCGAACTCGACGGCGCTGCCGGCGTCGAGGCCGAGGTAGTCCCGGACGGGCTTGGGCACGGTGACCTGGCCTTTGGGCGAGACGCGGGAGGGCCGCGAGGGGGACGGAGCGTCGGGGGTAGGCATCGGCGCGGCGGGTACGACTTCAGCCCAAACGTACGACACAAATCTCTATTTCCGACCTGACTGTTTCGAGGTTCAGGCAGCTCTGAGACGGTTGGAGTTTGAGAAGCTGTTTGGGTTTCGGTTTCGGCGGGCGAGAGCGAGCGAGATCCCGG
>JBCCQJ010000146.1:0-10925 GCA_039024395.1 Bacteroidota bacterium | reverse complement strand
GGTGGATGGGGGAAGGGGGATGGGGGATGGGTGAAGGGGGATCGCGAGCGGCCGAGGAAATGATCCCGCACGACGGTTGACCGTGGCGCCCACTCGACCGCAACATCCGCCGGACGGCCGCACCCGATGGACCAACCGCGAGGCCAGTCGAGACGCGTCGCCGCGGCGTCTCCCCCGTGCCCGCCGCCTCGGCGTCGACCGCCGCAAGCGCCGCCGCCGTGTCCGTCCGGCACCGCCTCGGGGTTGGGCACCGCCGGATGCGTCCGTCCCCGAGGCGGGGATCCCGTTACGGTTCTGTTGCTCCGAAACGACGGGGTTGTATCCTCCGTTCTCCTGGCTGTCCTCCGTCTCGGCGGGCGCCCCCATCTCGACCCTCCGGACCGTGTTTCTCCACGAGCTGAGCCCCGATCAGCGCCGCGCCTTCCTCGTCCTCGCCCGGAAGGTGATCGACGCCGACCACCGCCTCGCCATCGAGGAGGTCGAGCGGCTCGACCGGCTCTACATCGAGGCGGGCGTCGAGGCCGAGCACGCCGACGCGCCGAACGCCGTCGGCGACCTCAACCTGATGTTCCCCACCGACCGGGCGCGCATCGTGGTCCTGCTGGACCTGCTCCTCGTCGCCTACGCCGACGGGACGCTGCACGCCAGCGAGGTGCGCGCGATCCGCGACGTGGCCGCCCGCCTCGGGGTCGACGCCGGCACGTGGGAAGCGGCGCTCGACTGGGCGAAGCGCCACCACGACCTCGTCCAGGAGGCGATGCACCTCGGCACCGAGGCGGACGTGGGAGCGCCGTAGCCCGGCGACGGCCGCCGGCGTACCGCGCCGGTCACACCGGAATCGCGGTGTCGAACGCGATCCGGCTCCACACGAGGTAGGTGTCGTAGCGCCGAATCGCGGCGTCGGCCATGAGCACGCGCTTGCCCCAGGCCTCGTAGCTGGGCAGGTCCGCCGCGTGCACCACCAGGACGTAGTCCATGTCGCCCGAGATGGCGTAGCACTGCGTCACCTCGGGCGCCTCGCGCATCCGGGCGCGAAAGGCGTCGTCGCTGGCGAGGCTCTCGGTTTTGAACGACACCAGGACGATGGCCTGGATGCCGGTGGCCTCCGGCTCCACGATGGACACGTCGGCGCGGATGACGCCGCGTTTGCGGAGCGCGTGGAGGCGCCGCCGCACCGACGAGGCCGACAGGCCGATCTCCGCCCCGAGGTCGGCGTGGGTTCGCAGGTTGTCGCGCTGGACCAGGCGGAGCAGAGCCCGGTCGAGGTCGTCGAGAGAGGACATGGCGGAATGCGTCGGTCAAGAGGTCTCGTGCGACGAATATCGCCGCTCGGCTGGCGCACATCGCGGCATCTCACCTCGGGGCACCCCGTAGCGCCGGTCCCACACTCCTCTTCCCGCATGACTCCCCGTTTCCTCATCGCCCTTCTCGCTCTGCTGAGCACTCCGGCCGCATCTCAAGACGTGCGCCCCGCCTACGAGGCGGGCCAAATGGACGCCGACTTCCAGGGCGTCTGGCAGAGCCGCGGCTACGGATGGATTCTCGTCGCCTCGCCCGGCCTCAGCCAGGTCTACAACGTCAGCCCGGCCGGCTGCCTCGTGGACGATGAGACCGGTCCCTATCTCACCGACGAGTCGGTGTTCTTCGCGCGTGAGGGCGGCACGCTGACGCTCTCGGCCCTCCCGGAGAACTCGACCCGCTACACCTTCGACCGCCTGTCGGCGCTCCCCGCCTCCTGCGCGACCCCACCCGGCGACTCGCCGCGCGAGGTGTTCGACTACGTGTGGGGCGTGATGAACCGTCACTACGCATTCTTCGACCTCTACAGCGTCGACTGGCACGCGCGTTACAACGAGATCGCACCCCGCGTCCGCGACGACATGTCGGACGAGGACCTCCGGGACGCACTCCTCGCGCTCCTGGACGGCCTCGACGACGGCCACCTCAGCCTGACCTGGGCGATCGGAGAGGAGCAGGACGATTACAGGGCCAACCCGCCCGATCAGGTCCGCACGGCGATCCGGGTGGCGTTCGAGCAGCAGGACGAGATCGAGAGCGTCGGCGCGTTCGGCAACCGGTGGTTCGGCGCCAACCGGGATCGGATCCGCGAGGAGCTGCTCGGCGGGGCGGTCGAGACCGCCTCGGGGGGCGCGGTCTTCTGGGGGCGGATCGGCGACGTCGGCTACCTGAACATTGCAGGCATGGGCGGCTTCGCCGAGACCGAGGACGGCAGCGACGCCCCGCTCGCGGTCGAGGTGGCAGCCACCCACGACCTCATGGCGCGCGTGCTGGCCGACCTCGGCGACACCGAGGCGATCATCGTCGACGTGGCGCTCAACCAGGGCGGCTACGACGACGTGAGCCTCGCGATCGCCAGCCACTTCGCTTCGCGGCCGACGCCGGCGATCGTCAAGTACGCCCACACGGCCCCTGCCGACACCCGGCAGACGCTCTCCGTGCTGCCCGTCGGCCCGACGTACACGCGCCCCGTCTACGTCCTCACGAGCGAGGTCACGGTGAGCGCGGCCGAGACGTTCACGATGCAGATGCGCGCGCTCCCGACGGTCACGCACGTCGGCGAGACCACGCGCGGGGCGCTGTCCGACGTGCTCTTCCGGCCCCTCCCGAACGGCTGGCTGCTCACGCTCTCGAACGAGGTCTACCTCGACCACGAGGGGATGCTCTGGGAAGGCCGCGGCATCCGGCCCGAGGCGCCGAGGGTGCTGTTCGGCGACGGCGACATCGACGGGCACGTTGAGGCGATCCGCCGCCTCGCCGCGGAGATCTCGGCCGGGTAGCGCGCCCCGAGGCGGTGCGACACCTCCGCCTCGGGGAGGCCGGCCTCGCGCGCCGTGCTGGCCCCGAGGCGGGGGCGTGTCCACGGGTTATCCACCTTGTGGAGAACCGCGCCCGTCTAGCTTGGTCGTCCCCCTCTCTGACGACCCGTGAGCGACCACAAAATCATCTTCTCCATGCTCGGCGTCGGCAAGACCCTGCCGACGGGCAAGAAGATCCTCGACAACATCTACCTCTCGTTCTACTACGGCGCCAAGATCGGCGTCCTGGGCCTGAACGGGGCCGGCAAGTCGACGCTGCTGAAGATCATCGCTGGCATCGACCCCAACCACGACGGCGAGATCCAGGCGCAGCCCGGCCTCTCGATCGGGATGCTGGAGCAGGAGCCGGATCTGGGCGACCCGTCGCGGACGGTCAAGGAGGTCGTCGAGGAGGGGATGGCCGAGGCCGTGGGGCTGCTCAAGCGCTACGAGGAGATCTCGGCCGGCTTCGCCGAGCCCGACGCCGACTTCGACGCGCTGATCGCCGAGCAGGGCAAGGTGCAGGAGGAGATCGACCGCCTCGGGGCGTGGGACGTCGACGCCCGGCTCCAGCAGGCCATGGACGCCCTTCACTGCCCGCCGGGCGACGCGCCGATCGGCCCGCTCTCGGGCGGCGAGAAGCGCCGCGTGGCGCTCGTCCGACTGCTGCTGCAGGCGCCCGACGTGCTGCTGCTCGACGAGCCGACCAACCACCTCGACGCCCAGAGCGTGGCGTGGCTCGAGAAGCACCTCGCCGGCTACCCCGGCACGGTGATCGCCGTCACGCACGACCGCTACTTCCTCGACAACGTCGCCGGCTGGATCCTCGAGCTCGACCGCGGCAAGGGCATCCCGTTCGAGGGCAACTACACGTCGTGGCTGGAGCAGAAGGAGGCCCGCCTGAAGCAGGAGGAGCGCGAGGCGTCGAAGCGCCAGAAGACGATCCGCGAGGAGCTCGAGTGGGTGCGCCAGAACGCCAAGGGCCAGCGGACCAAGTCGAAGGCCCGCATCGCGCGTTACGAGGAGCTCCAGGCCGGCCTCGGCGAGGAGCGCCGCGAGGAGCTCGAGATCTACATCCCGCCCGGCCCCCGCCTCGGGAAGGTGGTCGTCCAGGCCGAGGACGTCGACAAGGCGTACGGCGACAAGACGCTCGTCGACGACCTCACGTTCGACCTCCCGCCCGGCGGCATCGTCGGAGTCGTCGGCCCGAACGGGGCTGGCAAGACGACCCTCTTCCGCATGATCACGGGCGAGGAGCAGCCCGACGACGGCACGTTCACGGTCGGCGAGACGGTCCAGATCGGCTACGTCAACCAGACGCGCGACCTCGACCCGGATAAGTCCGTCTGGGAGGTCATCTCGGGCGGCGCCGACTTCATCCAGCTCGGCACTCGGGAGGTCAACAGCCGCGCCTACGTCGGGCGGTTCAACTTCGGCGGGCAGGACCAGCAGAAGAAGGTCGGCACGCTGTCTGGCGGCGAGCGCGGGCGGCTCCAGCTCGCCGTCACGCTCAAAGAGGGCGCCAACGTGCTGCTGCTCGACGAGCCGACGAACGACCTCGACGTGAACACGCTGCGCGCTCTCGAGGAGGCCCTGCTCGCCTTCGGCGGGTGCGCCGTCGTCATCAGCCACGACCGCTGGTTCCTCGACCGCGTCGCCACGCACACGCTCGCCTTCGAGGGCGACGGCGAGGTGGTGTTCTACCCCGGCAACTACTCCGAGTACGCCGACGACCGTCGCGAGCGCCTCGGCATCGACCCCGACGAGCCGACCGGCCCGCACCGCCGGCTCACGCGGGCGTAGGGTTGGGCCGGTCGGGCAGGTTCTGTGGGTCGAGCCGGTTGTGCCATTCAACCGGCTCAACTCGCCCGACCCGCCGAACCTCCCCCTGACACGCCCTCGGCACGTGGGGGCGGGAGTTTCCCCACTCCGCCCCGAGGCGGCCCGGCGTAGCTTCTTGCCCGCCGCTCTCGCGCTCCCCCACCCTTCCCCATGAGCGACATCCAGTTTGGCACCGACGGCTGGCGCGCCGTCATCGCCGACGGCTACACGTACGCCAACCTCAAGACGGTCGCGCGTGCCACGGCGGCATGGGTGAAGGCGCAGACCGACGGCGACGGCTCGGTCGTGCTCGGCTACGACACCCGGTTCCGGGGGGCGGCCTTCGCCGAGCACGTCGCGTGCGTGTTCGCGTCGGCCGGCGTGCGAGTCCGCCTCGCGGAGGGCTTCTGCACGACGCCGGCGGTGAGCTGGATGACGAACGAGGGCGGCCACACGGCGGGCATCGTCATCACGGCCAGCCACAACCCGCCCGAGTACAACGGCTTCAAGGTGAAGGCCCACGTCGGCGGCCCGGCCACGCCGGCGCAGATCGCCGAGATCGAGGCCGAGATGGCCGCCCTCAAGGGACGGTTCACGGTGAAGGCGTACGACGATCTCACCGAGGCGGGCCTGATCGAGACGTTCGACCTCCAGGGCGCCTACGTGGCGATGCTCCACGAGGCGATCGACGTCGACGCGATCAAAGAGGCCGGCATCAAGGTGGCCTACGACGCCATGTTCGGCGCCGGCCAGGGCGTCGTGACCGAGCTGCTGGGCCGCCCGCGCGTGGTCGAGCTGGGCCACGAGCTCAACCCGTCGATGAACGGCCAGGCGCCCGAGCCCATCGAACGCAACCTCGACGGCCTGCTCCGCGCCGTCGTCGACACGGACTGCGCGGTCGGCCTCGCGACCGACGGCGACGCCGACCGGATCGGCCTCGTCGACGAGGAGGGCCAGTTCGTCGACTCGCACAAGATCCTGGCGCTCCTCGTTAAGTACCTCCACACCGAGAAGGGGCTCACCGGCGACGTCGTCAAGACGTTCTCGACGACCGACATGCTCGCGCGGATGACCGAGAGCTACGGGCTCACGCTCCACACGACGCCGATCGGCTTCAAGTACGTCGGCCCGATGATCGTCGACGGCGACGTGCTCGTGGGCGGCGAGGAGAGCGGCGGGATGGCCGTCAAGGGCCACATCCCGGAGCGCGACGGCCTGTTCATCGGCCTCCTCGTGGTCGAGATGATGGTCACGCGCGAGCGCTCGCTCTCGGGCCTCGTCCGCGAGCTGATGGAGGAGTTCGGGCCGCACTACCAGAGCCGGCAGGACCTCCACACGACCGCGAAGCGCAAGCAGGCCGTCCTGGCCCGCCTCGGGGACGAGGGCCTGCTGACGGTCAACGGCAAGAAGGTGCGCGAGACCGAGACGCTCGACGGCTTCAAGTTCCGCGTCGACGGCGGCTGGCTCATGTTCCGCCCGTCGGGCACCGAGCCGGTCCTGCGGATCTACTCCGAGGCAGACGCCCCCGAGGCGGCCGAGGCGCTCGTGAAGTGGGGCGTGGGCCTCGTCGAGGGCAAGCACTGACGCGGCCCCTGGGACGTCGGTCGTAAGGCGTGGGAGCTCTTGAAAACCGTTCCTGCAAGACCCGACGCCCTACGTCCCACGCCCTACACCCACGGTGTCCGGCGCGACCGCCTCGGTGCGGGTCTCGAGGTCGATCAGGGCGTCGGTGATGCGCGATCGGAACGGTGCGAACTGCGCGTCCGACGTGTCGGGGTAGGCCCCGAGGCGGGCGGTGAGGCGTGCGCGGTCGGCGCGGATCGAGTCGAGGGCAACCCGGAGCACGTCCGTCGTGTCGGCATCGGCGGCCGGAGCGATCGCCCCGAGGCGGGCGTCGAGGCGGCCGAGCGCGCGGTTGAGGGCGGTTTGAAGTGCCGCGACATCCGGCGCGCCCTCGACGCGGGCCCGCGCGACGGCCTGGCCGAGCGCCTCGCGCGCCGCCTCGATGTCGGCCTGCGTCGAGTCGAACGCGGCGCGGGGAATCGGCCGCAGCGTGTCGACGCGGACCTGGAACCGGCGGCGGTCCTCGCGGAGGCGGTCGAGAACAGGCATGTAGGCGGCCTGGACGGCCGAGTCCGCCTCGGCGACGTCGGCCTCGAGGCGGGCGATGGCAGCGTCGAGGTCGCGGGTGGCGAGGAACACCTCGGCTTTGAGGCGCGCGACGTCCGCCTCGGGGACGACCTCGACCTGGGCCGGGTCGACCGGCTCGTCGTCACACGCGGCGAGCGAGACGAGGAGAACAGCGGCGAGGGAGAGGCGCAGCACGGGCAGACACGGCGGCGGGCGACCCGGAACGCGGGCCGCCCGCGGCGGACGAGGAGGGAGGGCTTAGGTGGCGCTGCTCTTCTTCCTGAACTTGTTCACCCCCCAGAGCAGGACGACGGCACCGAGCGTGGCGACGAGGATGCTCCAGATCAGGCCGCCATCGCTGCTGACGAACGGCAGGAGGTCGACGATGAACCCACCGATCAGGGCACCGACGATGCCGACGACGATGTTCATGCCGAGGCCCATGTCGGCCTTCATGATCTTCTCCGCGAGCCAGCCGGCCGCCGCGCCGACGATGATCCAAAAGATGAGGCCTGAAAGCATGGCGTGTGGGTGCTGTGTGGGACGAGTGCCGAGTGAAGGTTTCTACCGGACGAGGCGGCAGAAAGTTCAGTCCGCCGCTCCGAGACCGGCCATCCGGCCCGTCGCCCAGGCCCACAGGAAGTTGTAGCCGCCGATCGGCCCGAAGGCGTCGAGCACCTCGCCGCAGAGGTAGAGGCCGGGCTGCCGGCGCGCCTCCAACGTTTGCGGGTCGACCTCGCCCAGGGCCACGCCGCCGCCGGTCACCTCGGCCTTCTTGTAGCCCTCGTCGTCGGTCCACGGCAGCGGGTACGCGCTGAGGACGGCCACGAGGCGGCGCCGCTCGTCGCGGCGAAGGTCGGCGCGGAGGCGGTCGGCGGGCACGTCCGCCTCGGCGAGGAGCACGTCGGCGAGGCGGGCCGGCACCTCGCGGCGGAGGTCGGCAAGGACCGTCCCGGGCCCGGGCGCGCGGAGGGCCGCGTCCCACGCCTCGGCGTCGCGCTCGGTCCACTGCACCAGCACCGGCTGGGCGTCGCCCCCGAGGCGGGCGAGCGTCGTCAGGTGCGACACGTCGAGGACCGTCGGCCCGCTGTAGCCGCGGTGCGTGAACAGGAAGCCGCCCGTCGTCTCGATGCCCACCTTCCGCCTCGGGGCGCGGACGGTCACGTCGAGCGAGACGCCCGAGAGGCCGGCGTGCGGCGCCTCCGAGGCGGTCAGCGGCGTGAGGGCGGGGTAGGTCTCGTTCACGGCCAGCCCGAGCGCCTCGGCCTCGCGCAGCCCGAAGCCGTCGCTGCCGGTCTTGGGCACCGACAGGCCGCCCGTCGCCACGATCACCGCCTCGGGGCGGAGCGGCGGCGCGTCCTGGACCTCGACCGTCCAGCCCTTCGCCTCGGGATGGCCCGCCTCGGGGCGGAGACCGGTCACGAGCGTGTCGAAGCGGAGGTCGGCGCCGGCGTCGCGGGCCGCGCCGACCAGCGCGTCGCGGACGTCGGTCGCGCGGTCGGAGACGGGGAACAGCTTGCCCGTCTCGGGCTCGCGCTTGAGCGGCACGCCGAGGTCGTGCTCGAAGAACGCCCGCTGCTCGGCGAGCGGCCACGAGTCCAGGATCCGACGCATCAGCCGCGGCGACGAGGCGGTCACGAACCGCGACGCGTCGACGACCGACGGCAGCACATTGCACCGGCCTCCGCCGCTCACAACGATCTTCTTGCCGCCCTTGCGGGTCCGCTCCAACAGGATCACCTCGGCGCCGGCGCGCCCCGCGAAGATGGCCGCCATCAGCCCGGCCGCGCCTCCTCCGATGACGACGACAGAACGAGCGGGCATGGACAGAGGGAGGCGGGCGAGGCGTCGAAGCTAGCGCGGGCGCTCGGCGCCTGCGGGCTGTCCGCCCTCCTCGAGGGCAAGGAGACTCCGCATGCAACCCCGAGGCGGCCGTCCGCCGTCGCCTCGCCCCGAGGCGGTCTTGGCACGAATCTGGACGAACCCTCCGCCTCGGCGCTCGTACTCATGCCATGCCCGGTCCCCCAATCCTGCTCTTCGACGGCGTCTGCAACCTCTGCGACGCCTCGGTCCAGTTCGTGATGCGCCACGACCCGGGCGAGCGGTTCCGGTTCGCCTCCCTCCAGTCCGAGGCGGCCCGGCCGTACCTCGACCGCGCCGGCCTCGACGCCAGCTACCTCGGCAGCCTCGTGCTCGTCGACGAGAGCGGAGCCATCCACCTCGGGTCGGACGCAGCCCTCGGCGTCGGACGCCGCCTGCGGGCGCCGTGGCGCCAGCTCGCCGCCGTGGGGATGGCCGTCCCGAAGCCGCTCCGCGAGGCGGTCTACCGCTTCGTGGCGAGGCACCGCTACCGCGTGTTCGGGCAGAAAGACGAGTGCCGCATCCCGACGCCCGCCGAGCGCGCCCGCTTCCTCGACGCCGAGGAGCTGATCGGGGCGTAGGGCGTCCTTCGGGTCGTTCTGGGGGAATGGAAGGCGCGCTCCGCGCGCGGAGGAATGGAAGGAGTGGAGGGATCGAGCGAGACTGCGTGCCGGCTGCCAGCCCCTCCATTCCTCCCCTTCCCCCCATTCCATCGAGTGGGAAAAGGGAGCGAGAAGAGGCGACGAGTAGAGACCGTCGCCTGCGATTAAGCGGGCGCCTGCGATCAAGCGGGCACGACTCTACCCCCGGAGCGCCACGATCACGTCGGCCACGTTCGTGTGCGTGGGGCCGGTGTGGAGGAGCGTCCCGGCCGCGTCGAGGGCCGTGCAGGCGTCGTTGTCGGCGAGCGCCGCCTCGGGGTCGACGCCGCCCGTCCGCATCCCCGAGGCGGTCTCTGAGGTGGCCCAGCCGCCGGCCGCGTCGGTCGGTCCGTCGATGCCGTCGGTCCCGCCGCTGAGGACAAGCGCGTTCGCCTCGGTGCCGTCGAGGGCGAGCGCAGCGGCGACGGCGACCTCCTGGTTGCGGCCGCCGCGCCCTGCGCCGGTGACCGTCACCGTGGTCTCGCCGCCGGCGACGTAGGCCGTTCCGGGCGAGGCACCCTGCGTCCACGCCGCGACGGCCCGGCCGACGTCTCGCGCCTCGCCCTCGAGGGGCTCGGCCGCGACCTCGACACGGTAGCCTCGACGGGCCGCCTCGGCGGCCGCGGCCTCGACGGCCGTCCGGTTCGTGCCGATCAAGACGGTCGCCGCCTCGGGGATCGACGCCGGCGTGTCGGGGATCGCACCCTCGGCCCCGAGGTGGAGGTGCCGCCCCACCGAGGCGGGCACGCGGTCGGCCAGGCCTGCACCGTCGAGGACGGCGAGGGCGTCGGCGAACGTCGTCGGGTCGCCGACGGTGGGGCCGCTCGCGATCGTCGACAGGTCGTCGCCGACGACGTCGGACAGGACGAGGGCCACGAGGCGGGCGGGCGCGGCGGCCTGCGCAAGCTGCCCGCCCGCGATCTGCGACAGGTGCTTGCGGACCGCGTTGATGCCTGCGATGTCGACACCGCCCGCCAGCAGAAGCCGCGTCGTCGCCTGCACGTCGGCGAGGGGGACGCCGTCGGGCGGGAGCGCCCACAGCGCCGAGCCGCCGCCCGAGATGAGCGCGAGCACGAGGTCGTCGGGCCCCGCCGCCTCGGCACGGGCGAGCGCCCGCCGCGCCGTCTCGGCGCTGGCGGCCGTCGGGACCGGGTGGCCCGCCTCGGTGATCCGGACGCGCGCCGGGCGCGGCAGGCCCGCCGGAAACGTGGTGACGTAGCCCTCCGGCACGACCGCCTCGCCCTCGACCGCCCCGAGGCGGCGCTCGAGGGCGCCGGCCAGTGCCATCGACGCCTTGCCCACGCCGACGACCGCGACCCGGTCGAACGCCTCGACCGGCCGGCCGGCCAGCGCCTCCAGGTCGGCGCCGTCCAGCAGCGCCGGCGCCTGCACGGCGCGGACGGCCGCCTCGAAGACCGCACGGGCGTCGTCTTCGAGGCGGCCGGTCATGCGCTAAGCGCTCGTGGCGAGCGAGCGGACCGTCTCGGCGAGCATCCGCATCTTCTCGTTGCGCGCCTCGCGCTCGACGTCGGCCGCGAGGGCCGTCAGGGCGGCCTGCCGGGCCGATCCCGAGGCGGACTCGGCGGTCCGGAGCGCCTGGCGGATCGTGTTGATCCGGGTGTCGGAGAACTCACCGCCGCGCTCGGCCTGGTCGAGG
>JBCCQJ010000145.1:0-10958 GCA_039024395.1 Bacteroidota bacterium | reverse complement strand
TATGGGGGTGGGCCTCATGCCCGGACCCCGAGGAGCAGCGCGATCGGGAAGACCGCCGCCGGAAGCTCCTGCGGCAGCACGAGCCAGAGCGCGACGGTAAGTGCAGCGACGCCGGCCACCACGGCGAAGTAGGTGCGCCAGCCCGCCCCGAGGCGGTCTCGGCCGAGCGCCCACGCGGCCCCGAGGTGGAGCGGCCACGCCCACAGCAGGTTCCAGTTCGGCCCCATCACGTCGTGCGTGGTCGCGAACCAGAGCAGGAAGAAGATGACGCCGGCCAGGCCCACGAGGCCGAACAGGAGCGCATCGGCGCGGCGCCCCCAGAACCCGACCACCGTCCCCGCCACGCCGGCCCCGAGCAGAAGCCACGTCGCGAGGAGCGGCCACGGCGGGTCCGCCTCGGGGAGGCCGGCGCCCTCGACCCAGAACAGGGTGTCGCGCGACGCCACGAGGGGCCGCCCCCCGATGGTGGCCCGGTCGAACTGGGCGGCCAGCTCGATGGGCAGGAACGTCTCCTCGCGGGCCGTCGCCGCGCGGTCGCCGTCGGAGCCGAGCGCGAGGTGGAGGCCTACGTCGACAGCAGGCGTCCCGTCGAGGTACGGATCGAGCAGCTCGCGGAACGTGCGCGGGTCGTCGACAGGGGGGAGGCTCACCTGCGGCTGCCCCACGTCCACGAGCGCCGAGTCGACCGCGTCGATCATGCGGGTCGAGCAGTTGTCCCAGAAGAAGTCGTAGCGGTAGGCCCGGTTCTCGGGGAGCGCGTTGACCTCGAGGCGGCTGTACAGCGCCCGCGCCGCCTCGGGGCTGAGGGCGAGCGTCTGCTCGATGATGGGCCGTCCGTAGATACGGTACTTGTCCAGCTCGGCCCAGAAGGGCGCTGTGTCGAGCTGGTAGTCGAGCGACCCGCGCAGGAAGCGCGCGACGAAGAACGGCTGCTCGAAGCTGAACGTCCCGAAGTTGTACGTCCGGTCGATTCCCGAGGCGGGGTCCTCGATGCGGAGGGCGCTGTGGCCGAAGAGGCTGTACACCTCGTCGCCGGGCAGCATCGTCAGCAGCGACACCCGCGTCGAATCCGACAAGCCGGGTGCGCGGTCGATGTCATGAGCGAACGCCGAGGCGGCGAGGAGAAGCGAGAGGGCAGCGAGGCGCATGGTCCAAAGCTAGGGCCGGTGCGGAACCTATCGTGGCTGTGCAAGGCTCCCGCCGTGTCTCGCGGCATCGCTGTGCTCACGCCGCGACCGCACCGCGCTCCTTCGACCACAGGCCCTCCGGCCGACCGCCTCGGGGTAGGGCGAGTGACGGATCCGTTGACCGGCTCGACAAACGTCTGCCACGGCCCCACAAGGCAGATGGCGAAAAAGGCAGAGGACGGCCGGATTGGATAGGCCTCGCCGTTTGCGGTCGGCGCCCTATGTTCGCCGGGCACCGCATCCCTGGACTGTATGCCCGCGGTTTTCGAGGTGGTCGCCGTCGAGGCAGGCCACGCCTGGCGCCTCGTCGGCGCCGACGACCTGCTCCTGGCCGTCGGGCCGGCGCCGTACCGGAGCCCCGAGGCGGCCCTCGCTGGCGCCGAGGCGTTCCGCGAGGCGGCCCCGCGCTCCGAGGTCGAGCTGTCGCGCACCGAGGCGGGCACGTTCTGGACGCTTGTCGCCGACGGCCGCGTCGTGGCGCGCAGCCCGGCCCGCCTCGGGGGCGAGGACGAGGCCCGCGCCGTGGCGGCGGCGGTGCGGAGCGAGGCGGCCGCGGCAGACCTGGAGACGGGCGCCGCCTCGGTGCCGGGCGGCTCGGGGCCGGCCGGCTCCGGCTTCGACCCGAGCGTGCTCGACCGGGCGGTGATCGCGCTGCCGCTGCTGGAGCGGATGGAGGCGCGGCCCGCGAACGCCTACCACCGCGTCATCATCGACCTCAACCTGACGTACCAGGGCGGGCGTCCGGCGGCGCGGGCCCGCGTGGTGTCGCTCGTCGGGGCCCTCGCCGCTACCGCCTCGGCAGGAGGCGGCAGCCGGGCCCAGGTCCTGCACCGCTCGGCCGGCGCGGACGCGCAGTACGTCGTCGCCCGGCTGACGGCGTTCCAGGTCCGCCGGCTCGTCCAGCTCGACCGGTCGATGTCGGTCGACCTCCGCGCACGCCTCGACCCCGAGGCGGCGCCGGCGCCCGCCTCGGAGGAGCCGGTTCTGGGGGCCGCGTTCGAGACGGCCCTCGCCGGCGACGCGACGGCCAAGACGCCGCCGATGCTCGTCGAGGCGGCCTCGCTGCCGAGGGCCATCTTCCGCGTCTGGCCCGACTTCGAGGTCCAGCCCCTTCTCACCACGTCGGTCCGCACGGTGAAGGGCGACGCGGCGCACGCGGCGTTCTCGGCCTTCGGGGAGGACGTCGTCTGGGCCGTCGTCGACTCGGGCGTCGAGGCGGCCCACCCGCACTTCGCCACGCACCGGACGTTCGCCCTGCCCGAGCCGCTCTACCACCGCGACTTCACCCTTGCCCACAAGGGTGCCGACGCGCCGGGCGACGACCCGACAGCCCTCCGCGACCCCCAAGGCCACGGCACGCACGTCGCGGGCATCCTGGCGGGCGAGCATGTCGCCGAGGACGGCCGGCCGGTGCTCCGGTCCGTCTCCCGCGAGCGGTTCGAGACGACCAGCCAGACGCGCTACGAGGCCACCGAGGTGGAGCGGATCTCGGGCGTGGCGCCGCGGGCCAAGATCCTCAGCCTGCGTGTGCTCGACGAGGTCGGGGGCGGGCACGTGAGCGACGTCATCGCCGCCCTCAGCTACATCCACCACCTCAACGCCGGCGGGCGGTTCATCCGCGTCCACGGCGTCAACCTGAGCGTGGGGTATGAGTTCGACGCCGAGTGGTTCGCGTGCGGCCACAGCCCGCTCTGCAAGGAGGTCGACCTGCTGGCGCGGAGCGGCGTCGTGGTCGTGGTCGCGGCCGGCAACACCGGCTACGGCAAGACCAAGTCCGACGCCCGGACCACGCGCACCGGCCTCGTGCTCACGATCAACGACCCCGGCAACGCCGAGCGCGCGATCACGGTCGGGGCCACGCACCGCGCCGAGCCGCACCGCTACGGGGTCTCGTACTTCTCGTCGAAGGGGCCGACCGGCGACGGCCGCCGCAAGCCCGACCTCGTGGCGCCGGGCGAGAAGATCCTCTCGGCCGGCGCCGGCGGAATGCTCCAGGCCGCCCGCGACGGCCTCGCCGCGCAGGCCCTCCTCGACGACCCCGAGGCGGACCTCGACCCCGCCGCGGTGCCGGCGTGCCACTACGTCGCCGAGAGCGGCACGAGCATGGCCGCGCCCCACGTCTCGGGCGCCATCGCGGCCTTCCTCTCGGTCCGCCCCGAGTTCATCGGCCGCGCCGAGGCGGTCAAGCGCCTCTTCCTCGACACCGCGACCGACCTCGGCCGCGAGCCCCACTTCCAAGGCCACGGCCTCGTCGACCTCATGCGCGCCATGCAAGCGGTGTAGGGTCAGTGGAGCAGTGGATCAGTACGTCAGTGGATCAGAACCTTCTTTTCCTGGACGTAGCGACCGGTTTCGGCGAGATGCCTGTACCGCCCCTCAGCACAAACCACTCCAGAGCAGGCAACGGGTTGGTGTGAGGGGGACACGTCGCTCCAAGAGCTCGTTCGCGGTCGGTCCTCCACTCCTCTGCGCGCGAAGCGCGCTCTTCCATTCCTCCGAGCGACGCGAAGGGCGCTCGAACGGCTCGTCCGTCGGATTCTGCCGGGCATGCGGGATCGTGTTGTGTATCGCGTGTTGCGCGATCTACGGAGGAGCCACGCGGTACGCAACATGCAACCCGACGAGGCCGACCCGCTCTGATCCGACGCCTCACCTGACCCTGGACCCATGCCTGACACCCTCGCCGCCTACCCGTTCTTCTCGCTCGCCTTCGACCGCGACGCCAATCCTACGGACCCGCACGAGGCACAGGCCCTCCGTGCCCATCTCCGGAGCGATCCGCCCGCCCACCTCGTGGTCGTCTCGCACGGGTGGAACAACGACATGGCCGACGCGCGGGCGCTCTACGAGGCGCTGTTTCGCAACGTCCGCGGCCGCGACCACACGCTCGACCTCGTCGTCGCGGGCGTCTTCTGGCCGTCGAAGAAGATGGCCGACCGCGACCTCATCCCCGGCGGCGCCGCCTCGGTGGGCGACGGCTCCGAGGCGGCCCTCCGGCAGGCCCTCGCCGACGCCGAGGCGGACGCGACGCCCGAGGAGGCCGAGCACCTGGAGCGCGCGCGCGTCCTGACGCGGGTCCTCGAGCACGAGGAGGCGCAGGACCGCTTCGTCGACCACCTCCGCACCCTCCTGCCCGATCCCGAGGCGGGCGCCGACGCCGCGCCGGCCCGCCTCCGCGACCTGAGCGGCCACGAGCTGCTGGACCTGCTGGCGCCGGACGATCTTGACGACGGAGACGCAGACATGGGCGGTGCCGCGGGAATCGGGAATCCGCTCGGGAAGCTCCGCGCGGCGGCGCGCAACCTCCTCAACCTCACGACCTACTACCGGATGAAGCGCCGCGCCGGCGCCACGGGGAAGGCCCTGGCCGGCGTCCTCGACGATCTCGCCGCTGCTGCGCCGGACGTCCCCATGCACCTCGTGGGCCACAGCTTCGGCGCCCGCCTCGTGACCTCGGCCGCGGCGCACACCGAGGCGGCGCGCCCCGCGTCGATGACGCTCCTCCAGGCGGAGTTCTCACACAACGCCTTCGCCCGGAACTACCAGGGCACCCGCGACGGCGACTTCCGGGAGGTGGTCACCCTGAAGCGCGTGCGCGGCCCGATCGTGGTCACGCACACCCGCAACGACAAGGCCGTCGGGTACGCCTACCCGCTGGCGTCGAAGCTGGCCGGGCAAGCCGCCTCGGGGCTCGGCGACGCCGACAGCCTCTACGGCGGGCTCGGCAGCAACGGGGCGCAGCACACGCCCGAGGCGCAGTCCGGCGTGATGGTGGCCGCCGGGCAGCCCTACCCGTTCCGCGCCGGGACGGTCCACAACCTCCTCGCCGACGCGTTCATCGCCGACCACAGCGACGTGACGGGCCCCGAGGTGGCGCACGCGCTCGTGGCGGCCATGCAGGCCGACGGCTGAACCCGCCGCGGGGATGACCGACTCGGGGATGACCGCCTCGGAGGCGGATGGCGGGCGTCGTGGGAGGCCGAGGCCGATGGACACGGGGGAGACGCCTCGGCGAGGCGTCTCTACGGGCGCCCTCGTCCGACGCTTGCATCGGCCCCGGGGCGGCGGCACCTTCACTCGCCCACTCGCCCACTCGCCCACTCGCCCACTCGCCCACTCGCCCACTCCATGCCTACCCCGCACCTCCTCCTCATCCTCGACGGCTACGGCATTGCCGAGGATCCGTCCGTGTCTGCGATCGACGCGGCGCGCAAACCATTCTTGGACAAACTCTTCGACGAAGCACCCACATCGACGCTTGAAGCATCGGGCCGCGCCGTCGGTCTGCCGCCGGGCCAGATGGGAAACTCCGAGGTGGGCCACATGAACCTCGGTGCGGGGCGCGTCGTCGACCAGGACATCACGCGGATCGACAAGGCCATCGAGGAGGGGTCGTTCGCCGAGAACGCGGTGCTTCGGGCCGCCGTGCAGCACGCGCAGGGGAATGGCACGCGGCTCCACCTGATGGGCCTGGTGAGCGACGGCGGTGTCCACTCGCACCTCGACCACCTCGGGGCGCTCCTCCGCCTCGCAGCACGCGAAGGGCTCGGCGCCGAGCAGGTGGTCGTCCACGCCTTCACCGACGGCCGCGACACCGGCCCTGAGGCGGGAGCCGGGTACGTCCGCACGGTCCAGACGCAGATCGAGGAGGCTGGCGTGGGCGTCGTCGGGTCGGTGATCGGGCGCTACTGGGCGATGGACCGCGACAAGCGGTGGGAGCGGACCGAGAAGGCGTACCGGCTTCTCACCGAGGCGGCGGGGCAAGCGTACGCCGATCCCGCGGCCTTCCTCGACGCCAGCTACGCCGGTGGCACGACCGACGAGTTCGTCGAGCCGGGCCGCCTCGGGGACGGACGTGGCACGCGCGTCGAGAGGGGCGATGCCGTCGTGTTCTTCAACTTCCGCTCGGACCGCGGGCGGCAGCTCACGCAGGCGTTCACCGACCCAGACTTCGACGGCTTCGCGCGCGAGCGCCTCGACCTCCACTACGTCACGCTGACGTCCTACAGCGCCGACTTCGACGTGCCGGTCGCCTTTGCGAAGCAGGACCTGAGCGACACGCTCGGCGAGGTCATCAGCCGGTCGGGGCTGACGCAAGTCCGTGCGGCGGAGACGGAAAAGTATCCGCACGTCACCTTCTTTTTGAACGGAGGACGAGAGGTGCAGTACGACGGTGAGGACCGGATCCTGGTGCCGAGCCCCAAGGTGGCGACGTACGACCTCCAGCCGGAGATGAGCGCGCCCGAACTGGCCGAGCGCGTGGCGGAGGCGATCCGCGAGCGCGGGCCGGACCTCGTCGTTCTCAACTTCGCGAACCCCGACATGGTGGGGCACACGGGCGTCTTCGACGCAGCCGTCGCAGCCGTCGAAGCCGTCGACGCGGCGGCCCAGGTCGTCGTCGAGGCGGCGCGCGAGAACGGCTACACCGTCGAGGTGATCGCCGACCACGGCAACGCCGACCGGATGCGGACCCCGGACGGCGCGCCGCACACCGCGCACACCACGGCCCTCGTGCCGCACGCGATCCTCCGGGACGGGTTCGACGGCCCGATCCGCCCCGGCACGCTCGGCGACGTCGCCCCGACGATCCTCGCCCTGATGGGGCTGGAGCAGCCCGCCGCGATGACCGGCACGCCGCTCGTCGACCTCTAGATCCGATGTCTGGTGCGTGGGGCGTGGAACAGAGGTCTCAGCCATGGCATGCCGCGTCGCACGTGACCCCACGGCCAACGGCCCACGTCCCAGACCAGGGAGGCGTCGCAACCCGGACGCACCCTGCTCGTGAGACCCCGACGACTTCCCGCCCCGAGACGGCCCGCGCATGGACCTGATCCAGCAGTACGAGATCCCGTACCTCCACCCGCTGGCGGTGCACTTCCCGCTCGTGCTGCTTCTCCTCGGGGCGGCCGCGGCCACGCTGTACGCGGCCCTCGGGCGGGGCGTGTGGCGCCGTGCGGCACTGATCTTCTTCCTTCTCGGCACGGCCGGCGCGTGGGCCGCCGAGCGGACCGGCCACGTTCTCGCCGAGGCGGTCGAGGGCGACCCGATCGTCGACCAGATCGTCGACCGCCACGCCGCGGCGGCAGAGTGGACCGTCCTCACGAGCGCCTTTGCAGCGTTCGCCTTCACGGGGCTCTCGCTCGTGGCCGTCCTTCGAAAACCGAAGCCGGTTGCGGAGGGAGATGAGGCCCCGCCTGTCCGGACGCGCGAGCCGCTGTGGGGTCGCTTCTTTGCCCTCATCCCCGCCGTCGCCGCGGCGGTCCTGGTGGCGTGGACCGCCCACCTCGGGGGCATCATGGTGTGGGGCATCCCTCGCTGAGGAGCGGTTTGGGTTTCGGCGGGCGAGAGCGAGCGAGATCCCAGGCGGGCCAGGAGCCCGAAGCAGCCGTAGCGTGAGGTACGGCGATGGAGGGCGACGCCGAACGGGCGGGGTCGCAGCCGCTCGGAGCGCCGAAGCGTGAACCCCCACCGCTTCTGAAGGGTCTGAAAACCGTTTGAAGGCGTCCTCGAGGCCGGCCGCCTCGGGGACGAGACCCGGCCTCCTTACGTTGACACGCGCATGGCTCGACCCTCCGACCGATCCTCCGACGCGCGGCTCTCCGAGCGCGAGCAGGACGTGCTCCGGCGCGTCGTGCAGCACTTCATCGACACGGCTGCGCCGGTCGGGTCGAAGGCCCTCGCCGAGGCGGTCGAGCTCTCCAGCGCCTCGGTCCGCTCGACGATGCAGCGGCTCGAGCAGGCCGGCTACCTCGGGCATCCCCACACGTCGGCGGGGCGCGTGCCGACCGAGCAGGGCTACCGCCTCTACGTCGACGACCTGATGGACGTCGGCGGCCTGTCCGACCGCGAGGCGCGACTGCTGCGCGAGAGCGTGCGTCGCCGCCTCGGGGATCTCGACGCCGTCGCGCGCGACACGAGCCGGCTGCTGGGGCGCCTGAGCCAGCTCCTCGGGGTCGTCCTCACGCCGCGGCTGTCGACAGGCGTGCTGGAGCGAATCGAGGTCGTGCCGCTGGCCTCGACGCGCGTGCTGTTCGTGCTCGCCCTCCGAGGCGGCCTCGCGCGGACGGTCACGGCCGAGGTCGACATCGAGGTGGACGCCCAGGCCATTGACGCCGTCGTGCAGCGCCTCAACGAGCGGCTGGCCGGCCACACGCTCGACGAGATCCGCCGGACCGGCGCCGACCGCGTGCAGGACCTCGCCGACGACGACAAGACGGGCATCGTGCGCGTCGTCCTCCGCGAGGGGCCGACGCTGTTCCGCGAGGCCGCGCCCGAGCGGCGCGCTGCGATCGGCGGCGCGCAGCACCTCGTGGCCCAGCCCGAATTCAACCGGCCCGAGTTGGTCCGCGACGTGGTCGAGCTGGCCGAGAGCGAGGAGGTGGTGGTTCACCTGCTCGAGCGGCCTCGCCTCGTCGACCCGGGCCAGCCCGACCGGGCCGTCGTGATGATCGGGCGCGAGGTGGTGGCTGCCCCCGAGGGGCCGACGTACTCGGTCGTGACGGCGCCCTACCGCCTCGGGGACGCCGCGGGCGCGGTCGCCGTGATCGGCCCGACCCGAATGGACTACGCCCGCGCGGTGGTCCTCGTCGAGCACGTCGCCGGCCTCCTCGGCAACCCGCCCCCCGACTGATCGGGCCCCCGAGGCGGCGGGGGCGTTCTCCCCTTTGCATCGGTTTCGTTCGACCCTGCGGTCTCTGGCCCCGATCTTTGAGGGCCTCACCGCCCACCCACAGGGCTTCCTCGCCCGCCCACCCGTATGGCTACGCGCCCCGTGTCTCCTTCCGACGCCCACTTCGACGACGACGCCGAGCCCGTCGCCGACGCGGAGGCGGACACCTCCGCGCCGGATGCCGATTCGGCCTCAGCGGCCGACGTGGAGGCGCTCCGCGGCGAGATGCAGATCCTTCAGGAGAAGCTGCTTCGCCAGGCCGCCGAGTACCAGAACTACCGCCGCCGGTCGGAGGGCGACCGCCTCGAGGCGGTCCGCCAGGGACGCCGGGGCGTGCTGCTTCCGATCCTGGACGTGTTCGACGACCTCGGCCGCTCGGTCGAGGCCGCGCGGCGTGCCGCCGAGCAGGACGCCTCGACGCCGGCGACCGACGCGCTCGCCGAGTGCGTCGAGCTGGTCTACAAGAAGTTCCAGGACGCGCTCGTCAAGATCGGCGTCGCCCCCATCGAGGCGGTCGGCAAGCCGTTCGACGAGAACGAGCACGAGGCGATGATGCAGCAGCCCGCGCCCGACGACGCCGAATCCGGCACGGTCCTCGCGGAGATCCAGCCCGGCTACCGCCTCGGGGACCGGGTTCTGCGCCACGCGCGTGTGATCGTCGCCGAGTAACACGATTCTGCCGGCCCCGTAGCGGGTCGACCCTTGCTGCCGCCCCTCATGGCTACCGACACTGCCGAGCGCGACTTCTACGACATCCTCGGCGTCGCCCGCACGGCGACGCCGGAGGAGATCAAGAAGGCGTATCGCAAAAAGGCCCTCCAGTTCCACCCGGACCGCAACCCCGGCGACGCCGAGGCGGAGTCCCAGTTCAAGGAGGCGGCCGAGGCCTACGAGGTGCTCTCCAACCCCGAGAAGCGGGCGCGCTACGACCGCTTCGGGCGTGCGGGCCTGGGCGGGGCGGCCGGCCCGAACGGGAGCACCGGGTTCACCGACATCTCGGACATCTTCTCGGCGTTCTCGGACATCTTCGGCGGCGAGAGCCGCTTCGAGGACGTCTTCGGCCGCACGCGCGGGCAGCGGCGCGGCCAGGGGCGGCCGGGCACCGACCTCCGCGTGCGCCTGTCGCTGACGCTGGAGGAGATCTCGGAGGGCGTCGAGCGGCAGCTCAAGCTCCGCAAGTTCATCACCTGCGAGCACTGCGAGGGCACCGGCGCCGAGGACAAGCAGGACGGCTTCACGACGTGCGTCACCTGCCAGGGGGCCGGCGAGGTGCGGCAGGTCTCCAACTCGTTCTTTGGCCAGTTCGTCAACGTCCAGCCGTGTCCCACGTGTCAGGGCGAGGGGCGGACGATCGACGTCAAGTGCACCGAGTGCAGCGGCGAGGGGCGCGTCAAGGGCGAGGAGACGGTGACCATCGAGGTGCCGGCCGGCGTCGCGAGCGGCCACTACCTCCAGATCCGAGGCGCCGGCAACGCGGGCGTCCGCGGCGGCATGTCAGGCTCGCTGCGCGTCGAGATCGACGAGCAGCCGCACGAGCACTTCGTCCGCGACGGCCTCGACATCGTGCACGACCTCTACCTCTCGTTCCCCGACGCCGCCCTCGGCACCGAGGCGATGGTGCCGACGCTGAAGGGCCGGGCCAAGCTTCAGATCGACGCCGGCATCCAGAGCGGCCGGCTCCTCCGGATGCGCGGCCGCGGCCTCCCCGAGGTGGGCGGCGGCCGGCGGGGCGACCAGATGGTCCGCGTCCACGTCTGGACGCCGCGGCAGCTCTCGGGCCCGCTCCGCGAGACGCTCGAGCAGCTCCGCCTCGAGCCCGACTTCAAGCCGGCCCCCGAGGCGGACGACCGCAAGGGCTTCTTCAGCCGCGTCAAGGACGTCTTCACGAGCTAGACCGCCTCGGGTCAGGACCGCGGACAGAGCCTGCCCCCGCGGAGGCGGGGGGACCGTGGACCGCAGCCTGAGCGACGGCCTGAGACAGCACCGCCTCGGGGCTGACCGCCTCGGGACAAAAAACTCTCCTCCCCCCAGCGGGGGGAGGCCGGGAGAGGGGCGACGAATACACCGCCACGGGGTCGGTCGTCTTCCGAGCCCCGCGGCGG
>JBCCQJ010000144.1:0-10995 GCA_039024395.1 Bacteroidota bacterium | reverse complement strand
GCGGCGCCCGCCGGCGGGCCGTTCTCGACGACCACGCAGCCGCCGTAGCCCGACGGACGGGCGCAGGCGGCCACCGAGGCCAGCGTCCGCGCCAAGAGCGACGGGCGGCCATGCGTCGGGATCACCACCGTCAACGTCATGCTCATCGTGAGACCACAGACTCGCGCCCCGCCCGTAGGGTCCACGACGGACTCACTTCCGAGCCGGGAAGCGCTTTTTCGTGGCACCCTCTCGTCGGCATCCACTCGCGCGATCGTGGGGCACTCGTCCATCACGACGCCAGTTGGCGTACACGCCCCGAGACGCGGCGAACCCGCTGCGTCGCCTCGAAGCCGATGGTGCGGTAGAGCGCAGCGCGCACGCGTCCGGCCTTGTGGAATCCGGAGGGCAGCTCGGCCTTTGCCCGACGGTACATCTCCGAGGCGAGGTCCGTGTCGTGATCGTAGACCCGCTCGATCACCTCGAGGATCTTGCTGACGATCGCCGCGTGCCGGTTGCGCGTCAGGAGGCCGGCTGATTTGAGATGGCGGACGATGTCGAGCCGGATCGCCAGCCAGCTCCGCCAGCTCCTCGCGTGGTCCCTGTGCCACAGCGAGTCGGGGCGCCGGCGGAGCGTCGTCAGAGGGAGGTGGTCGCGGAGGACGGAGGCTCCCGACCGGAGGAGCCGAAACATCAGCTCGGGGTCTTCGCTGATGTCCATGCCCTCACGCCAGCCTCCTGTGTCGATCACCGACTCTCGGCGCCACAGGTTCGACGACGTAATCCCGAGGCGCGCCTCGACGAGCGCCGTCCACGGGTCTTCGCCGACCTCGACCCGTTGCTCGCGGCCATCGGCCCACGTGCGGAGGTAGGCTGCCGCAACCAGGTCCGGTCGCCCTTCCGCAGCCTCGACGAGTGAGGCCTGATGCTCCAGCTTGGTCGGCGCCAGCAGGTCGTCGGCATCGAGGAACTGGATGTAGTCGCCCTGCGCCTCGGCGAGGCCGCGGTTCCGAGCCGCCGACGGGCCGCCGTTGGGCCCCGTCCGCACACGGACCGTCGGGTGCTCCGCCTCGAGGCGGCGGAGGGCGCCCAGCGTGTCGTCCGTCGAGCCGTCGTCGACGCAGACGACCTCGACCGGCGGAACGGTCTGCGCCACGGCCGACGCCACCGCCTCGGCGACGAACGCCTCGGCGTTGTAGCACGGGATGACGACGGAGACGGTGGGAGCAGACACGATGACGGGGGGTCAGGCGGCCTCGACGAGACGGTCGAGAAACGTACCGTTCTCGGCATAGGCCGCGGCCATGCGGTCGGTGTGCCGCTGGAGTGCGGCCCCGAGGCGGTCCCGTTCGGCAAGGGCCGCCTCGGCGCGGTCGATCATCCAGGCGCCGGTCGCCGCCTCGGGGGCGGCGCAGAACGCCTGCTGGCCCAGCGACGCCATGAACCCGCGCACCTTGGGCATGTAGGCGACGGCCAGGCTCGGCACACCCAGACCTACAGCCATCACCGTTGCGTGAAGTCGCATTCCGATCTGGAGATCGGCGTGGCACAGCCGGCCGAGGATGTCATGGGTCGTCGGGTCCTCGTCGTCGACGATCTCGACGCGGCTCCCGCCCTGCATTCGCGCGGCGATCTCGCGGCAGACCTCGCGATCGTCGTCGCCGGGGCGCGTGCGGAGCGCGATGCACGTGACGCGCGCGTCGTGGGCCTCTTGGAGGTGATCGAGGACCTCGGCGAAGGCCCCGAGGAGCGCCTCGAACCGCGCGGGGTGGGTGACCTCGGACGCGGCGGTGTAGAGGGCGCGCGGGGCCACCACCACGCGCAGCCGATCCGCCGTCTCGCGGCGGCTGCGCCACGACGTCGCCAGCGGGACCACGGGGTCGGCCGTGACCGCGATCTCGCGCGTGAGGCCCAGGGCACGGAGCCGATCGGCCGACAGCTCGTCGCGGACCGTGACGACGTCGACCGCGCCCAGCACCTCCCGGATCCGCGCCTCCGAGGCGGCGTGCACGACCTCGTCGACCCCCACCGACCACGTCATCGTGCCGGCCCCGAGGCGGCGCGCCAGGTCGATCCACTGCATCCAGCGAAACAGGCTCTGCGAGCCGGCGCCGTAGTCCTTGATGAGGCCGCCGCCACCCAGCAGGAAGGCCCGGGCCTGCACGATGGCCCGGTACGCCGCCCGCGGAGACCGACGCGGGTCCAGGCTTTCGACGCCGAAGTCGGCGCGCACGCGGGCCGCATCCCAGGCGAACACCAGGGGCGTCCCCGACGTGCGCTCGCGCACGGTCTGGAGCGTCGCCGCCAGGATGGCCTCGTCGCCGACGTTGCCCTTGCCGTAGTAGCCGTGGACGATCACGTACGGCTTCGGCACCACACGCCGGGCGATGCGCCCGCCGAGGCGGATCCAGGGAGACACGGGGGTCATGCGTCGGAGGGGCGGGGCGCGAGGCCTCGGGGCAGAAGCGGATGGCTTAGCACGACTTACGCGGTGACGAGCGCAGGTTCCGCAAGACGCCGGTCGGCCAGGATGTGCTCGTAGAGTCGCTCGTACGCCTCCACCATCGCGTCGGCCGACCGGGTGCGGGCGACCTCACGTCCTGCGCGGCCGGCGCGCGCTGCACGCTGGGGGTTGGCGAGAGTGGTCCCGAGGGCCTCGGCGAGGGCGGCCGGGTCGTCGGGCTCCACCAGAATGCCCGCCGGGTGGGGCACCTGGTCGGGGACGCCGCCGACGCGCGTCGCCACGACGGGGAGGCCCGCGGCCTGCGCCTCGATGAGCGCCAGCGGCAGCCCCTCGCTCCGCGACGGCAGCGCGAACACGGACGCCGCACGGAAGGCGTCCCGCACGCCTTCCGGGTCGAGGTGGCCCGCGAACGTGACGGCGTCGGCGAGACCCGCCTCGGCGGCCTGGCGTTCGAGCGCCCCCCGCTGCCGCCCGTCGCCGATCAGGTGCAAGCGCACGTCGCGGGCCACGCGGAGACGCCGCACCGCCTCGATGAGCACGTCGAACCCCTTGACGGGCTCCAGCCGCCCCACCGCAACAACCGTCGCCGGGGCGGCTGGGCACGGCTGCGCGGCGGCCCAAAAGTCGAGGTCGACCCCGTTTGGAATGAACGTGACGCCCTCTCGGCCGGGCATCCACGCTTGGAGATGTGCCTGCAGAGGGGCGCTGACGGCCGTCACAGCATCGGCATGCCGGGCGAGACGGGCCAGCACGCGCTGGCTCACAGGGTCCGGGCGGTAGAGGTCGCTGCCGTGGAACGTCAGCACGACGCGATGCCCGACGAGCGCCCGAAGCGCAAGGAAGTACGCCGCCTCGGAGCGGACGAAGTGGACGTGGACCACGTCGGGCCGCAGCCGCCGGAGGCTCTGCCAGAGGTGGAGGGCACTCCGCCCCGAGGCGGCGAGCGATCGCAGCCGAGACATCCCTCGCCACGTCTTCGGGACGTAGAGCGGCGCCGTCCAGTCTCGAGGGTTCGGGGGCGAGGTCGGGGCCGACCAGCCCTCGACGACCTCGTGCCCCCGCCGGCGCAGCCCGTCGGCGAGCGACGCGTACACGCCCTGCACGCCGCCTTCGCGCGTCCGGGAGGTCGAGGAGTAGAGGAGGACTTTCATCGGGTGCGGAGGGGGCAAAACGCGGGCCACGGCGCCCGTATCAACGGAACGCGTGCCAAGCGGAACGCAACCTCGACGCCTGATGACGCTGAGCCTCCGCGGCCCCGAGGCGCGTTCACAGCTTCGACGTAACGAGGGCGTCGAAGGCGTCGGCCATGCGGCGCACCGCCCCGATGCGGTCGGCCGAACTCATCTCGTGGCGCGGCCCGGCCGGCGTCACGTTGACGTCGACGACGTAGATGCGCCCCGTCTCCCGGTCGCGGAGGATGTCCAGTTCGGCGAACTCGACGCCCATGTGGTCGCAGAGCGCAAGGATACGTCGGCGCTCCTCGGCATCGAACACGTCCGCCGGATCGCGCATCTCGCAGTCGAGGACGTCGGCGAAGCGGCGCTCGCCCGACGGGCGCGGCTTGCGGAAGACGACCGGGATGTGGCCTCCGCTCACGTGGGTCCGGTAGTCGATGAACACGTCGTCGCCCTCGCGGGCGTCCACACAGACCTGGTAGACCCGGTCCGGCCGCGGGGCTGCGATCGGGCCGGCGAGCACGACGCCGTCGTGGGCGTAATTCTCGTCCGACTTCTCGACCATCGGGCCGTCGTACGTCGTCGGGTCGATGGTGAGCGGGTAGCCGAACGCCGCCTCGAAAGCGATGCCGACGCGGCGCTTGCTGATGTCGCAGCACCCGGCATTGACGACCCCAAGGCCCGGCGGCAACACCGACCGGTCGGAGGTGGGGTAGGTGGTGTTCTCGTACCACACGGCCACGTCGGCGGGCCGGGCGGGGTCGTTCGAGACCTCGTACCGGAGCGCCGTGCAGATCTTGGAGGCAATGCTCCACCGCGACGGCAGCTCGGGGTAGAACAGGACCCGCCGCCTCGGGGCCGCCGCCGTAGAAAGCGCTTCCGAGTAGGCCTCGAAGGACGTCAACGGCAGGCCCACGTCCTCGCGGTACCACAGGCTCCGCCGGCGGGCGGCGTTGACGCGCCTCAGGAAGTCGATCGGGTTCATGCCGCCGATGAAAGAGAGGCCAGCGGTGGGGCGGCGCGATGCCCCTCGCCCCCCGACCACGCCTGCACCTCGGGCCAGATCGAACGGCGGCGCAGGAACGCGGCGAAGGCCGGGTTGGCGAGCAGGCCCCCGGTCGCGGCCTGGAGCTTCGTGGTCCCCGGCCAGTCGTTGCCCTCGATGAGGACCGGCCCCGCCTCGGAGAACCCGATGTCCCACCCGACGACCGGGTACGCAAACGCCGACGCCACGCGCCGCACCGTCTCGACCGCCTCGGAGACGTCGGGCACGACGAGGTCCTGGACGGCGACCCCCGTGTCCGGGTGACGATCGAAGGCCTCTCCTCCGTCGGCGACGGTCTGGCGCAGAGGGCCGACGAGCCGCCCCGAGGCGAGATCGAGCGGCGCGAACAGCCCCCCCACGTTGTCGACCGGGCGCCCTCCCGACCCCACGCGCAGGAACACCCCCACGATCTGAGGAGGCGCCCCGTCGCTTCGGCAGGTCACGAACCGGGCCGTGTTGAGGCTCTCGGGGTAGAGGGCGTCGAGCGCGGCGTGCTGCCGGACGACCGCCTCGACCATGTACGCGTCCCCCCGAACGCCCTCCCAGACCGCCTCGGGGAGGACGCCGTCGGCCAGGTCGCCGGCCCCGAGGCGGAACGCGCCCTTCCCCTCGCGCCCCTCGGCAGGCTTCAGAAAGAGGGGCGTCTCGTTCTCCGCCACGACCTTCCGCAGGACGCCGGCGAGATCCGTCGACGCCTCCAGCGCGGTCGTCCGCCCATCGGGATGGAGGTACGCGCCCGCCTCGATGCCCCCGAGGCGGCGCGGCTGGCGGACGCCCTCGATCTCCGAGACCGTCCGGTGGAACGCTCCCTTGTCGCGGAAGGCGCGCGCGGCCTCGTCGGTCCGCCACGAGCGGACGAGCGTCCGCCACTCGTCGTTGCCGAGGTAGTGCCGCGGGTCGCCGGCCGACTGCCGGTAGAGGGCGAGGGCCACGTACTCGCGCAGCGGCGACGGCCGCGTCCGCCTCCAGTGCGCCATCTCGCGAAGGATCTGACCCACCGGCTTTCGGTCCGGGTCGCCGAGCATGCGGGACGCCTCGCGACGCAGCGCGGAGAGACGGGAGGGGAGGAGCGTCACGCAGATCCAGGGAGAGCGGCGAGAGCGATGTCGTGGGAGACGCCGGGGCACCGGCGCTCAGGTGCGTTTATCCGGCGACGGCAGCGCCCTCGTCGACGCCGGCCATCTGGCGGAAGGCGTCGCTCGTCGCCAGCAGCTCGTCGTAGCTGCCCTCGGCCACGAGGCGGCCCTGGTCGAGCATGAACAGCGTGTCGCAGCCGCGGACCGTGCTCAGGCGGTGCGCGATGACCAGCATCGTGTGGTCGCCCTGGAGGCGCTCGAGGGCGTCGACGAACTGCCGCTCGGTCTCGTTGTCGAGCGCCGAGGTGGCCTCGTCCATGATGAGCACCTCGGGGCGGTGGTAGAGCGCCCGCGCGATCCCGACCCGCTGCCGCTGGCCGCCCGAGAGCCGCGCGCCGCGCTCGCCGATGACCGTGTCGAGGCCGTCGGGAAGGGCCTCGACCGTCTCGCGGAGCTGCGCCGCGTCGAGGGCCCTCCAGACGTCGTCGTCGGAGATCTCGTCGTCCTCGCGCCCGAAGGCCACGTTGCGCCGGACGGTGTTGTCGGTGAGGTAGATCGACTGGGGGATGTAGCCGATCTTGCGCTGCCACGTGGCGAGGCGCGTCTGCACGTCGGTGTCGTCGACGAGCACCTGCCCCGCGTCGGGGGTGAGGAGGCCCAGGATGACGTCGACGACGGTCGTCTTGCCCGCGCCCGACGGGCCGATGAACCCGACAGAGGCGCCCTTCGGGATCGTGAGAGAGACGTCGTCGAGGGCCTGGCCGGCCTGGCCAGGGTAGCTGTACGAGAGGCCCTCGAGGCGGATCTCGCGCTCGAACAGGAGCGGCGAGGCGTCCTCGGCCCCGAGGCGGGCACGGCGCGCCCGATCGAGGTCCTCCAGCTCGCGGAGGTCGTCGTAGACCACGTTCAGCGACCGCTCGCCCCACTTCCGCGCGCTGATGTTGGCGGCCACCTTCTGGAACGACGGCATCAGTCGCACGATGGCCACCCCGAGGAGGGCCAGCGTCGGCACGACGGTCTCCATCGGGCGGCCCTGCGCCATCAGGAAAAGGGTGACGCCCAGGATGCCCACGATGGCCGTGATCTCGAGGAACAGCCGCGGGAGCGCGCCGACCACGGCCTTGAAGCGGGCGGCCTCGGCCTTCATCCAGTTGCTCTCGGCGTAGGTGTCGAGGAAGAACCCCTCGCGCCCGAGGATGCGGGCGTCCTTGAACCCGCCAAGCCCCTGGTTGACCGACTGCACCGAGACGCGGCGGCGGTCCTGCTCGATCCGTGCGTAGTCGTCGATCTTGCGCCGCGTGCCCTTCCAGAAGGCGTACACGATCGACCCCAGAACACCGAACGCGGCGATGGTCACGACCGGCTCGACGACGAACAGCAGAGCGAAGATGAAGACGAGCACGATCGTCTCCATCATGAGGTTCAGGATCGGCATCAGCACCGCCCGTGTGATGCTGCCCGCCTCGGAGTTCGTGTTCCGCAGCAGCTCGGCCGTGTTGCGCTGCAGGTGGAAGGTGTAGGGCGAGTGGAGGTAGGCCCGGAAGAGGCGGTTCGAGATCGCCACCTGCCGGTTCGACGTGTAGCGCGCCTGGACGTAGGCCATGAACGCGAGGTAGGCGTTCTTGAACACAAACACGGCGATCAGCGCACCGGCTGCCCAGAACGCCATCTGCTCGGGCGACTCCAGCCCGAGCGCGTCGTACACCATCCGGACCCGCTCGTTTTCGAGGAGCTGCTCCGGAATCGCCAGCACCCCGATGAACGCCGGGATCGCCCCCACCCCGACCACCTCGAGGAGCGCCCCGACGATCATCATCCCGAACAGGACGAGCGCGTTCCGCTTCTCGTGGCGCGAGAACAGGTACGAGAGCTTCTGAAAAAGGGGAGGCATCGCGGAGGACAGATCCGGCCGTCGGAACGATAGGCCATGCGGGCAGCAGACCGGGTCACCTTACAAAGACTTCTCGGGCCACCGTCCGCCAGCGTTCGGCGAACCGCTCCTGCGAGAAGTACTCCAGCCCCTCGGGCACGCCCTTTGGCCGGGCCAGCGCGTTCCGGATCCCTTCCCGCACCGACGCCTGATCGCCCGGGTCGACGACCTCCCCGAGGCGGCCGTCGCGGACCGCCTCGTGGCTCGCGTCCGCCGACGAGGCCACGACCGGCACGCCGCACGCGAGCGCCTCGAGGTAGACGATCCCGAAGCCCTCGCCGCGGCCGGGCATCGCGAAGGCATCCCCGAGGCGGAAGTGGTCGGCCTTCTCCGCCTCGGGGACGTAGCCGGCGAACACGACGCGGTCTCCGAGGCCAAGCGACGCCGCCTTGGCCTCGAGGCGGTCGCGGTCGTCGCCGCTGCCGCAGATGAGGTACGCGAGATCGGGCAGGTCCTCCAAGAGCGCCGGCATCGCCTCCATCACCTCGTCGACGCCCTTGTACTGCTCGGCGGCCGAGAGGCGAGCGAGCGTCATCAGGACCGTGCTGCCCTCCAGGCCGTAGCGCTCCAGGAGGTCCGGCCGCTTGGGGCCGGGGCCGAACGCCCCCAGGTCGACACTGTTGGGCACCACCGTCCCACGCTCGACCGGGACGCCGATGCGCGCGGCGAAGCGCCGCCGCGTGAGGTCGCTCACGGCCACGAACGCCGGCGCGCGCTTGGCCGCCCACGTCATCGCGGCCGTCCCGAGGCGGCCCTGCGTCGGCGGCCAGTGCGGCGGCCCCCACGCCTCGGTGCCGTGGATCAGGAGCAGCCACGGCACGCCGGCCCGCGCGGCGGCCACGGCCGCGAACGGCGCCAGGTGGAGGTGCCCGCAGAAGACGCCGTCGTAGCCGCCAGCGGCCGTCGCGTCGAGGAGCGTCCGCCCGAACGCGCCCAGCCCGCCGCCCGCCTCGGGGCGGTGGACGACGCCCGGCGGGACGTCGAGATCCGCCTCGGGGACGACCCGCGGCAGCACCTCGACGGCGTCGAAGGCGTCGTCGGCGAGGAGGGCGTCGAAGAGGTCGCGGTTGACCTTCGCGATCCCCCCGTGCCCGCCGTAGGCGTCGGTGACGAGCGCGAGGAGCCTCATGCGACGGCCACCTCGGCGCCGGCCTGGCGGGTCCCGGTCTGGCGGGCGTAGACGGCCCGCGCCCACCCGCGCAGGCCCCGGTCGGCGGGGTCGACGACGCCCATCTCGACGAGCCACCGGCGGACGGGCGTCGTGAAGCCCGTCTTGGGGCGGTCGGTGATCGACGGCGGCAGGACGGGCCGCGCTGCGCGCGCCAGCGACGCCTTCGAGACCGCCGCGGGGTGGGCCGCCGCGAGCGGTGCGAGGCGCGCCAGCAGCGCCGCGTCGACGAGCGGGACGCGCAGCTCGAGCGAGTGCGCCATGCTCGCCCAGTCCGAGTCGCGGAGGAGCTGGTTGCGCATGTAGTGGGTCGACTCGAGCGCGATCACCTTCAGGTGGCCCTCGGCCAGCCCGTCGGTCACCTCCCCGAGGCGGCCGAGCGGGCCGAGGGCCTCCAGGCCGGCGCGCGCGAGGTCGGGGCCGAGCACGTCGGGCAGCTCCCACGGCATGAACAGGCCGCGGCGCAGCAGGTAGGCGCCAGCGTAGGTGCCCCCGTACTCGACGAGGCCGGCCGCCTTGGGCGACGTCACCCGGCGCAGGAGCGGCGCGCTGACCGCGCGGAGGCCGCGCCCGATCGCCGCCGCGCCCGGCACCGCGCCGACCGTGCCCACGAGGCGGGGCAGCTCCTCGAAGCTCGGGTAGCCGCCGAACAGCTCGTCGCCGCCGAGCCCCGAGAGCGCCACCTTCAGTCCCGAGGCAACGGCCGCTCGGCTGACGAGGTACGTGTTGAGGCCGTCCATCGACGGCTGGTCCATCGCGTCGAGGAAGCCGTCGACGAGCGACTCGAACTCCGTGCGGCCGACCCACACCGTCTCGTGCTGCGCGCCGTAGTGGGCCGCAACCGCCTCGGCGAGGGGCACCTCGTCGTCGGCCGAGCCGCGGTACGCCTCGAACCCGAGCGTCACCGTCCGCAGCGCGCCGCCCGCCTCGGCGGCGAGCGCCGCCAGCGTCGTCGAGTCGCGGCCGGCCGAGAGGAACACGCCCACGTCGACGTCGGCCACGAGGTGGTGGCGGACCGTGTCGAGCAGCGCCTCGCGGACGAGCCGGTCGACCTCGCCAGCGTCCACCCCCGAGGCGGGGCTTGCCTCGGCGGCGCGGAGGGTCTGGGCCACGCCGCCGAACCGCCTCGGGGCCTGCGGCCCGTCGCGGTTGATCCACTGCGTGTGGCCGGGCGGGAAGGCGCGGATGCCCCGGTAGAGCGTGTGCGGCTCGGGCACGGAGCCCCAGAGGAAGAAGCCGGCGTGCCCGGCCGGGTCGGGGGCCGTGTCGACGCCGCCCATCGCCAGAAGCGCCTTGACCTGCGAGGCGGCCGAGAGCGTCTGCCCGTCGTCGGCGACGTAGAGCGGCTTGATGCCGTACGGGTCGCGGGCGAGCAGCATCCCGCCGCGGGCCGCGTCCCAGAGGGCGAAGGCGAACATGCCCCGCAGGCGCTCGACGCCCGCCGCCCCGCGTGCGCGGTAGAGCCGGAGGATCACCTCGGTGTCGGAGGCCGACCGGAACCGGTGGCCCTCGGCCTCCAGCTCCGCTCGGATCGCCTCATGGTTGTAGATCTCGCCGTTGAAGACGATCGCGAGGTCGCCCTCGGCGTCGGCCATCGGCTGGGCGCCGTCGTCGCTGAGGTCGATGATGGCGAGGCGGCGGTGGCCGAGCACGGCCTGCCCGTCGTCGCTCCGCCACAGGCCCTCGCCGTCCGGCCCCCGAGGCGCCATCCGGTCGCAGGCGCGCTGCACGCGCGCCGGCTCCGCCTCACGGGCGGCGTAGGCGAAGGACAGGGCGATGCCACACACGGCGCGAGATCGTCAGCGGGGGGAGGCCGCAAGGTATCGACCGCCGGCGCCCCGTCTGTACTCCGGCCTCGCTTCCCGGCCCTGCGCTTCTTGCGACGCCGCCTCGGGAAGGGGGACCGCAGACGACGGACCGCCGCCTCGGGGAGGCGGGACGACGGACCGCGGACCACAGACCGCCGCCTGAGCGCTCGGTTCAGACGCCACCGCCTCGGGATCGACCGCCTCGGGATCTGAGAGTCTCCTCCCCCCAGCGGGCAGGGCCGTTAAGTGCTGCCGCCAATCCCCAAAATTCAGTCATTCCCGCGCAGGCGGGAATCCATACGGCGCCAATTCTGGCCACCGTTGCATGGATCCCCGCGTTCGCGGGGATG
>JBCCQJ010000143.1:0-11002 GCA_039024395.1 Bacteroidota bacterium | reverse complement strand
TGTGGGCTGTGGGCTGTGGGCTGTAGGCTTTGGGCTGTAGGCTTTCTGCTCTCGGCTTTCTGCTCTCGGCTGTCGGTCCCTGGACGTCCGCCTCGGGGCCGACCGCCTCGGGGCCGACTGCCTCGGTGATGTGCGTTCTCCTCCCCCCAGCGGGGGGAGGCCGGGAGGGGGGCGACGAACCGACCGCCTCGGTGTGGATCGATCCCCGACCCCGAGGCGGTTCGCGCGCCCCGAGGCGGCGTGGATCGGCCGACCGCCTCGGGGTGGGTCGTGGCGAGAGCCGGAGCATCCGGAGACGGGAGGGCGTACCGCGGTGCGCCCCTACGACTCGTGCCCCGATCCAACCGTGCGCCATCCCCGAGGCGATGGTACCTCGCCGTTCGCCGCCCACGGATCCACTGACGCACCGCACCCGGCGGTCGCCCCCGGTTCAGCCGGACTTCGTCCTCGAGGCGGCAGCACCTCGCCCATCGCCATCTTCGCGCCCTCCTCGCCATCGAGGCGGCTCGGCCAGGGCGACCTTGGAGCTTGCAATAAGCCGAAACAGGGTCCGTTGGTCTCCGCACGCTCGCCCCGTCGTTCCCCCATGCCCGTCCGCTCCGGTCTCTTCGCCCTCGCCGTCCTCCTCGCCGGGTGCGGGGGCGGGCTGCAGACCTTCAGCTCCGCGCAGGAGGCCTACGACGAGGGCGTCGCGGAGTTCGAGAACGGCAAGTGCGGCCGTGCCATCGAGTACCTCCGGACGGCCCTCGACTTCGGCCGCACGAGCGCCCTCGCCGACGACGCGCAGCTCACGCTGGCCCGCGCCTACGCCTGCGACCGCCAGTACCTCCTCGCCGGCACCGAGTTCACGCGCTTCATCGAGTTCTACCGCGCCGACCCGCGCATCGAGCAGGCGGCGTTCGAGCGCATCCAGGCCTACGCCGAGCTGAGCCCGCGCTACGAGCTCGACCAGACCGACACGCGGCAGGCCCTGGGCTACATCTCGCTCTACCTCCAGCAGTACCCCGAGAGCCCCAACACCGAGGCGGCGAGCGCGCTCGCGGCGGAGCTGAACGAGAAGCTGGCGCGCAAGAAGTTCGAGGCGGGCCGTCTCTACGAGCGCCGCGAGATCTGGGAGGCGGCCGTTCTCACCTACCGCGACGTGCTCGCCGAGTACCCCACGAGCGCCTACGCCGACGACGCCCTCCTCGGGGCGATCCGGTCGCAGATCGCCTACGCCGGCAACAGCATTCCGGCGCGGCAGGCCGAGCGCTACACCGAGGCGCTCGACATCTACCAGCAGCTCATCACGCTCTTCCCGCAGAGCCCGCTGCTCGGCGAGGCCGAGGACCTCTACGACGCGGCGTTCCGGGGCGCCCGCGCAGCCGGCACAGAGGACGCGACCGCCTCGGGGGAGTAGGGTGGTCTGCCGAAGGAACAGGGCGTTTGCGGGGGGAGCCCTGCTGGCCGCGCTGTTCCTCTCGTTCTCAGGCTGCGTTGTGACGCAGACTCTCGGAGACCTCCAGGCATGTGGTCCCGAGTTGCCGCGTACGCCGATTGGGCTCGACGATGTACAGGCGGCATACGAAGAAGTTGAGGGGGTAGAGGTTGGGGGAGCCATCCCCACTGCCGACATCCATGGACGGTATGGTCATCCTTCTCCCACCAGTAGTGGCTTTGTCCTGAGGCCCGATGGCTCGACAGAGGAAAAACGCTACACGGACGTGATGGTACCGATCTCTCACCGATTCGTCGGAGCCTGGACGCGCGAGGGAGTCCAAGTGGTCGTCCGTGGCCGCGACCACCGAGGTGGCCGCGATTGTATCTCGATGATGCGATATGACGTCGTCCGGGTGGATGGGCGAGTGTGGCTCGTGGATGAGAAAGGACGCGATGAGTTCGGGGCCGTCATTCGGAGACACAGACATCGTATCCGTGAGTGCAAGCGTTCTCGTCCAGACGCCGAGTGCGACCTAGCGCCCTGGAGTCCGTCGGTACTCGCACGTAGAGCTGGCTGACGGCACTGCTTGCGCCCACCGCCTCGGGGGCCGGACCTTGGAGCAGATCGGACGTCGGTATGAGGATCGCACCTCGCTCGGCACGCAGGCCAACGGTCGTCCCTCCATTCCTCCGCGCGCGGAGCGCGCGTCCTCCATTCCTCCGAGCGACCCGAAGGGCGCTCTCACAGACTCTCCACGCACGGAGCGCGCGGCCGGTGTGACCTGCGAGGCGTCCAGTGCGGCTCTCTGACCGTCCCCCCTGGGGCCCTCTGCCCATGACCCCGTTCGACCCCGCCCTCGTGGCCCGCGCCCAGGCGGGCGATGCGGCCGTCCGCGAGCGCCTGCTCGCCGACGTCACGGGCCCGCTGCGCGGCTTCTTCCGGAGCCGCATCGGCGCCGGCCCCGAGGCGGACGACCTCGTGCAGAACGCGCTCCTGCGCGTCCACCGCGGCCTCGACGCCCTCCAGAACCCCGCCCGCTTCAAGGCCTTCGCCATGAAAGCCGCGCTCTTCGAACTCCAGGACTTCTACCGCGGCCGCTACTCGTCGCGCGAGGCCCTGTTCGATCCCGACCTGCCCACGCCGGGGCGCGTCGGGCCGGAGGACGTCGCGCTGCGCGTCGACCTCGAGCGGGCGCTCGCGACGCTCTCCGAGCACGCCCGCGCCATCCTCGAGATGCGCGAGCTGGGCTACCCCTACGCCGAGATCGCCGCCGCCCTCGACACCACCGAGGCGGCCGTCAAGATGCAGGTCAAGCGGGCCTTCGAGAAGCTGCGCGGCGTGCTCGCCGGCGCCGCGACGGCCCTGATCCTCACCCTCGCTCACTCCGCCCTCGGGCTCTGACCCATGCGCGACCTGGACTCCCTCGCCCTCTACGACGCCCTCCCGCCCGACGAGCAGGCCGCCGTCGCGGCGGCGCTCGCCGAGCAGCCGGCCCTGGCCGAGGCGTTCGCCCGCTGGCGCTCGCTCCGCGCCGACGTCCGCGTCGACCTCGCGCAGGCGCTCCCCGACCGGGCGCTCCTCGTCCTCTACGCCCTGGCCGACGACGACCTGCTGAGCGTCGACGAGCAGGACCGCCTCGAGGCTGTCCGCCCCGACATCGAGGCGGCCGTCGCGACCCACCCGGGCCTCGCTGCCGCCGTCCGCCGCATCCAGGCGGATCGCGACGCCTTCGAGCAGGCCTGGGCCGAGGCCGCCTCGGAGACGGCAGAGCCGGCCGACGTGGCGCCCATCGAGGCGACGCCCATCGAGGAGGAGACTGTGGCGCCCCGCACCGCCCCGAGGCGGTCGGCGCCTGACCGTTCTGCCCTCCGGGCGAGCCAGCGCCCGACGCGCTGGGTGTGGCGCGCCGCCTCGGTGCTGGCCGTCGTCGCCTTCGCGGCCGTCGCGACCTACCTGTTCAACCGCGACGCGGGGTGGGAGACGATCACGGCCCAGAGCGACACGGTTGTCACGCTACCCGACGGCTCGACGGCCGACCTCGCCGCCGGCGCGACGCTGATGGTCCCCGAGGCGGGGGCGGAGGACGCGCGCCAGGCCCGCCTCCTCGGGGGCGGGGCGCTGTTCCGGATCGAACACGACGCCGCGGCGCCGTTCACGGTCACGACGCTGAACGCCCGCGTGGCCGTTCTCGGAACCACCTTCGCCGTCGAGGCGGCGGACGTCGAGACCGAGGTGGTGCTCGTGGCCGGCGCGGTCGAAGTCGCCTCGGACGGCGACCCCGAGGCGGCGGTCCGGCTCGAGCCCGGCCAGCGGACCCGCGTCCTCGCGCTCGACGCTCCCGAGGCGCCGGTGCGGGCCGACCTCGGCGCGACGCTCGCGGCGGTCGACGCCGGCGCTGGCGAGACGGCCGAAGGCATCGCGGCCCTCCTCGGGGAGCGGTTCGGCGTGTCCGTGGCCGTCGACGACGCGCTCGCGCACGAGCGGCTGTCGGTCGCGCCCAGCGGCGACGACGCCGAGGCGGCCCTCGACGCGCTCGCGCGCGCCCTCGGCGCCCGCCTCGTGGCCGAGGGCGACGCCTTCCGGATCGCCGCGCGGTAGGCACCCCGAGGCGGCCCCGGCGTATGCGGACGCTGGGGGCTCAGCCGTTCCGGGGGCTCTCCCTGCCGTATGCGCCCACGCTCCCTCGCCGTTTTCGTCTGTGCCATGCTGGTGGCCGGGGGAACGGTGCGGCCGGTCGCGGCCCAGTCCGAGGCCGAGCTGGCGTGGGACAACGTGCCCCTGGCCGACGCCCTCTACGAGTTCGCCGAGGCGACCGGCCTGGAGCTGGTCTTCGCCCTCCGCCTCGTCGAGGACGTCCGCGTGAGCGGCCGCTACCAGGTGACCGACGACCCCGACCGGGCGCTCCAGTACATCCTGCGCGAGACCGGCGTCCGCGCCGAGCGCATCCGCGCGGGCCAGTACGTCCTCATCCAGGAGCCCCTCAACGTCGCGTTCGTCGACGACCCTGACGCGTTCACCGGCACCCTCGAGGGCCGGGTGGTCGACGCCGAGACGGGCGAGCCGCTGTGGGGCGCCCACGTGTGGCTGGTCGACCTCGGGCTGGGCGACGTCGCCTCCGAGGCGGGCGCGTTCGCCGTCCCCCGCCTGCCGACGGGTCGCTACGTGGTCCGCGTGTCGCACGTCGGCTACCGGCCGGTGCGGCTCGAGCTGGACGTCTTCCCCGAGTCGGCGCGCCTGCCGCCGACGATCCGCCTGCGGGAGCGGACCCTCGAGTCGACGGCGGCCGACGTCGTCGCCGGCCCCGAGGCGGCGGGGCCGCTGCCGGGCATGACGGACCTGGGCGCGCGCCAGGCGGCGGCCATCCCGTACGCGCTGGGCGAGGGCGACCTCGCGGCGACGCTCTCGTGGCTGCCCGGCCTGAGCCGCACCGGCGGCGCCTCGGGCGCGCTGGTCGTGCGAGGCGCCGACCCGCACCGGACCCGCTACGTGCGTGACGGGGTGCCGCTCTACGAGCCGTGGCACGCCTTCGGGCTGTTCTCGGCGTTCCAGCCCGAGGCGCTGGCGCGCGTCCGCTTCCACCGCGGCTCGCTGCCGGCGCCGCTCGGCGGCGGCCTCGCGGCCGTCCTCGACGTCGAGACGACCGACGCCCTCGACGGCGACACCGTCCGCACGGCCGCCCTCGGCGCCGTCGCGGGCCGCCTCGTGGCCGACGTGCCCCTCGGCGACCGGGCGGGCGTCCACCTCGGGCTTCGGCGGTCGACGCTGGGCGTGCTCCTCGCCCCGAGCCTGCGTCCGGAGGGCGGCGCCTGGGTGCTCGACCCCACCGGCGGCCACCGCTTCGACGACGCCCTCCGCCCCGACGTCGCCTTCGCCGACGCCGAGCTGAAGCTGAGCGCCCGCCTCGGGGGCAGCGCCCGCGTCGACGTTTCGGGCACGCTGGGCGCCGACGATGTCGAGGCCGACCTGCCCGGGACGGACCCGTTCCCCGGCGGCCAGCTCGACTTCGGGTGGCGGACGCACACGCTCTCGGCCCGCCTCCGCGCCCTCAGCGGCTCACGGACGTTCGTGACCGCCCTCGCCTACCGCTCCGGCCACGCGGCGTTCGAAGACCGGACGGCGACGCCTCTGCCGTTCCGCGTCGACCAGGGGCTCGTCGAGACAGGCGCCTCGGTGGACATCGACTACTTCCAGTCGCTCCGCCACCAGGTGCGAGGCGGCGTGCAGGTCGCCGCGCGGTCCCTCGACGGCGAGATCGCGGGCAACCGCACCGAGGCGGACCGCCAGAGCGGCGGCGAGGCGGCGCTCTACGTGATGGACACCTGGAGGCCGTCCGACGCGTGGCAGATCCAACCCGGGCTTCGCGGCGAGGTGGTCTGGGGCCGGGGCCAGATCGCCGAGGCGGTTCTCAGCCCGCGCCTGTTCGCGCGCTGGACGCCCGACGACGACCGCCTCGTGGTGCGCGGCGGCGTGAGCCGGCAGACGCAGGCCGTCCACCGGCTGCGCGGGCTCGCGGGCGGGCGCTACGACCTCGCCGCCTCGCGGTGGCTCCTCTCCGACCGCCGCGTGCCGCTCTCGAGCGCGTGGCAGGTGGGGCTTGGGGCCGAGTGGGCGCCGACGCGACGCGCCGCCGTCAGCGCCGACGTGTACGGCCGCTGGTCACGCGGCCTGCTGGAGCCGGCGCCGCGCTTCGAGGTGGACCCGGGCGTCGGCGTGCCGGACCTGCTCGCGCGGTTTCCGGCCCACGAGGGCCGGGCGACCGGCATCGAGGTGGCCGGCCGCTACGACCTCGACGCGTGGACGCTCGGCGTGAGCGGGGCGCTGGCCCGGGCGGAGGTCCGCCCCGAGGCGGTCAGCGTGGAAGCCGAGCAGAGCGGCTGGCGGGCGTCGCGCTACGACCGCCCTGTGACCGTCGGCCTGCTCGCGCAGCGCCGCGGCGGCTGGCTGACGGGCTCGGTCCGCCTCGACGTCGAGTCCGGGCTGGCGCGTCCGGACGGCGTCCGCGAGGGCGTCGAGGTGCGGACGAGCGCGGCCGTGGGGGCCGTCCGCCGCGCGTTCGGGATCGAATGGCGCGCGCTCGCGCAGGCGACGGCCCGGCCCTTCGCGCCGGACACGATCGCGCCGGGCGTCCCCGAGGCGGGCTTCCCGCTCGCCGCCGACGCGCGCGGCCTGCCGGCCTTCCCCATCGTGAGCCTCTCGGCCCGGTGGTAGGGGAGAGGGTGCTGCCGCCTCAGGGCCTGCGGTCAATCGGAGGGGGACGTCGGCCGTAAGGGCGTATCGCGATACGCCCTACGCTCCGTCCACCGAAGTGCAACGCCTCTGCTGGACAGGAGGAGACTGGGGTGGGGGACCGAGTCCGATGCGCCGCCTCGGAGCCGACCCCGAGGCGGTGGATCCGAGAAACAGGGTCTGGACCACGCGGGCACCCGCCTCGGGGCCGGATCGCAGCGCGCGGCCCGACGTTGACCGCGTATGGCCTTCCCGTCCCGAAAGCAAGAGCGCCCCGACCCCGCCGACCTCGACCTCGCCGACGGGACCGTCACGCGCGTCGCCCAGCAGAAGAAGGACCCCGACCGGGCCAGCGTCTTCATCGACGATGCCTTCGCGTTCGGGCTCGCCGTCGACCTCGTCATCGAGGCGGGCCTGCGGAAGGGCGTCCGCCTGACGGCCGACGAGCAGCGCGACCTCCTCACGCGCCAGGAGACGTTTGCGGCCAAGTCGTCGGCGCTGGCCGGGCTCTCGCACCGTGCGCGGACAGCGCACGAAGTCCGCAAGGCACTCCTCGACAAGGGCTTCCCCGAGGCGATCGCCGACGACACCGTGGCCGACCTCGAGCGCCTCGGACTGATCGACGACGAGGCGTACGCGCGGGCGTTCGTGCGCGGCCGGTTCGCCGGGCGCGGCTACGGCCCGGCGCGCCTCCGCCAGGATCTGATGCGCAAGGGCGTCGACCGGGCGACCATCGACGCGGCGCTGGACGAGCTGTCGGAGGCCGAGGACCTGGGCGCCGAGGCGCGCGGGCAGGCCCAGAAGAAGTGGCGCGCCCTCGCCTCCGAGGCGGACCTCCGCAAGCGGAAGAAGAAGACGATGGACTACCTCGTCCGCCGCGGGTTCGGGTTCGACGCGGCCCGCGAGGCCGTCGACGATCTCGCGAACGGGGAGGCGGAGACCTGGGATGACTGACGCCGCCTCGGGGCCGGAGGCCGTCCCGGAGCCCGCCTCGGAGACGCGCACCGAGGTGGGGAAGGGTGCCCGGTGGGCGGTCGGCGCGGCCTACGCGGGGGCCGCGCTCGTCTTCGCGGCCGGCGGGCTGTTTCCGCTCGTCGCCGAGGCGGTGCGGCCGGGGATGCTCGCGGCGACCGCCTCGACGGTGATGCGTGGCCTCGGGTGGGCCGCCGGCCCGGCGGCGGTTCTCGTCTGGAGCACGCGCCGCGTCGAGGGCCATGCGCTCGCCGCGTTCGCGGCGCTCGTGGGTACTCTGCTGGTGCTCGCCCTCGGCCTCGCCCTGTACGCGGCCGCCCTCCGCCCCGAGGCGCGTCTCTCGGCGCCTCTGCTCGCTCTCACGTTCGTTCCCCTCCGCCAGCTCGTCGCCGCCGCGTTCGTCGGCTGGGCGGTCTGGCTCGCCCGCCGCACCCGATGATCTTCGACGCCTCCGAGGACGCCGCCCGCACCGCCGAAGCGGTCGCCGCCGTCCGCGCCCACACCGACATCACGCCCGAGGTCGCCCTCGTCCTGGGGTCCGGCCTCGGCGCCCTGGCGGATGAGGTCGAGGACGCGACCGTGATCCCGACCTCCGACGTGCCGCACTACCCGGCGTCGACGGTGCAGGGCCACGCCGGCCGCCTCGTGGTGGGGCACCTCGCGGGCCGGCCCGCGCTCGTGATCCAGGGCCGCGTCCACCTCTACGAGGGCCACGCGGCGCGCGACGTATCGTTCCCGGTCCGCCTCGCGCACGCGCTGGGCGCGCGGGGCCTGATCCTGACGAACGCGGCGGGCGGCATCAATCCGTCGTTTCCGCCCGGGACGCTGATGCTGATCTCGGACCACCTCAACCTGTCGTTCGCGAATCCGCTGGCCGGGCCGGTGGGCGAGGGGGAGGGGAGATTCCCGGATCTGTCAAATCCCTATGATGACGCGTGGCGCGAGCAGGCTCGTAACATTGCGTTAACAAACGAAATTTCGTACCGTGAGGGGGTCTACGTGTGGACCTCCGGTCCGTCCTACGAAACCCCCGCTGAAATCCGCTACTTCGCGAGAGCCGGCGCCGACGCGGTCGGGATGAGCACCGTGCCTGAAGCCATCCAGGCGGCTGCCCTCGGCCTCCCCGTCCTCGGCATCTCGACCATTACGAACCCCGCGGCCGGCCTCGACCCGGCGCCGCTCGACCACGCCGACGTGCTGGAGGTCGGGCGCCAGGTCCGCGACCGACTCGCTCGCTGGGTCCGCCTGCTCGTCGCCGAATCCGTTCTGCCGGCCCGGTAGTTGCAGAGGTCCCCGCCGCTCCCCCCCGAGCGCAGCCCCGGGACCTATGCCTACCTCCGTTCTTCGTCCGGCCCTCGTCGCCGTCCTCGCCCTCGCCGCCTCGGGGGCGCACGCCGAGGCGGCCCACGACCCGCTCCGGCTCCAGCTCTTCGGCACCGTCGACCGGCAGGCGGTCGAGGTGGGCGGGCTCCTCGAGATCAACATCGAGGCCCTCGCGGTGCCGGCCACCGAGGCGGCGCGCGAGGCGCTGGCCAACGCGATGGCGGCGCTCGACGTGGCCGACCGCCTCGGGGCGGGCTTCGCCGTCGTCCGGACGAGCCGGCTGATGCACCGCCGCACCGACGGCGTCGACGAGTACCAGCGGCGCATCGTGGTGCGGGTGCTCGATCTGGAGGCCCGGGAGATACCGCCCGTCCGCCTCGACGTGGCCCTCGGCTCACAGGCGCGGACGTACCAGACGCGCCCGATCCCGATCCAGCCGTACGTCCGCACCGAGGCGGTGCGCGAGGCTGGCCGGTCGGTGGTGGCGATCACGGCCGAGGGCACGCTCGACGGCATCCGATTCGAGCGCATCGGGTCGGCGTTCCTCGTCGGCGACGACGCCCTGGTGACGGCCTATCACGTGGTGGTGGCCGCGAGCCGCGTGCGCGTGACGCTCCCCGACGGCCGCACGGCGCGGGTGCGGCGCGCGTGGGCGCTCGACCCGACGCGCGACGTGGCCGTGCTCCACCTCGACGCCGAGGTGGCCCGCGACGCCGGTCTGCGTCCGCTGGTGGTCGCCCCGCCGGCCGCCTCGGGGGCGGTGTCGATGACGGCCGGCTGGCCGGGGCGCGAGCGTGCCGAGACGGTGGCGCGCCGGTACGACGACCTCGTGCTCGGCGGCCAGCGCCTCCGCGTGGCCGCCAACGCCGTCCGCCCCGGCGACAGCGGCGGGCCGCTGCTCGACGGGCAGGGGCGCGTGCTCGGCGTCGTGATCTCGGGCCGCTCGACCGGCGGCGCGGCCGACCTCCTCGACGCGACGATCTGCCTCGCGGCCAACCCCGTCCCGGCGCTCGGTCGCTACCGCGACGCCGAGCGCCCGGTCGCGCTCCGCTCCGCTCTCCGCCGCGCGGCGGCCTCGGTGCCGGCGGCGCGCGCTCACGAGGCGGTCGGCGCCATCACGTTCCCGGTCCAGCGCGAGGGGGCCGACCGGCGCGTCCACGTCGCCTCGCTCCTCGACGCTCTTCGCCAGGCCCCTGGTGACCCGGTCTTGCAGTTCCTCGCCGGGTCGGTGCTGGAAGAGGTGGGCGAGGACCGCCTCGCGGCGGGCGCCCTCGACGCCTCGCGGCGCGCGGGCTACGCGCCGGCGGCCTACTCGCTCGCGCACCACCTGATGGACCAGGGCCGCCACTACTCGGCGGCGCAGCTCTTCGGCGAGATGTCCGCCTCGGGGCCGTACGCGACGCTGGCGTCGTTCGGGCGGGCGCAGGCGCTCGTCGCGCTCGGGCGCCCCAACGAGGCGGAGGCGTCGCTCGAGGCCGTGCTCGACCACGACCCGCGGTTCGCGCCGGCGCTGTACCTGCTCGGGCTCGTCCGCCTGGCGCAGGGCCGCGAGGCCGAGGCGCGGGCGCTCGTCGTCCGCCTCCGCACGCGTCCGGAGTGGGCGAGTGCGCTCCAGACGCCCATCGACGCGCCGAGCCTGCGTCCGCCCGCGCTGCAGCCCCACCCGCGCGTCGCCCTGCGGTGAGGGGGAGAGCGTCGCTTCGCGACGAGAGCACGGGGAGCGTCGCTCCGCGACGAGAGAGCCGCTGCGCGGCGAGAGCACGGAAAGTGGAAAGTGGAAAGTGGAAAGTGTGGAGATGCGGCCGGGGAAACGTTCCGGGCATCCGAGCCGCACGCCGCCTCGGGGTCGGGGCAGCTTGTCGCCGATGTCGTCTGCTGAGCCGCCTCGGGGAGGCCGCCGCCAGCGGACCGCTGCCTCAGAGACGACGCGTGGGGGCGTATGGCAATACGCCCCATACGCATCAGGTTAGCGCACATGCCTCCGGAGCCGTCAGCCGCTGCCACGTACTGGGGTGTCGTCTTCGGGTCTCCACCCCGCACCCCGCCCGCAGCACCCGCACG
>JBCCQJ010000142.1:0-11142 GCA_039024395.1 Bacteroidota bacterium | reverse complement strand
GGCGGTTTATGCCCTGGGCACGCAACGCGGCAGCCAGACGAGCAGGACGGTGCCGAGGAGCGCGGCGAAGCGAGAAGCCAGGAGCATGGGCCAAGGGAAAGCGTTCTGCCCCCTTCACGCGGTCTCGCCGGATCGCGGCTCACGGCGCCGTCACTTTTTTTGCGTCCGCCTCGGCGCCTGCCCTCAGGCGGAACCCCCCAACGCACCGCGCCCGCCTCGGGGCCACCGAGGCGGCGCGTTCAGAGCGAAATGCCGGATGGTACGCGGTACACGGGCGCAGAGATCGCCTCGGGCCGTACCTCGTACCCGGTTGTACCCACCCGAAGGGGGCTCTAAAACCGGACCGTGGCGCCCACCTGGGGCGTGACGAGGTCGGTCCGCGAGCGGCGCGGGAACACCTCGAACGTGCCGTCGCGGTAGCGCTCGATGTCGCCGCGGCCCAGGTACGTCGCCTCGCCGCCGGCGAGGTAGCGGACGCGCCCGTCGAGCAGGACCTCGAACAGGCGGCCGCGGTCGTTGCGCCCTCGGTAGAGCCGCACCTGCGTCCCGACGCCCGCGCCGAGCACCGGGGCCGCGTCGTCGAAGGTCACCGAGGAGGCGAGCGGGAAGCCGTCGAAGCCGTCCTCGACGCGCGTCTCGGTGTAGAGGTAGGCCAGGCCGGCGACCCCGTCGACGTAGGGCCGAATCGGACCGTCGGGCACCTGGAGGCGGAGGACGGCGAGCGCCTGGGCCACGTTGTTCGACGTCCGCACGTCCACGCCGACGTCGGGGATGGTGAGCGAGAACGGCTCGACGCGCCGCTCGATGCCGTAGATCAGGACCGAGCCCTCGACGCCGAACGCGACCGGCGTGCGGGGGATCTGGTAGAGGAAGGCGCCCGCGAGGCCGCCGGCCGCGCCGTTCAGCGAGGCGTCGAACGTCCCTTGCGGGAGGCCGACGGCGCCCGAGACCGAGACGGTCGGCTGGGCGAGGGCCGCCGAGGCGGAGAGCAGGAGGGCGAGGAGCGCGACGCGCATGGCCGGAAAAGGTGGTGAGCTGCCGGTGAGCCGCCGCCTCGGGGCAAAAAGCAACGCCCGCCATCCCCGAGGTGGGTGCGAGAGATCCCTGAGGCGGGGTGCGAGAGCCAAAATCCAACGACCGAGACCGAGGCGCAGTTCGCCTCGTGCCGCTGCCGTATCATCGGTCCTCCCCAGATCCGGATCATGTCGTTCAAGTGGTGGCTCGCGGCGTGTGCAATCGCATGCACGATGGACGCGCAAGCCCAGTCAGTCCTCCACATCGTCTCGGAGCCTCCAGCGGCAAGGATCTCGGTCGACGGTGAGGCCGTGGGGATCGGGCGCGTGGAGGTGGACGTGACCCCAGGGGAGCACCGGGTGCGGGCGACGATGGCGCTGCACGAGCCGGTCGAGGAGGTCGTGCGCGTCGCCTCGGGGGACACGCTGACAGTTCGGCTCGCCCTGCAGCCAACCCCTGGCCGGGTCCATGTCGTGGGCCTCCCCGAGGCGGCGACTGTCGACACGCCGGGGTGGCAGCTCGTCGACGGAGAGGCGGTCCTCCCGCCAGGCGTCTCGACGATTCAGGTGCAGGTGCCCGGCCTGCCGAGCATGTCGGCCCGGTTCGAGGTCGATGCCGGCGCGGTGACGACGGTCGAATACGCGGACGTCCTCCGTGTGCGCGGATTCGCGAGCAACATCGTCCTGCCGGGGAGCGCGCAGATTCGGCAGGGGCGGCCCCTCGTCGGGGCGGCGTTCGCCGTCGGGGTCGGCGTGGGCATCGGCGGGGCGTTCGCCATGTCCGGGCCGATCACCGAGGCGGACGAAGACCTCGTCTCCGCCACAGCGGTGTATGATGCTGCTCGGTCGGAGGCGGAGGTCCGCGAAGCGCTCGCGCAGGTCGACGACACCTACGACCGCACCCGGTCGACGCGCTACCTCCGCGCCGGCATCGTGGCGGCGACCGTCGCGGTGTACGCAGGGTCCCTCGTCGACGGCGTCCTCCGCCACGGCGGGCGACCCGGCCTCCGGGTACGCGGCCCCGAGGCGCGGTCCGAGTGGACGCTCCGGCCGACCGCCCAGGGCCTCACGGCGTCTCTCACCTTTTAGCGCGGCAGATGCGACGGTACGCTCTTCTCAGTCTCCTCGTCGCCCTCGGGGCGTGCGACTTCCCGGAGTACCCGGCGGCTTCGAACCCGTACGACCCGGAGCACCCGGGCGCCCGGAGGATTGCAGCCGTCGACTCGATCTGGATCTCCGCGTCCACGCCCACCTCGGCGACGCTGGCGTGGTCCGACCCGAGCAGCTTCGAGCGCGGGTTCCGGTTGTTTCGAAATGGCCAGATGGTCGCTGTTACGGCCCCTGACAAGACAACCTACACGTTCTCTCTTACAGCCCCTGATACAGTCCCTGACGATACGACCTATACGTTCTCCCTGGCCCCGTTGCTCGTGTCGTGGACGTTCGGCGTCGCCGCACTCGGTGACGATGGCGTTCAGAGCCCCAGGGCGTCCGCGATCGTTCGGTACAACGACCAACTGCGAATTTGGGAGATCTGGTCCCCGCCGAGCGACGGCGGCTAGACAGTCTCCGAGGCGGTCCCCCGTCGACGTCGCCCGCCCACGCTGTGCGCTGGCCGCTGCCTTTTCATCCTATCGACCTCCTGTTTAAATGAACTCGTTTCGCATCGCATCGCTCGCCGTCCTCGTGCTCGCCTCGTGGCCTCTCGGCGCCCAGGGGGTCCTCGTCGTCGAACCCGAGCCGCTGGGCGCCTTCGTCGTCCTCGACGGCGAGCGCATCGGCCAGGGGCGGGTCGCGACGACCGTGGACGCCGGGCGCTACGAGGTCGGCGTCCGCTACATCGGGCACCGCGATGCCACCGAGGCGGTCGAGGTGGTCGACGGGGACACGACGCGCGTGCGCATCGCCCTCCAGCGGCTCACCGGGCGCATCGAGATGGTGTCGGTGCCCGACGACGCGCGGGTCTTCGTCAACGGCGAGCGCGTGGCGGAGTCGGTCGTCCTCGTCGGCGCGGGCGAGAACAACGTCCGGATCGAGCGCGACGGCTGGAAGGACGTGGTCGGGAGCATCTTCGCACAGCCCGACTCGACGGTCCAGGCCGAGTACCGAACCGACATCCCGTCGACGCGCGTGATCGCGCTCTCGGCGTTCGCACCGTCGGGCTCGGTCCAGGTCGCCGACGGCAGGCCGCTCGTCGGAGCCCCCCTCCTGGTGGCCGAGACCGGCGCGCTCGGCACCGCGATCGTGGGCCACCTGCGCGTTCAGTCCGCCGCCCAGGACGTGGAAGATGCGCGCTTCGTCTTCAACGCGACACAGACCCAGCAAGCCCGCGAGACCCTCGACGAGGCGACGGAGCGCCTCGACGGCGCGCGTCGGCAGCGGGCGATCGGACTCGGCATCACGGCCGGCCTCCGGCTCATCTCGTTCGTCGATGGGTTCCTGAACCACTCGCGTCGCGCCGGGCTCGTCGGCCCCGACCCGCTCCGCCTGCGGGTCCGCATCGACGGCGACCGGCCGCAGGTGATCGCGACGATCCCGCTCCCGTAAGGGCAGTGGGAGGGCGCGCCGCTGCCCCGAGGCGGTCCGTGGTAGACTCCGCCGGTCTTCTGCCGCGCCGATGCCCCCCGACCCGTCCTGGACGTCCCTGCTCCCGCCGCTGCTCGCGATCGGCCTCGCCATCGGGACGCGGCAGGTATACCTGTCCCTCGGGGCCGGCGTGTGGCTGGGCTACGCGCTGCTGACCGGCGGGCTCGGGCTGGGCGCGGCCATCGACGGCGTCATCGGCGTGTTCGGCGACGCCGGCAACACGCGCGTGCTCCTGTTCACGCTCGTGATCGGGGCACTGATCGCGACCGTCGAGGCGGGCGGCGGCGTGAAGGGCTTCATCGGGTGGCTCGAGCGCCGCGGGTGGGCGTCGTCGCCTCGGGGCGCGCGCCTGCTGGCGTTCCTGACGGGCGTGGTCATCTTCATCGAGTCCAACATCACCGTCCTCGTGGCCGGCGCCGTGAGCCGCCCGCTGTTCGACCGCCAGAACCGGAGCCGCGAGATGCTGGCCTACCTCATCGACTCGACCAGCGCAGCGGTCTGCATCCTCATCCCGCTGAATGCGTGGGGCGCGTACGTGCTGGGCCTCCTCGGGGAGCAGGGCGTGGACGAGCCGCTGCGGCTCTTCGTACAGTCGATCCCGTACAACCTGTACGCCCTCTCGGCGGTTGTGCTGGCCGGGGTCGTGGCCGCGACCGGCTGGGCGTTCGGGCCGATGAAGACGGCCGAGGCGCGCGCGATGCACGGCGAGCGCCACGCCCACGGCGCGGCGCCGGACGTCGACGAGTCGGCGCTCGTGCCGGAGCCCATCGGCGCCATTCCGCCGCGCGTGGCCAACATGCTGCTGCCCCTCGGGGCGATGGTGCTGGCGATGCCGCTGGGCCTCTGGATCACCGGCGAGGGCGACCTGCTGGCCGGCTCGGGCTCGACGAGCGTGCTGTGGGCGGTCCTCACGGGCCTCCTCGTGGCGTGGGCGCTGCTGCTGGTCCAGAAGGGGATGACGGTCGAGCAGCTCACGTCGACCGGTCTCAAGGGCGCGGGTGGAATGCTGGGCATGGCGTTCGTGCTGCTGCTCGCGCTCGCGCTCGGCGGCGTCACGCGCGAGCTGGGCGCGGGCGTCTACGTCGCGTCCGGCGTCGCCGAGGCGGGCGTGGGACCGGCGCTGCTGCTGCCGCTCGTGTTCCTGACGGGTGCGTTCGTCGCGTTCTCGACCGGCACGAGCTGGGGCACGTTCGCGATCATGATCCCGATCGCCGTCCCGGCCGCCGCCGCGCTGGGCCTGCCGCTGGCGCCCTTCCTGGCCGCCTCGCTGGCCGGCGGCATCTTCGGCGACCACACGTCGCCGATCTCCGACACGACCATCGTGTCGTCGCTGGCCGCGGCGACCGACCACATCTCGCACGTGCGCACGCAGATCCCGTACGCGGTCATCGCGGGCACGATCACGATCGTCGGGTTCGCCGTGATCGGCGCGACGATCTAGACCGCCTCGGGGGTGAGGACGACGGACCACAGACGACGGACCACGGAGGGCCGCCTCGGTGCGAGCCGCCGCAGCAAACCCCGAGGCGGGCGGGACGCCCCGAGGCGGGCGCGTTGTCGTTAGCGGAACGCCCCGTGGGACATCCCCCATTCCTCCCTCTCCCCCCATTCCGTCGAGTGGGAAGAGGGCGCAGGAGGTCGCACCGGGACGGGAAGGCGGCTTCGCACCGAATAGGCACGACTCTACACGCAGCCGCGGCTCTGGAGCCACGACACCATGCCGGCCCGCTCGGCGTCGCCGTTCGAGCCGCCCTTGGTCGTGTTCGAGAAGTAGGCGTTCTCCCACGCCGAGCCGGAGATGCTCACGTTCGACGTGAACCGGTACGGCGTGAGCGTGGAGCCGTTGGCGTAGCTGACGGTCACGTAGTAGGCCACGACTCCGCTCCCGAGGCGGTCGCAGTCGGCGAGCTGGTTCTCGATCCGCGCCCAGTTGCCGCGGTTGAAGTTGAGGTGCTGCGGGACGATGTTCGCGCGCCGGCCCCAGCCGCCGAGCTGGCTCCCGATGAGGTGCCCGCCGTCGTACGAGGACGCTGGCGAGGCCCAGTTGCCGATCTGCGTCTGGCAGTACGACGACCGCGGAGCCGTCACGACGGGCGGGAGCCGCTTGTAGGCCGCCAGCGGCCGGCCGCTGCCGTCGATGTAATGGCTCTCCGAGCCGCCGGCGCCGACGAGCTGGATCCATTTCTGGCGGTCGGCCGTGCGGAAGTACTGCGGGCAGTCGACGATCGTGTCGCCCGCGAGGCGTGCCTCCTCGTTCGCCTCGTCGTCGAAGACGGCATCGGTGACGTCGATCCGCTCGAAGGCGATGTCGTGGCGGGCGAGGGCCGCGCGGAGGTCCGCCTCGGTGCCGGCGTCGAGGAGGCGCGCCATGCCGTCGAGGCCGCCGACGTCGGCGAGGAGGGCGTTGTAGGCGGGGTCGGAGGTGAGGGCCGCCTCGGGGCCCATGGCCGGGGCCTGCGTGTCGCAGCCGGCGACGAGGAGGAGGGCGGCGAGAGAGAGGAGCAGAGGACGCATGGGAGAGGGGATGGTGGGGTCTCCGGACAATAGGGCACGCGATCGGGATCCCCGTTGCGAAACGGTCATCCTCTGGCCCCGAGGCGGTGGCCCCGAGGCGGTGGCCCCGAGGCGGTGGCCCCGAGGCGGTGGCCCCGAGGCGGTGGCCCCGAGGCGTGGGGGCTGCGACAGGCGCCTCCGACGCCGCTCGTGGCAGACGGCTGAATTCATCGCTTCACGATGAGGGTGTCCCCAGGGGCAGGTTGTATCCTCAGCGCCCGTGGGTATGTCGCGTCCCCTGTCCGCATCGGTCCTGCTGGCGGTTACCCTTCTGGGGACCGTTGTCGCTCCGGCTGTGCACTGGGCCGGGCACTGCCACGACGAGCACGAGGCGCTCCACGAGGTGGCCGATGCGACGCCTCACGCGAGCGAACCCGAGGCCGACGCACATGCCGGCGCGTGCCCCGAATGCGCGAACCTCCAGAAGGTCCACGGGGCGGAGGCACCGGCGCTCCCGTTCTACGCGGCCGTGGTTGGGGTCGAGCGCGACGCCTCGCCGCCGGAGGCCCCGGCCGCCCGAAGCGACATCGCCACGCCGGAGGAGCGGGGCCCACCGGCGGTCTAGCCCGCCGCGTCCCCACCCGGCACGCCACAGGTGGCTCGGGTGACCGCCGCCGGTGCGTTCTGCGCATCGCGGTACGGAGCGCGGCGGATGACGTGCGACCGGCCGTGCCCCAGACCGTTCTCGGCGAGAGCCTGAGCGGGCGCGGCCGATGCACGCGACGTCTCGCCTCGGTGCGCGCACGCAACCTGCGCACGCCCCGAGGCGGTTCCTCCACCCCTGCCCCCTCCGGTCGTGCTCGACTGGCTCGTGGTCGGGGGCGGCGTCCACGGCACCCACCTCTCGCTCGCGCTCACCGCCCGCCTCGGCTGGCACCGCGACCGCGTCCGCGTGCTCGACCCGCACCCCGAGCCCCTCGCCCTCTGGTCTCGCCAGACGGCCAACACCGGGATGGCCTTCATGCGGTCCTCCCTCGTCCACCACCTCGACCTCGACCCGTACGGGTTGAAGCGCTTCGCACGAACCCCCGAGGCGGCGTCCGTCGCTCGGTTTGCGGCCCCGTTCCAGAGGCCGTCGTACGCGCTCTTCCAGGCGCACACGCGGCACGTGGTGGCCGAGAACGACCTCGACGCGCTTCGCGTCCAGGGCCGCGCGAGGGGGCTTCACCGTACGCCGAGTGGCTGGCGCGTCGACACCGAGGCGGGCGCGCTCGACGCCCGGCGGGTGCTGCTGGCCGTCGGCAACACCGAGCGGCTGTGCTGGCCCGGCTGGGCGCGCGCGCTCCAGGAGGCCGGCGGACGGGTGAACCACCTCCTCGAGGCGGGCTTCGACCGCGCCTCGGTGGCCGAGGGCGAGCGGGTGGCCGTGGTCGGCGGCGGGATTTCGGCGGCGCAGGCGGCGACGACGCTGGCGCAGCGGGGTCCGACGGTGCTGGTGTCGCGGCACGAGGCGCGGGTGCACCAGTTCGACGCCGACCCCGGCTGGCTCGGGCCGAAGCGCATGGCAGGGTTCTGGCGCGAGCCGTGCCTGGCCGCGCGGCGCCGGGCCATCGCCGACGCCAGGCATCGCGGCTCGATCCCGCCCGACGTGCTCCGACACCTCCGCCGCGCCATTCGCCGCGACAGGCTGACGCACACGGTGGCCGCGATCGAGACCGCAGGAGCGGGTCCGCTCGACACGATCCGCCTCGGGCTGGTCCTCCCGGACGGATCGCCCTCGACGGTGTATGCCGACCGCGTCGTGCTGGCGACCGGCTTCGAGGCCGCGCGCCCTGGCGGGGCGTGGCTGGGCGAGGCCGTCGAGGCGGAGGAGCTGCCACTGGCGCCGTGCGGCTACCCCCGCCTCGGGGCTGGCAAGGAAGAAGGCCCCCTCGCGTGGGTGCCGGGGCTCTACGCCGCCGGCTCCCTGGCCGAGCTGGTTCTCGGCCCCACCGCCCGCAACATCGCCGGCGCCCGGGCCGCCGCCGACGCCCTCCCAGCTCCTTAAGAGACGGTCTGGGGAGAGCAAATCGCGGCCTGCGACCGGCTGCGGCCGGCCTCTCCAGCGTCGCGCTCCATCGCGCCCGCCCCATTTGCGGATGTTCCATCCGCAGGGCGGGGCATGCTTCCGCATCGTCTGCTTCACGCTCCTTGTGGAGCCCGTCCTCGCTCGGTCTCGACATCGCGCTCCTTCCCCAAACCGTCTCTGAATCCCGGGTCGGTCGGCGCCGAGTGTGTGCGGCGCCGGCCGTCCCCGCCGGCTGGGCCTCCCCCAGCCGGCGACCTCTTTTCGCGGTTCCCCGTTCCCCCGACGCCTCGGCTTCTGCCCAGGTAAGACCTCCGGCCGATGGATGGTCTGACATGGCACGCACACCGACGTCATCGCGCCCCTGCTCCCCGTTCCCATCCTGCCATGACCCCCGACGTTCTGATCGCCGGAGCTGGCCCCGCCGGTCTCGAAGCTGCTCTCGTCCTCGCCCGCGCCGGGCGCTCGGTCGTCGTCCTCGACGGCGGACCCGGCCGCAACGCGCCCGCGGCGCACGCCTACAACGTGTTCACGCGTGACGGCACGCCGCCGGCCGAGCTGCGCCGGGTCGGCCGCGCGCAGGCCGAGGGCTACGGCGCGCGGTTCGTCGAGACCGAAGCAACCCACGCCGAGGCGGGCGAGGCAGGCGTCCGCGTGCGGCTGGCCGACGGGTCCGAGATCGAGGCGCAGCGGCTCCTGCTCGCCACGGGCGTCGAGGACCTCCTGCCCGAGATCCCGGGCGTGGCCGAGGCGTGGGGCGAGACCGTCGCCCACTGCCCGTACTGCCACGGCCACGAGCTGCGCGGCCGCCCGACGGCGGTGCTCGGGTCGGGCGAGATGGGCGCGCACCTCGCGGGGCTCCTCCTCGGCTGGACCGACCGCGTCACGCTCTGCACCGGCGGCGCCCCGCTCGACGACGGGGACCGCGAGCGGCTCGACCGCCTCGGGGTGGCCGTGGACGACCGGCCCGTGGCGGCCCTTGCCGTCGACGGCCGCGACGTGCGGGCGGTCGTGTTCGACGACGGTAAGGAACTGGACGCGACGGCCGTCTACGTTCAGCCTGACCAGCGCCCGCGCGGTCCGCTGCCCGACGCCCTCGGCCTGGCCCGCACTGAGGCGGGGCACGTCGAGGTCGACGAGTTTATGCGCACCAGCGCGCCCGGCGTCTGGGCCTGCGGCGACATGACGACCCCGATGCAGGCGGTGCAGATGGCCGCCTCGGCCGGGTTTTCGGCCGCGGCCTTCCTCAATCACGATCTTGTCTCCTCCGGCGCCCGCCACGCGCCTGCCCTCACCCCCTGACCCGTATGGAGACGGCTACCGCCCGCCCCCGCCTCGACGCCGCGGGCATCGCGCTCTCGGCGCTCTGCATTGTCCATTGCCTCGCCATCCCGCTCGTCGCGACGGGCGCGCTCGCGTGGGCCGCCTCGGAGAGCATCCACATCGGCCTCACGGTCGTGCTGGCGCTCATCGTCGTGGCGGTCGCCGTGCCAAGCTACCGGCGGCACCGGCGGGCGATCGTGCCCGTTCTGCTCGGCGGCGGGCTCGCGCTCCTCATCGCCGCGCTGACGGTCGGCGAGGCCGCGGGCGAGACCGCCGAGACGGTCCTGACGGTGATCGGCTCGGTCGTGCTCATCGCCGGGCACGTCGTCAACCTCCGCTCGCACCCCAGCCACTGATCCCCCACCTCGGGGCCGCCCCGAGGCGGTAGACTAGGAGGGCGTTGAGGCTTCACCAGGTCGGGCGTTGCGCGGCTGCGCCGGCACCTCCGCCGTGTCGCGCTCCATCGACGACGCGAGTGCGTCGCCTGCTTCGCGCTCCGCGCGGAGGACCGTCTCGCTCGCGCACGCCCGCGACCTGAAAACCCCAACGCCCTCCGGCGGCGCCCCTCCGTCTCGATCATGTCTGCCGATCCCCTCGCCGGCCAGCCAGTCCCCCCGAGCCGCCGTCCCAACGTCGCCCGCATCGTGGCGGCGTACTACACCGAGCGCCCCGACCCCGACGACCCGAGCCAGCGCGTCAGCTTCGGGACGTCGGGCCACCGTGGCCGCTCGGTCGACGGGGCGTTCACCGAGGCGCACGTCCTGGCCGTCAGCCAGGCGCTCGTCGAGCACCGCGCCGAGGCGGGCGTGACCGGCCCGCTGGTCGTCGGGTTCGACACGCACGCGCTCTCCGAGGCGGCCTTCGGGACGGCCCTCGAGGTGTTCGCGGCCAACGGCGTCGACGTGATCGTGCAGGAGGGGCGCGGGTACTCGCCCACGCCGGTCGTCTCGCACGCCATCCTGGCGTACAACCGCGACCGGGCGGACGGCCTCGCCGACGGCGTTGTCATCACGCCCTCCCACAACCCGCCCGAGGACGGCGGCTACAAGTACAACCCGCCGACGGGCGGGCCGGCGGGCACCGACATCACGCAGGCCGTCCAGGACCGCGCCAACGCGATCCTCGCGGCCGGCCTCCAGGGCGTCCGGCGGACCACCGTCGCGAAGGCCCTCGCCGCCGACACGACGCACGCGCGCGACCTCACGCAGCCCTACGTCGACGACCTCGGCGCGGTCCTCGACCTCGAAGCGGTGAAGGGCGCCGGCGTCCGCCTCGGGGTCGACCCCCTCGGGGGCGCGTCCGTGGACGTGTGGGGCCGCGTGGCCGAGGCGTACGGGCTCCGCATCGAGGTGGTCAACGAGGCGGTCGACGCGTCGTTCGGCTTCATGCGGATCGACCGCGACGGCAAGATCCGGATGGACTGCTCGTCGCCCTACGCCATGGCGGGGCTGGTCGAGCTGAAGGACCGCTTCGACGTGGCCGTCGGCTGCGACCCCGACGCCGACCGCCACGGGATCGTGACGCCCAGCGCCGGCCTGATGAACCCGAACCACTACCTCGCGGTGGCCGTCGAGTACCTGTTCACGCACCGGCCCAGCTGGGGCCCCGAGGCGGCAGTCGGCAAGACGCTGGTGTCGTCGTCGATGATCGACCGCGTGGCCG
>JBCCQJ010000141.1:0-11163 GCA_039024395.1 Bacteroidota bacterium | reverse complement strand
CATTCCTCCATTCCTCCATTCCTCCATTCCTCCATTCCTCCATTCCTCCATTCCTCCATTCCTCCATTCCTCCATTCCTCCATTCCTCCATTCCTCCATTCCTCCATTCCTCCGCCTCGGGGGCGGTGCGAGACCGAGCCGGGGGCGTCCGCCGGGTACGGTGCGTCAGTGGGTAGTGCGTCTGTGGGTCGTCGAGACGGTGGGGCGCCGGACGTGCACGCTCCCGCCTCGGGGCTGGCGCCGGGGAAATCCGGGCGCGAATCGTGGGCGCGTAGGGTGCTACGTCCTGGCGGGTCGAATGCCCCGGCTCTCGCCACGACCGTCCCCGAGGCGGTGGGCTTCGGACGGCTGGCCACGAGGCGGCGGTTGAATCGAACACCTGCGCTTCAGGTCACGTCTGCCCGTTCTCATTTCCCGGTTCCCCATTCCCCCGCATCCTCTCCAGCGGCCGTCCCCGCCGGAGGTGCCGCCGTCCCCGAGGCGGAAGCACCCTCCCCCCTACCGCAGCACGAACCGGACCGCCAGCACGCCCACGCCGACCTGCATGCCTCCGAGCGCGATGGCCGAGAGTCGGTCGAGGCGGAGGGCCTCCTGCCGGAGCGCCTCGTCGCCGAACTCGGGCGAGGACTCGCTCCGGTACCGGTCGTCGGCGGCGTCTGCGCGGAACTTGAGGTGGACCGCCAGTGCGCCCGCGGCCAGCGCCGCGGCCCCGATTCCCACGTCGGCGAGCGTGCGTCCGCGCGTCGAGCGCTCGGTCGGCAGCAGCGCCACCTCGGTGTCGGTCTCGGGGTGCGGACGGAGCAGGAGCACGACCGGCGCGTCGGCATCCGCCTCGACGGTCCGACGGGCGGCGTCGTAGCCCTCGAGGCGGGCGACGAGGTCGAGGCGCTCCGCCTCGGGGAGGTCGACCGTCAGCGGGGCGGTTCCGAGCGGCTCCTCGGTGCCGTCGGCGCGGACGCGGGCCACCTCGGCGCGGATCGGCAGCGTCTCGATGCGCAGGCGGCGTGGCAGGTCGAGCGGGAGCCGGGTCGAGTCGCCGGCGGCCAGGACGACCGTGGCCTCGGCGATGCGGGGGTCCCACGCCTCGGCGTCGTCGACCGCGCGGACGGTCAGCTCGCCGGGCACGACGGTGAGCCACGTGCCGGGCGCCCCGACGCGGACGTTGTTGACGAACACCGCCTCGGCGCCCGCCGCCTCGACGTAGAGGGCCGCGTCCTGCCCCGAGGCGGCAGTGCCGGTCGCGAGCGCGAGGAGTCCGAGCACGAGCGCTCTCATCGGGCGGCGAGGCGGGCCGGACGGTAGGCGACGACGTGACGGGGCTCGGTGAGGACGATCAGGAGGTCGTCGGCGGCCACGAGCGCGCTCTTGACGCGTCCGCGGAGGTCGTCCTCCCACACCTCGGCGCCGGTCGCCGCGTCGAGGGCCACGATCCGGCCGTCGAAGGTGCCCACCATCAGGCGGTCGCCCATCCACAGCGGCGCTGCGCTCACGTTGGCGTCGAACCGGGTCCGCCACCGCTCCTCGGCCGTCTGCGCGTCGTAGACGACGACGACCCCGTCGGTCCCCCCGACGGCCACCGCGCCGTCGGCCACGGCCGGGGCCGAGAGGCGGGGCTTCTCCTCGGCGCGGGCGTCGCGCGTCCACCGGATCTGCCCCGTCTCGCGGTCGAGGGCCACGAGGAGGCCGCGCGTGGTGGCGACGTAGACCTGGGCGTCGTCGACCGCCGGGCGCTCGTACACCGGGGTCCGGATGGACTGGGTCCAGCGCACGTCCCCGGTCGCCGCCTCGCGGAGGGTCACCCGGCCGCGGTCGTCGGCGAAGAGGACCGCCTCGGGGCCGACGGCGACCGGCGCGGCGTGGAACTGAGCCGTCGAGTCGGGCCGCGTCTCCCAGAGGGCCTCCCCCGAGGCCGCATCGAGGCCCACCGCGCGCCCGTCGAGCGTCGCCGCGACGACGACGTCCCCGAGGCGGACGACGCCGGCCGACGTGGCGCCGCCGTCCCACCGCCACTGCTGCCGGCCGTTGCGCACGTCGTAGGCCGTCACGCCGCCTCGGCGCTCGGCCCGGGGGACGTAGATCACGACCCCGTCGGCCGACAGGGCGACCGCCCCTTCGACGCTCTCCCCGAACTCCCCGACGCCCGCCACGCGACCGTCCGCCCGGTCGATCACGACGACCTCGCCGCGCCGCGTCCCGACGACGACGAACGCCTCGGTGATCTGCGCCGCCGACGGCCCGAAGGCGCCCTGCGCGTCGCGCTCCCACGCCCGTTCGAGCGGGCCGGAGGGCGTGCCCGCCTCGGAGGCGCCGAGCGGGACCCCGAGGCGGATGCTGGAGCACCCGGCGAGAAGGAGAGCCACAGCGCACGACGTGAGAGACGCAGCCCGCCGTGTGGCAGCCCACTCCGTACCGCGTGCCCTGTACCTCGTACCCATTTAGAAGTCGTACCCGAAGAAGAACTGCCCGAACGGCTGCCGCTCACTCCACTGGAACCCGTCGGTGAAGCGGAAGCCGATGTCGTAGCGCAGCACGATGGCCCCGAGGAGGCTCGTCCGCAGGCCGGCGCCCACCGAGCCCTTCGTCGTGCCCACGAGCAGCTCGCCGTCGCCGAGGGCGGGGAAGTCGGGGTCGCGGAAGACGTCGTTGTAGCCGTCGGTCCAGTTGTGGGCCGCATCCACGAAGACGGCGCCGCGGAGCCCAGCCAGGAACGGGTAGAGCGGCGGGCGGCGCAGGACGGGGAAGCGCAGCTCGTGGGACGTGAACCAGAGCTTCGAGCCGCGCACGCGCAGGAACGGGAAGCCGCGCAGCGACCACGAGCCCCCGAGGAGGTTCAGGCGCGCCCGCCGGCCCACGTTGGCGCGGACGAGCCCCCACGACGCCACCGACACGTCCGGCCCGAGGCGGAGGTAGTGCCGGGCGTCGAGGCCGAGCGAGTAGAAGCTCTCGTTCGAGAGCCACACGTCGGTCGTGTAGCCCACGCTCAGGTTGGCGCGGACGCCCTCGACCGGCCCCCACCGCCCGTAGAGCGCGTTGTCGTGGACGAGCGTGGCCGTGTTCGAGAGCGTCGCGGTCCGCAGGGTGTCGAAGGACGTCGCGCCGCCGCTGGTCGACCGCAGCAGGCCCGTCTTCTCCCCGAGCCCGATCGAGGTGGTCAGGTCGATCCGGCGGAAGAACGACAGCGGGTAGCTCGCCAGGCCCACCACGCCCACCTCCTGCTCGTACGACGGGATGCGCGAGGGCTGCTGCGGGTCGGTCCGGTCGAAGCGCGGGCCGGCGAGGCGGAAGGCGCCGTAGCCGTAGTTGGCGCGCCGCCCGAGGTGGACGCGCGTGACAGCCAGGTTGAGGCCGTCCCAGAGCGACCGACCGCCGCCGAGGTTGTTGGTGCTGTAGGCGGTGACGAAGATGCGGTCGTCGCCGAGGATGTCCGAGAAGGCGATGGTCGCGCCGCCGGCCTGGGCGCTCGCCGAGGTCGTGGTGGCGAAGCCGCCCTGGGCGATGTCGAGCTGGTAGCGCCGCCGGTAGGGCTGCCCGCGCTCGCCCTCGGCCGCCGCGTAGCGCGCGTGCGCCCACGGCGCCGAGGCGGGCGGCGCGCCGGCCTCGACGGTCTCCTCGGCGCGCGCCTCGAGCGAGTCCGCCTCGATGTGGCGGACGGTGAAGCGGAAGTCCTCGAAGGCCGTGAACACGAGGTCGTCGGCCCCCAGCCACGCCGGGTCGAAGGCCGCGCTCGTGAACCGCGTCAGGCGGTGGAGGCGCGCGCGGGGCGGATCCGGCGCCTCCGCGTCGGGGTCGGGCGTGCCGACGAAGGGCGGCATCGAGGCGGCGAGGGGCGCCTCGGGCACGTCCGCCTCGGGGTCCAGCTCGGCCACCCACAGGTCCTGCGCGCTGAACTTGCCGTCGGGCTGGCGGCGGGCGCTCGCGAAGGCCAGGCGCGTCCCGTCGGGGCTCCACCTCGGGGAGAGGTCGACCTGCGGGCCGGCGGTGACGTGCGCGACGGCCCCCGAGGCGAGGTCGAGCGTGAACAGGTTGCGGGCGCCGTCCTCGCCCCAGGCCGTCCGGTCGGACGAGAACACGAGCGTCTGGCCGTCGGGGCTGAAGTCGGGGTCGCGGTCGTCGAACGGGTCGTGGGTGAGCTGGCGGAGCGCGTCGCGGCCCTCGCCCGCCGTGCGGTCGTAGAGGTAGAGGTCGGCCATGCCGCCCTGGTCGATGCCGGTGAAGGCGAGCCAGCGGCCGTCGTCGGAGAGGGTCGGCGAGTAGAGGGCGACCAGCTCGTCGAAGCCGAGCATCGCCTCGCGGCGGTCCTCGGCGAGGTCGTAGAGGTGGATCACGTCGGTCCCGCCCCGCTTGGTCACGAACGCGAGCGTCCCCGAGGCGGACACGTCGAGGCGGCTCTCGAAGAGGTGGAACGCCTCGAAGTCGAGGCTCCGCTCGCCGCGGATCACGATCCGCTGCGGCCCCGACGGCCGGAGGTCGTCGTCGACCGGCTGGGCGGCGATGCTGGTGTAGCTGCCCTGGTTGGAGTAGAAGAGGACCTCGCGCGTGCCGTCGGGGCGGGTCCAGACGGCCGGCTTGGCGTGGAAGCCGCGGGCGGTGAGCGGGCGCGTGGTGAGCGACGGCACGTCGGCGTCGACCAGCATCGGCGCGTACTGCTCGCGGAGCCACGTCTCCCAGCGGTCCGACACGTCGTGCCCGTCCTGGCCGAGGACCATCTCGATGACGCGCATGAAGTTGACGTCGCGCCACGCGTTCTCGACCAGGTCGAGCAGGCGCTCCTCGCCGTAGACCTCGGCCACGAACCGGCAGAACGCCTCGCCCTCCTTGTACATCACGTACGTGCCCCGGATGCGGTCCATGTCGTGGAGCGGCACGAAGAAGTTGGACGCGATCGCGTCGCGCATGATCATCTCGTGCTGGTGGTCCGGGTCGCCGCTCCAGTACTCGGCGATGCCCTCGGTGAACCACAGCGGCAGGAACTGGTCGGTCGGCCGCCGGTGGTCGCGCAGCACGCGCGCCAGCTTGTTGAACGTGAACACGTGCACCAGCTCGTGGCGGATCACCCGGCGGAAGCGCTGGATGTTGCCGTCGGCCGGGATCACGACGCGGCCCTTGAGGAACTCGTAGAAGCCGCCGACGCCGTCGGGGAGGAAGCCGGGGATCGTGTTGGTCTGCTTGAAGTGGAGCTGCGTCGAGTAGAAGATGAGCGGGACGCGGTGGGTGAGGCTGAGGTCGAAGCGCGTCTCGAGCACCTCGTACCAGTCCTCGGCCTGCTGCGCCCCGATCTCGGCCACGTGCTCCGCCTCGGGGTAGTAGTAGACGTCGAAGTGCTCGGTGCGGAGCACGTGCCAGTCGAAGCCGTCGTACTGGATCTTATTGCGCCCGAAGCCCTGAGCCTCCGCGGGCACCGCCGCAGCCACCCCCAGCCCGAAGGCGGCGACGCAGGCGACGGCGAGGCGGGTCCGGCGCCAGGCGGCGCAGGCGGAGAGGTCGGTCATCGGGGCGTGTGCAACCGCCCCACAATAGGGGCGCCCCCGAGGCGGACGCAAGGGCACATCGGGGCGGAGTCCGCCGGGGTCGCTACGCGAGCTGCTTCTTCAGCGCCTGGATGGTCTCGACCGGCGTCGGGTCGACGCCCTTGCGCATCGCCATCCAGAAGCTGACCGCGTCGCCGAGCTGCACGAGCGACAGCATCCGGCTCAGGCGGCTCTCGCCGTCCGTCTCGACCTCCTGCCACCCGCCGATGCTCGGCGCCACGAGGTCGCGCGTGGCCGCGAACCGCTTCTGCACCTGCGGATGGTCGTCGCGGTCGCGCAGCGCCACCACCCGCATCACCCCGAGGAGGCCGCCCGGGCCCGCCTCGAAGCCCATGATCTCGTTGTGGTCCATCTCCGGCAGCACGTTCCCGACCGCCGGGTGCTTCGCGTTCTCGTGGATCTGCGTCCGCCACCGCAGCCCGACCGCCTCGAGGAGGCCCACGCCGGTGTAGACGATCGGCAGCGCACCGACGAGCAACTCCGACAGGTCGCGTGCCGGGTTGCCCAGCGCGTCCTCGTCGTGGCGCGTCGCGCGGCGGCGGGCGTCGACGAGCGCCGCCTCGACGTCCGCCTCGGTCACGCCGCCGAGGCCCATCGCGATCCCGAGGCGGAGCAGCACGCCGAGCGAGTAGCCGAGGGCGGCGCGCGGCTGGAGGCCGCCCGAGATCGTGACGAGGTCGAGGTCGTGCTCGGCCGCATGGTCGGCCAGCTCGCCGCCGGAGGTGACGATCAGGATGCGAGCGCCGCGCTCGCGCGCCTCGGCGAACGCGCTCAGCGTCTCCTCCGTCCCGCCCGAGTAGCTCGACGCCACGACGAGTGTTGTCTCCCCCACCCAGCCGGGCAGCGAGTAGCCGCGGTTGACGACGACGGGCACCGAGGCGGTCGGCTCGACGAGCGTCCGCAGCAGGTCGCCGCCGATGGCCGAGCCGCCCATCCCGCAGATGACGACGCCGTCGACGTCCGCGGCGCGCAGGTCGAAGTCGGAGATCACGCGGCCGCGCCGCCACCCTTCGGCGAGGTGGTCGGGGAAGGCGCGCACGGCGGCGCGCATGGCGCCGGGGTCGTTGTGGTGAAGCGTCGTGGGCATGAGACGTGCGAGGTGCGAGGTGCGAGGTGCGAGGTGCGAAAGGTGCCGCAGCCTCGGGGCCGCCGCACGCCCGCGACCGGAGCGCCCGTAGAGACGCCTCGCCGAGGCGTCTTCAGGCCGAGCACCCCGTTACAAAAACGACGGGCGCACGCCCCCCGAGGCGGCCGCGCCCCGAGGCGGTCAGTCGTCGAGGCCGAGCAGCGCCGCGAGGTCGCGGTTGTGGCAGGCGAGGAAGTGGTCGAGGAGACGCCGCACGTCGGCGGCGTCGGACTGGCGGAGGGCACGCCGGGCGAGGTCTTCGGCCTCGTCCATCGTGAACGCGCGCAGGACGCGCTTGACGAGCGTGAGGTAGGCCGGCGACGCGCTCAGGGTGTCGACGCCCAGGCCGACCAGCAGGGGCGTCACGCGAGGGTCGGCCGCCACCTCGCCGCACACGCTAACCGAGATGCCCGCCGCGCGCGCCGCCGCGGTGGTCTGCGCGATCAGCCCGAGCACCGACGGGTGCAGCTCCTGGTAAAGGTCGGCCACGAGGTCGTTGCCCCGGTCGACGGCCAGCACGTACTGCGTGAGGTCGTTCGTGCCGATCGAGAAGAAGTCGACGTGCCGCGCGAACGTCTCGGCCAGGAACGCGACCGCCGGCACCTCGACCATGATCCCAAGCGGCAGGTCGCGGCGGAACGCGACGCCCTCGCGCTCGAGCGCACCGCAGACCGCCTCCAGCTCCCGCTTGAACGCGCGGACCTCGGCGAGACTCGACACCATCGGCAGGAGGAGCCGGGGCGGCGCTGCCTCGGGGGCGTGCGCGCTCGCGCGGAGGACGGCCCGAAGCTGAGGGCGCAGGAGATCCGGCTTGTCGAGCAGGATCCGGATGCCGCGCCAGCCGAGGAACGGGTTCGACTCGCGGTGCGACATCGGCAGCACCTTGTCGCCGCCGAGGTCGAGCAGGCGGAACGTGACCGGGTCCGGCGCGGCGGCGACCACGGCGTCGCGGTAGACGTCGAACTGCTGCGCCTCGTCGAGCGCGCGGCCCTGCGTGAGGAAGAGCATCTCGGTCCGGAACAGGCCGATGCCCCGCGCCCCGAACTCGTGGAGCAGCGGGAGTTCCTCCCGGAACTCGACGTTCGCCTGGAGCCCGACCGCGTGGCCGTCGCCCGTGGCCGACGGCGCGGCGATCAGGGCCTCGCGGTCGTCGGCGAGGCGGGCGAAGCGTTCGGCCTTCGCCTCGGCGCGGGCGAGCGTCTCGGGCGTCGGGTTGAGGATGACCCGGCCCGAGAAGCCGTCGACGATGAGCGTGTCGCCGGGGCAGAACTGCTCGGTCAGCCCGTGGAGGCTCACGACGGCCGGCACGCCGAGCGCCCGGGCCATGATCGAGACGTGGCTCGTCGGCCCCCCGAAGTCGAGCACGACCCCGAGCACGCCGCGGCGGCTGAAGAGGAGGATGTCGGCCGCGGTGAGGTTCTCGGCCACGACGACGGTGTTCTCGTCGATGCGCGAGACGGCCCGGCCCTGCTGGAGATTCCGGAGCACCCGGTTCTGCACGTCGAGGAAGTCGGCCGCCCGCTCGCGGAGCGACGCGCTGGGGCTCGCCTCGAGGCGGCGGCGGTGCTCCTTCATCACCGACTGAACGGCCCACCCCGCCCCGCTGTGGTGCGTCCGGATGTGGTCGATGACCGCGTCGTAGAACTGCGCGTCGCGGAGGATGAGCGTCTGGGCATCGAAGATGCGTGCCGACCCGTCGCCGAGCTTCTGGCGCGCGACGACGGTGATCTTTTTCAGCTCGCGCTCGCTCCGCGCGACGGCCCGCTCGAAGCGTTCGACCTCCGCCTCGGTGTCGGTCGCGTCCAGCTCCTGCGGCTCGGCCTGGTAGGCCCCGCCGGCGTAGAGGTAGGCCGGTCCGATCGCGACGCCCGGCGCCACGCCGATCCCCTCGACCCGAAGCTCGGGCCGACCCTCGGCCGACGTCGAGGAGGCCGGTGCGGGCACGAGCGGCTCCACGCTAGAGGGCCTCGCCGAAGCCACTCTCGAAGAGCTGCGCGAGGGCGTCGGCCGCCTCGCCCTCGTCCGGCCCGTCGAAGAGCAGGTCGAGCGTCGCGCCCTGCTCGGCGGCCAGCGTCATCACGCCGATGATGCTCTTGCCGTTGATCTCGTAGCCGTCCTTGCGGATGAAGAACTCCGACGCGAAGCGCGACGCCTCGCGCACGATCATCGAGGCGGGCCGGGTGTGGACGCCGGCGCGGTTGCGAACGGTGACCTCGCGCGTGAGCATGGGCTGGGAAGAGGGGGGCGGGGAAGATAGAGCCGTGCCCGTTTGAGCGCCGGCCGCCCTCCCGACGCCTCTCGCCCTCCCTTCCGTTCGATGGGAATGGGGAGAATGGGAGGAGTGGAGAGAGAGAACTTGAATGCCCTTCCAAGCAAGGCCCTGAACATGCGCTCCACAGTCAGTGGAGCAGTGGTCCAGTGCGTCAGCAAGGGCGACGTCCCAAACGCCGTGAGCGGTTCCGGCGAGACGCATGCACCGCACCTCAGCGCAATCGACTCCGGAGCAGACCGCAGGTTGGTCCAAGAATCGCACCTGGGCCGGGGAGCGTCGCCAGCGGTCGTCCCTCCAGTCCTCCGCACGCGGAGCGCGCCCTCCATTCCTCCGAGCGACCCGAAGAGCGCTCTAATGCGCCCGCGTCGCCAGGCGGAGCGCGAGGGCGCGGAGGGCGTCGGCCGCCGGCCCCTCGGGGAGCATGCCGAGCGCGTCGAGCCCCGCCTCGGTGTAGCGCCGCACCTCGGCCGCGGCCTCGTCCAAGACCCCGAGGCGGCGCATCCGATCCCGCGCCTCGGGGACGTCCTCGGGCGGCAGCCCGCCGTCGACGGCCCGTGCCAACCACGCCCGCTGGTCCCCCTCGGCCAGCTCGACGGCGCGGAGCGCGAGGTACGCCTTCTTCCCCTCGATCAGGTCCCCCCCGATCGTCTTGCCCCACCCGGCCGCCTCGGCGGTGAGGTCGAGGAGGTCGTCTTGGATCTGGAACGCCCGGCCGAGCGCCCACCCGGCGCGTCGCATCGCCTCGACCGCCTCGGCGTCGGCGCCCCCGACGACGGCCCCCAGTTCGAAGGCGAGGTCGAGGAGCGCGCCCGTCTTGCGGTCGATCATGTCGAGGTAGTCGCCAACCGTCACGTCGGCCCTCCGCTCGAAGGCCATGTCGATCGACTGCCCCTCGCAGAGCCGCGCCACCATCCGGTAGAACGACCGCGCGAGGGCGCCCGCGTCCACCGCCTCGGTGCGAGCGAGGAGGTCGTAGGCGAGCCCCATCATCAGGTCGCCCGTGAGGATGGCCGTCGGCTCGTCCCACCGCATGTGGACCGTCTCGCGCCCCCGCCGCGTGGCGGCGTGATCCATGATGTCGTCGTGGACGAGCGTGAAGTTGTGGAAGACCTCGACGGCAAGCGCGGCCGGCAGGGCGCGCGCACGGGCGTCGAGGCCGCCGTACGCCTCGGCGACGAGCAGCACCACGACCGGCCGGATGCGCTTTCCGCCGCCGGACAGCACGTAGCGGACCGGGTCGTAGAGCCCGCCCGGCTCGGCGGGCAGGTCGAGGTCGGCGAGGGCGGCGCTGACGTCGGCCGCGAGCGCGGCAGGGTCCACCGAGGCGGTCTCGTTCACGAGAGTCCTGTTGGGGGGGGTACGAGGTACAGGGTACGCGGTACGGTCCTCGTCGGACGCCTCGCCTTCCGTACCCCGTACGACGTGCCCTGTACCATCGTGGAGTGTGCTCTAGACCCCGTCGAGGTGGCGCTCCTCGATGACGGCCTCGGTGACGCGCGCGGTCACAGCGTCGAGCGGACCGGTGCCGTCGACCTCGTGGAAGCGGACGTGCTGGCGCAGGACCGCCTCGACGGGTGCCGTCTCCTCGTGGTACACTTCGAGGCGGTGGCGGATGGCCTCGGGCTGGTCGTCGGACCGGTGGACGAGGCGGTCCGCCGGCACGTCGGCCGGCGGCGGGTTGAAGTCGAGGTGATAGATCGAGCCCGTCTCGGGGTCGGTGCGCCGGCGCGAGAGCCGCCCGACGACGTCTTCGTCGGGGACCTGGAGGCTGACGACGGCCAGCGTCGCGGCGGCCTCCCCGAGGTGGCCCAGCAGCCACTCGGCCTGAGGCACGGTCCGCGGGAAGCCGTCGAGCACGAAGCCGTCGTGGCCGAGCGCCGCAAGCCGCTCGGCCACGAGGTCGCACGTCACCGCATCAGGGACCAGCTCGCCGTCGGCGAGCAGCTCGCTCACGCGCTGCCCGAGCGGCGTCTTCTCGCGGATGGCAGCCCGGAACAGGTCGCCCGTCGAGAGGTGGTCGAGCCCGTGCTGCTGGGCGAGGCGCTTGGCCTGCGTGCCCTTGCCCGCGCCGGGCGGGCCGAAAAATGCGAGTCTCATCAGGAAGCGGTCGTCGAGGGGCGGAAGATACCGGCAGCCCCGAGGCGGCGGGCGTCAGTCCGACGCAGGGGTCGGCGGGCCGGTGACCCGCTGCGTGAGCTGGTCCATCGCCGCTTTCGCCGCAAACCCCACCGCACTCT
>JBCCQJ010000140.1:0-11464 GCA_039024395.1 Bacteroidota bacterium | reverse complement strand
GCCGAACGTCGTGAGCGCCTCGTCCCAGAGCGTTGTCGCCGCGCCCGCCGCGGCGAGGTCGGCCTGGCAGGCGCGGCTCCCGTTCCCGAGGCGGCGGGCCAGGGCGTCCGCCACGGGGCCGCTGCGCGCGTGGTGGACGCCGACGGTGGCGCCCGCCTCGGCGAGGCGCACGGCGATGGCCCGCCCGATGCCGCGGCTCGCGCCCGTGACGAGGGCCGCGCGGCCGCTCAGGTCGACGCGCACCTAGTCGACGCGCCGCAGGCGGACGACAAGGCCGTTCGCGTCGCGCAGCTCCAGCAGATCTCCGCCGTAGACCGCGTACTCGACCGCCGGCGCGCCGTCGGGGACGATCTGGCCCGCCTCGGTGACGAACGCGAAGGTCTGGGTCCGGGCGTGCGTGTCGAGGTCCTGGAGGATCGAGATCTGAACCTCCGCCTCGCCGTCGGCGCCGAACGCGCAGGTCATGTCGTCGACCTCGGCTCCGAACGCCGCCATCTCGCCCAACGCCTCGACCTCCATCAATTCCCACTCGCCGACCAGAGCCGCATCGACGGCGCCGCGTTCGATGTCTTCGTTGGCCTGCGCGAAGGCAGGGGCCGCGACGAGAAGGAGGGCCGCGGCGAGCGTCGGTCGGAGCATGGTGGGATCGTGCGTGTGGGCGGGGAACGGAGCCGGGCGTCCCTTTCGCGCCTCGTCTACAGGTCGACGGGCGAGAACGTGGTCTCCTCACCGTCGGCGTCGACCACGAGGCGGCGCGTGCCCTCGGCGTCGCGCGTGAACGTGTACCGGGCAGGGTCGTTGCCGAGGAGCAGGTAGGGACCGGCGACGGTGTAGGTCTCGGTATCGGGCTCTGGGTCGTCGCCCTGAATCACCTCCACGATTCCGTCGGGGCGGAAGCGGAGGGTGAGCAGACGACCGCCTCGCTCGCCCTGCCACGTGCCGAGCACGTCGGGGTCGAGCAGCATCGCCGGGTCGACGGCGCGGAGGCGGAACCGCACGCCCGTCTCGAGGTCGCGAACGGCCAGCTCGTCGCGGTCGCGCTGCACGTCGAGCACGGTCGTGCTGGCGGCGTCGCGGACGATGAGCTGCCCGCCAGAGACGAGGTAGTCGTCGTCGTGGATCCGCCCGATCAGCTCGCCGTCGTCGGGGTCGAGGAACACGAACGTCGAGCGGACCGCGTCGGCGGTGAACGTCATGCGCGCGAAGACGAGGTCGTCGTCGTAGGGCACGTTCTCGGCCGCCGTCAGCTCCCACGTCCCGACGACGTCCGGCGGAACGTCCTGCCCCGAGGCGGGGAGGGCGAGGAGGACGGCGAGGCAGGCGAGGGCACGCATGGCGACAGGGCAGACTCCGCTGGGACGCCGCACCGCCTGGGTGGGTTCGGGGGCGTGCGGTCAAACGCTGCCGCCTCAGGGACAGCCGCCGGCGCCCTTCCCATTCTCCCCTCTCTCCCCCTTCCCTCCTACCCCCGAGGCGGACCGGCCGGCCGGACGCCGACGGGCTTCGCGGGCTTGGCTGGCATCGCCGGTTTGGCGACCGCGGCCGCCCCCGAGGCGGGCGCCTTGGGCGTGCGCCAGATCGGCACCGACGAGCACGGCTCGCCGTACATGATCTTCGCTGCGACGCCTCGGAGCGCCTGCGTCGCCTGCACGAAGGCGTCGACCGGGACGATGTCGTTGCCGCAGCCCTTCACCACGACCGGCACGCCGTCGTACTGTGTCCAGTCGTGCGCGCGGACGGCCGCGCCGAAGCGCTCGCGGCGGACCGCCTCGGGGTCGGCGGCCGTCACCGAGGCGGCGACCCCGTCGAGGCGCGAGGCGACGAGCATGAACGCCCACGTGGGGACGAGGGCGTCGGTCGAGCAGAAGACGGCCACGTCGCGGCCCGCGTACGCGCTCCAGTCGTGGTCTTTGAGCGCCTGGCGGAACTCGCGCTCCTTCAGCACGAGGCCCTTGTAGAGGAACGGCTCGAGGTCGAACGCGGCGACGGGCTCGGCCGGCGCGAGCGCGGCCAGGTCGACGGTCTCGATGGCGCTCTCGGCGACGCGGTTTCGGATCTCCATGGGTTCAGAGTTCAAGGTTCAGAGTTCGGTTCGATCAGGGGCCAACTCAGAACTGTGAACCCCGAACTCTGAACTCTCTAGGCGGCGGCGCGGCGGCGGGCGGCCTGGACGGCCTCGGCGACGTGATCGACGGCGGCGTCGACCTCCACCTCGGTGGTGGGGCGGCCGAGGCTGAAGCGGACGGTCGAGAACGACTGCTCGGGCGTGAGGCCCATCGCAGTCAGGACGTGGCTCGGCTGCTGGGTGCGGGTCTGGCACGCGGCGCCGGTCGAAACGGCGAGGTCGCGCATGACCGGCAGCAACAGCGACGTGCGGACGCCCTCGAACCGGATGCTCGACGTGTTCGGCAGGCGCGGGGCCTCCGGCGCGTTGACGTGCGCGCCCGGGACGGCCGCGAGCACACCCGCCTCGAAGCGGTCGCGGAGCGCCCCGAGGCGGTCGGCCTCGGCCGCGAGGCCGCGGCGCGCGAGGTCGGCCGCGACGCCGAGCCCGACCACGCCGGGCACATTCGTGGTCCCGCTCCGGAGCCCGCCCTCGCCGGCCCCACCGTTGATCTGCGGCTGGAGCTTCACCCGCGGCCCCCGCTGGCGGACGTAGAGCGCGCCCACGCCCTTCGGGCCGTACAGCTTGTGCGCGCTCATCGCGAGCAGATCCACGCCGTCGTGGTTGACCGAGATCGGCACCTTGCCGGCGGCCTGCGTGGCGTCGGTCATCATCAGCGCGCCCGCCTCGTGGGCGAGCGCCGCGATCTCGGGGACCGGCTGGATCACGCCGGTCTCGTTGTTGGCCCACATCACCGACACCATCAGCGTCTCGTCGGTGAGCGCCGCCTCGACGTCGCCGAGGCGGACGAGCCCGTCCGGCCCGACGGGCAGGTAGGTGATCTCGTAGCCCTCGCGCTCCATCGCCTCGCACGTCGCCAGGACGGCCTTGTGCTCGGTCTGGACGGTCACGATCCGGTGGCGCCGGCCGCCGTAGATGCCGGCCGCGCCGCGGATGGCGAGCGAGATCGACTCGGTGGCCCCGCTCGTGAAGACGATCGTCCGCGGCGTGGCGCCGATGAGGCGGGCGGTCCGCTCGCGGGCCTGCTTGACGGCCTCGTCGGCGGCCCACCCGTAGGCATGCTCGCTGTTCGGGTTGCCGTAGTGCACCCGCAGGAACGGGAGCATGGCGTCCAGGACGCGCTCGTCGACGGGCGTCGTGGCGTTGTAGTCGAAGTAGATCGGCGCGGGCATCGTTCGCTCGGCCGCCGGCCCGCCGTCCCTGCTCGTGTGGGGCCGTGCGGCGTGTTTGTTTTCGTTACCGGATGTATACGTCGGCCCAGAGACCGTTGTTGTGGAGTTCCGCCGGAGAGCGGGCGGCAACCGCCTCGGGGCACGGCGCGTTTCAAGCGGCCTCCATGTTCGACATGCGCCGCGTCTGCCTCCTCGCCTTCGTTCTCGCCGCCGGGTGCAGCGAGGCCCCGCCCACCTCGACGTGCCTCCCCGGCCTCGAGGACTGTGACGCCCCGACACCTGCTGACGAGATCGTGGCCGGCGTCAACCTGACGGCTCTGTTCGCCGACGCGACGGCCGCCGAGATCGCCGCCGCCTCGGGGCGGAGGCCCGCCGGCGCAACGGCCGGCACGGTCGAGGTCACCCCGCTCGACGACGCGCCCGACGGCGCGCGGCGGTTCCGCCTCGGGCTCCGCAACGGCGCGGACACGCTCGTGAACGCCGTCGCGCGCATTCCCGGACCGGCCAGCCTGGTGTCGCAGCTGCCGGTCGTCGTGGTCCTGACCGACGACGAGGACGGCGCCGAGGCCGAGGACGCCCTCACCGACGGCCCGTACGCTACGCTCGCCGAGCGGACCGTCCAGGTCGTCGTGGCCTACCGCGGCGAGGCGCTCCAGGTCGGCGACTCGACGCTTGTCTCCAGCTCCGAGGCCGACCCGTACCGTGCCGACGTGGCCGACGTGCTCGCACTTCTGCCGGCTCTCCCCATCCTGCCCCGCGCCGACGCCAGCCGCCTCGGGGTCGTCGGGCTCGGGCGCGGAGGGACGGTCGCGCTGCTTGCCGCGCTCGCCACCCCGCAGGTCGACGCCGTCGTGACGCTCGGCGCGCCGACCGACCTCCTCGGGGCCTCGTTCCGCGCCGACGCCCGAACGCGCCTCCAGAATCGGACGGTCGCGACGCCCTACCCGGCGTTCGACGCGCTCGTGGCCCCTGTCGTTGCCCTCCGCGACGGCGCCATCGAGGCGGACGAGGCGCGGCTCCGGCTCCTGGCCCTCTCGCCGGGCTACGCCGGGGCCGGCCTCCCCGCCGTGCTCGCCCTGCACGCCGTGGGCGACGCCGTCGTGGGCGCCGACCAACTGACCCGCCTCGACGCGACGATGACGTCGGAGCCGGGCACCTCGCGCACGGCCCGGCAGGTCGAGGGGGCCTCGCACGACACGCTGGCGGACGACCTCACGGTTCAGAGCGACATTGCGGCCTTCCTCCTCGACGCCCTTTAGAGTACCCTTCGGGTGGGTACGAGGTACCGAGTACCCTGTACCCACCGGAGATTCGCTCTAGACTGTGGAGGAGACTCCCGCACTCGTTCTCGGCCGCATTCTGACCTCCCAGACAACGCCTCGCCCATGTCCGTCACCGGGTTGCTGCCCATCGACCCCGTCGTCGCCGTCCGCGAGGCCCGGAACGAGACCGACTGGGGCGCCGTCCGCGCGATCCGGAAGGCGGTGTTCATCGACGAGCAGGGCTGCCCCCCCGAGGAGGAGTGGGACGAGCACGACGCGCCCGCCTCGCGGGGCCGCACGGTCCACCACCTCCTGGCGACGCTCAACGGGCTGCCCGTCGGGTGCGCGCGGTGGCGCCGGGTCGAGGCGTACGCCAAGCTGGAGCGGTTCGCCGTCCTCGCCGCCGCGCGGGGCAAGGGCATTGGGAAGGCGCTCGTGGCGCAGGCGCTCACCGACGCCCGCAACAAGGGGCTTCGCCGGTTCGTGCTTCACGCCCAGACGCATGCGACGCGGCTCTACGCGCCGTTCGGGTTCGCGCCGGTCGGCACGCCGTTCTCGGAGGCGGGCATCGAGCACGTGAAAATGACGTTGACGGATCCCTGAGGGCGGTTCCGCTGCCTACCTTCGTCGTCCCGCTCGGCCGGACGCCGGGCGCCTCTGAGACCTGCCGCGTTCGTCTAGAGGCCTAGGACGCCGCCCTCTCACGGCGGTAACACGGGTTCGAATCCCGTACGCGGTACGACGCCCCGGCGCCTCCTCGGTGCCGGGGCGTTTCGTGTTTGCGGCCCGCCTCGCCGACGTGGCCAGCCCCCGAGGTGGGAGCAGGTGCTGCCCGCGCACAGGTGCGACCTACGTCGGCCGGGCAGCCGTGAGCGAGCGACGTGGCATTCGCTGGCAGCCTCGACCGCCGGGTGTCGAGAGCATCACCACAGCAGCCGACCTCGACGCCCCCATGCGTGCCCCGTGGATACCTTTGTCCTGATCCACCTTGGCCCCGGGCATGCACCGCGACGAGATGACCGCTGTCGTGCACGACCGGTACGGACCTCCCGACGTCCTCCGACTCGACCAGGTGCCGGTTCCCGACCCCGCCCCGGGGGAGGTCCGGGTCCGGATCCGGGCCGCCTCGGTGAATGCCGGTGACTGGCACATGATGCGGGCGGACCCGTTTTTCATCCGCCTGGTCTACGGCGGCCTCCTGCGACCTCGGCACCCGATCCTGGGCTCCGACGTGGCCGGCTGCGTCGACGCTCTGGGCTCGGGCGTGGCGACACACACTCTCGGAGACGCCGTCTTTGGAGACCTGTCCTCGCACGGGTTCGGAGCCTTCGCCGAGTACGTCTGCGCTCCGGCAGAGGCCCTGGTCGGGATCCCCGAGAACGTGACCCCCGAGGAGGCGGCCGCGGTTCCGGTCGCCGCCCTCGCTGCGCTCCAGGGGCTCCGTGACGTTGGGGGCGTCCAGGCCGGGCACCGCGTCCTCGTCAACGGCGCGTCGGGCGGCGTCGGCACGTTCGCGGTCCAGCTCGCGCGCCACCTCGGTGCCCACGTGACCGGCGTGTGCAGCACCCGGAACGTCGAGCTCGTGCGTTCGCTCGGGGCCGACCGTGTCGTCGACTACACCGAGGCGGACGTCACGCAGCAGCCCGAACGCTACGACGTCGTCCTCGACGCCGCGGCCTTCCGGAGCCCGCTCGCCTTCCGCTCAACCCTCACCCCCACCGGGGTGTACGTGCTCGTGGGCGGAAGCACGGCCCGGCTGCTCCAGGCCGCCGTCCTCAGCCTGGGGGGGCGCAGGCAAGGGATGCGGATCAAGGTCCTCACGTCGGCATCGAATCCCGCAGACCTCAGCGTCCTTCGCGACCTCCTCGCGGCCGGCGCGATCGCGGCTGCCGTGGGACAGACCTACCCACTCGCGGGGGTCCCCGACGCCATCCGCCGTCTCGAACACCGACGGGCGAGCGGGAAGGTGGTCATCACCGTCTGAACGGCCGCTCTCTCGACAAACCGTCGTGCAGCGGTCTCTCGTCGGCTCTCGTGCGACCGTCTACACGAGCGCCAGCCCAAAAAGAACCGCCGCGACGATGCAGGCCGCCGTGCGGACGGTGTTCCACCGCGTCCACCGCCGCAGGTAGTCGGCCCAGAGGCGGTGCCCCGCCTCGGTGTCGGGGTCGGCGCCTTCGAGGGCGTTGTTGAGCGGCACGTTGCCCGCCGCCGTGACCCCGAAGCACCCCACGACATAGACGACGGCGCCGGCCACGACGAAGGGCGACACGGCGGGGTCCCACCGCCAGACCGCGACGCCGGCCAGCCCCACCGAGGCGACCGGGAGGCCGAAGAACAGCGCCATGAACGACGGGTGGAACACGTCGACGTTGATCCGCTGCATCGCGCGGATGCCCTCGGCGGGTGGGATGCCCCCGAGCGCCCTCATGACGAACGACGAGAAGGCGTAGAACACCCCGCCCATCACGGCGGAGGCGACGCACAGGGAGAGGAGGGCCAGCGTCATGGGGAGTCGGAGGTCGACAGCCGGAGATGCAGCCTCACGGCCCCGAGGCGGCGCCCGGCCCCGAGGCGGCGTCTGCGCCGGGGAGCCAGACCGTGAACGCGGTCCCCTCGCCCTCGGCGCTCTCGACCGACAGCCGCCCGCCGTGCCCCTGCACCACGACGTCGTGGCTCAGGCTGAGGCCCAGCCCGGTGCCCTCGCCCGGCGGCTTGGTCGTGAAGAAGGGCTCGAACACGCGCGCGCGGACCGCCTCGGGCATCCCGGGCCCGTCGTCGGCCACGCGGATTTCGACGCCGCCCTCGACGCGGCACGTCGAGACGGTCACGGCGCCCCCGGTGCGGCGAACCGCCTCGATGGCGTTGTCGACCAGGTTGACCACCACCCGGCCGATCTCCTGCGGGTCGGCCTCGACCGTGCCGGCGTCGGCGGCGAGGTCGAACGCGAGCGCCGCCTCGGTGCCCGGGTGCCGTACGCGGTCGGCGTGGAGGGCGTGGGCGGCGTGCTCCTCGACGAGCGCGTTCACCTCGACCCGCTGGTGCGCGCCGCCCCCGCTTCGCGCGTGCGCCATCATGGCGCGGACGATGCCGTCGGCGCGGCGGCCGTGGTGCTCGATCTTCTCGACGTTGGCCCGCAGGTCGGCCCGGAGCGCGGCCCGCTCGGCGGGGTCCGCCTCGGTGTCGAGGTCGTCCAGCAGCTCGCGGCTGAGGCCGGCGAAGTTGGTGACGAAGTTGAGCGGGTTCTTGATCTCGTGGGCGATGCCGGCCGTGAGCGCGCCGAGGCTGGCCATCTTCTCCTGCTGGACGAGCCGCGCCTGCGCCGCCTTGAGGTCGGCCAGCGACGCCTCCAGCTCGGCCGTCCGCTGGGCCACCTCGCGTTCGAGCACGGTCGTGCGCCGCGTGAGCGCCTCGACGAGCGTCTCGCCCTCCTCGATCACGGCGTCGGCGATCGAGAAGTGGAAGTGGACGAGCAGCCACCGCCCCGAGCCCCGGTCGAGGATCATCGAGACGCGGGGGTCGACGGCGTACGCCTCGGCGCCGATGACGACGGTCGAGCGGACCTGGCCCTCGGCAACGGCGAGGTCGGGCCTGAGCAGGCGGACGTCGAGCCACTCCATCGCGTAGTTCGGCTCGACGGCGTCCCACTCGGCGGCCTCCTTCTCCTGGATGAACACGTCGCGGACGGCCTCCCGGGTCGTGTAGCGGTCGCCCGTGCCGGTGCCGAGCCCGGTGAATCCGTCGGCGACGAGGTCGTAGGCCGCGTCGGCGCCCGAGGTGCCCGGCGCCATCCACGTCTCGAAGAACGCGTGGACGGTCTCGGCGACCTCCGCCTCGGGGGACAGGGACATGGATCTCGGGAGGAGTGGTCCGGAACGCAAAGATCGTCGTGCTCCTTGTCCTTCGCCATGCCCGCCCCGCTCGTCGCCACCACGCTCCACGCGCCGTCGCCTCCCCCCGAGGCGGTTGCATCTCGAGGCCGCGAACGTCGAGGCCTCGAACGCGGTCTCCTCCACAGCAGGCACCTGTGATCCGATGCGTTCGGGAAATTCGGTTCTCCAGATGCCTCCCCATCTCTCGACATGATGCGCTTCGTGCTCCTCCTCGCCGTCATCCTCCTCGTCGCGCTCGCCCCCTCGGCCCAGACGGGGGTGGCGGTTCCGGAGATGGCGAGCTACGACGCCTACTTCCTCGACTTCCTCGGCCGCCACGGCATCCCCGGGGCGTCGGTGGCGGTCGCCAAAGACGGGCGCCTGGTCTACGCGCGCGGGTTCGGCCTCGCCGACGTCGAGGCGGCCGAGGCGGTCCAGCCGACGAGCCGGTTCCGCGTCGCCAGTGTCTCGAAGCCGATCTCGGGCGTGCTCGCGATGCGACTCGTCGAGGATGGCCTCCTCGACCTCGACGCGAGCGCCTTCTCGTTCCTCGACGACCTGCCCGCGCGCGAGGGCGCCACCGAGGACGCCCGCCTCGGGGACATCACGGTCCGCGACCTCTTGCAGCACTCGGGCGGGTGGGACCGCGTCGGGACGCGCTACGACCCCATGTTCGACCTCGTCGACATCGCGAACGCGATGGGGACGACGCCTCCGGCCGATGTCGAGACCGTGGTCCGGTACATGCGCGGGCGACCGCTCGACTTCACGCCGGGCACGACGTACTCCTACTCCAACCTCGGATTCGCCGTCCTCGGCCGTGTGCTGGAGCGCGTCGCGGAGAGACCCTACGAGGCCCTCGTGCAAGACCTCCTCGCAGAGGCCGGGGTGACGTCGGTCGGCCTCGGCCGCTCGCTGCTTGCCGACCGTCTGCCCGGAGAGGTCCGCTACTACCCCGTCGCGGACACCGCGCCGAGCGTCTTCGGCGGCGGGCCGGTGCCGTGGGCATACGGCGGCTTCGCCATCGAGGCGATGGACGCGCACGGCGGATGGGTCGCCTCAGCGCCCGACCTCCTGCGCCTGACAACGGCCCTCGACGGCCTCGGCAACCGACCGGACCTGCTCTCCGCCTCGGCGCAGACGACGATGACGGCCAAACCGAACGTCCCGACGTGGAACGGGTCGAGTTCTTGGTATGGACTCGGCTGGTCGGTGAACGCGAACGGCCACTGGTGGCACACCGGGTCGCTGCCCGGCTCGGAGTCGCTCCTGGTCCGGTCGGCGTACGAGGGCCTCCACTGGGTGGTCCTGGTCAATCACCGGCAGGCCGCGAGCGCGGGCGTGACGGGCGAGCTGGACGGCGCGATGTGGGACCTCGCTCTCGGCGTCACCTCGTGGCCCACGCATGACCTGTTCTCGACCGTCGTCGCCGACGAGGTCGGCCCCGAGGCAGGCGTCCGCCTGGGGGTGTACCCGAACCCGGCGCGGCACCGAGCCACGATCGACCTCGCGCTGGAGACGCCCGGTCACGTCCGTGTCGACGTGATCGACGCCCTCGGCCGGACCGTCGACGTGATGCACGACGCGAATCTCGCGGCCGGATCGCACGCCCTCTCTCTCGGAGTCCGCGACCTCCAGACGGGCGTCTACACGGTTCGCGCGACGACACCGTCCGGCCCCCAGAGCACGCGGCTCACCGTCGTCCGCTAGGGCGTGTGGACCCACGCCGAGGCGGAGCACGGGGTCAAAACGCACCGAGGCGGCCTGCGCCGTGCAGACCGCCTCGGGGGCGATGGGAGACCCGGAGGGGCGGGCTAGTCGTCGTCGCTGGCGTCCTCCATCTTCGTGATGTTCTCGGCCGGCGCGCCGGTCCCGGCCCCGAGGACCGTGTCGATGATGCCGTACTCCTTGGCCTGCGCCGGGCTCATGAAGTTGTCGCGGTCGGTGTCCGTCTCGACCTGCTCGACCGTCTGGCCGGTGTGCTGCGCGATCACCTCGTTCATGCGCTGCTTGATGTAGAGGATCTCCTCGGCCTGGATCTGGATGTCGGAGGCCTGCCCCTGCGCGCCGGACGACGGCTGGTGGATCATGATGCGGCTGTTGGGCAGCGCCGCCCGCTTGCCGGCCGCGCCGCCGAGTAGGAACACCGACCCCATGGAGGCGGCCAGGCCGACGCAGATCGTCGCCACGTCGGGCTTGACGAACTGCATCGTGTCGTAGACGGCCATCCCCGAGTACACCTGCCCGCCGGGCGAGTTGATGTACATGTTGATGTCCTTGTCGGGGTCCTCGGCGGCGAGGAAGAGCAGCTGGGCGACGGCGAGGTTGGCCGTCGTGTCGTTGACGGGCGTGCCGAAGAGGACGATCCGGTCCTTGAGGAGCCGGCTGAAGATGTCGAAGGCGCGCTCGCCACGTGTCGTCTGCTCGACGACCATGGGAACGGTGACACCCATCGGCGCCGCCTGCTGCGGGCCGGAGTAGATGTCGTCGGGGAGCGTGGTGATGCTCTTGGCGAAGGTGACGAAGTCGCGGACCTGGCTCATGCGGGGGAGTGTCGGAGGGAAACGGCGGCTGGCACCCGGCCACATGCCGCGCGGTTCCGCCTCGGGGCGGGACGACCGCCTCGGGGCGAGGCGGGACCACGGACGACAGACCGCGGACCGCCGCCTGAGCGCTCGGCCCGGACGACACCGCCTCGGAGCCGACCGCCTCGGTGAAACAAGTCCCCTCCCCCCAGCGGGGGGAGGTTGGGAGGGGGGCGACGAATCGACCGCCTCGGGGGCAGGTGTCGATCCACACCGAGGCGGCTCAGACAGACTCTGACCCCAAGGCGGTGCTGAGCCGGCTCGCCCTCCCCCGCACGCACGGTCGTGCGTGCGCCCCCTCCCGCTGGTGTACAGACCGGAGACATGGTCTACACCCGTACGAAGACATCGTAGACACTCCGGCACAGAGTCTACGGCGGCGCGCGCAGGTTGATCGCCCACACCTCCTGGTGGCCGTACCACACCGACCACACCCCGTCGACCGCCG
>JBCCQJ010000139.1:0-11490 GCA_039024395.1 Bacteroidota bacterium | reverse complement strand
TCGACCTGCTCGCGCTTGCCGGGGGCCTGGCCGATGGGGGGTTTGGTCATCGTGGCGACCACCGAGGCGGCCGGGGGTGTCGGGAGGAAGAATCGCCGAACGTACCGCGCCGGGGCAAACGCGGTGCCCGGGGGTGTGGCATCCATCTTGCTTTCACTATTTTCTGAAACACGACCTCTCGGCATCAGGTAAATCCTGGTCCGGTATCTTCCGAAACGTCCCCCTGCGCCCGTGACCTCCGTCCCCCTCGCCCCGCCTGCGCCCCTCTTGGAGCGGTCGCTCCGCACCGCCTCGGGCGGGTGGGACGGGCAGTCGATCCTCCGCGTCGAGGTGCCGGCGCCGGTCGCCGAGCCGCTCGTCTGGCTCGGCGCTCAGTTCGGCGACCTCAAGACGTACTGGCGGGGGCGCGGAGACACCGAGGCGCGGGCCACCCTGGGGGCTGCGCTCACCATCGAGGCCGACCGCCTCGGAGAGGTGCCGGGCCGCCTCGGGGAGACGCTCGCCGCGCTGCCGCCAAACGCCCGCCTCGTGACGACGGCCCGGTTCGACGTCGACGCCGAGGTGGGCGCCGAGTGGCGGGCGTTCGGGGCCGTCCGCTTCGTGCTGCCGCGCGTCGAGTACCGCGTCGACGGCCGCCGCGCGTCGATCACGGTGCACCTCGTGCCGGGCGACGACGTGCGGGCCGTGCTCGCCCGCGTCGCGAGGCTCTCGATGCCCGAGGCGTCGGCCCCGGCCGCGCTCGACCTCCCCTACATGCGCCGCGACGACCCCGACCGTGCCGAGTGGGGCCGGATGCTCCGGTGGTCGTTCGGCGCCTTCGACGCCGGCGTGCTCGACAAGGTGGTGCTGGCCCGCCGCGCGCGCTTCCTCTTCGAGGAGGACGTGGACCCGATCGCCCTGCTGCGCCGCCTCGAGGCCGCCACGCCGCGCTGCTTCCACGCGCTCGTGGCCCCGCCTCCCGCCTCGGCGCTGGACGGCTCGGCGCCGGCGTTCCTGACGGCCACGCCCGAGCGCCTGCTGCGTCTCCGCGGCCGGTCGCTCGAAACCGAGGCCGTTGCCGGCACGCGCCCCCGCGACGAGGCGGACGGCGTCGACGACCGGCTCCGCGACGAGCTGCTGGCGAGCGAGAAGGACCAGCGCGAGCACGCCTTCGTGCGCGACGCCATCCAGGACGCCCTCCTCACGCTGGCCGACCACGTCTCGGTCGACGCCGAGGCGTCGGCGATGACGCTCGCCCGCGGCCGCCACCTCCGCACCGGCATTCGCGCCACGCTCCGCCCCGGGGCGGGCGTGCTCGACGTGCTCCGCCGCCTCCACCCGACGCCCGCCGTCGGCGGCACGCCGACGCCCAAGGCCCTCGACGCCATCGACCGCCTCGAGCCGTTCGACCGCGGCCTCTACGCCGGCGTGCTCGGCTGGATCGGCCGCGACGCCAGCGGCACCGAGGCGGCCGACCTCGCCGTCGGCATCCGCTCGGGCCTGGTCGAGGGGCGCCGGCTGTCGCTCTACTCGGGCGCCGGCATCGTGCCCGGCTCCGACCCCGAGGCGGAGTGGGCCGAGATCGAGCACAAGATCGGAGATTTCGCACGCGTGCTCGGGCTCACGGACCGCATCGAGGCGTAGGGAGTTCGGCGTTCAGGGTTCACAGTTCAGAGTTGCTGCCCCGTGCAGCCGACGAACTCCGAACCCCGAACCCTGAACTCTCAACTCCGTGTCTGTGCCCCCGCACCTCGCCTCCGCCCCGAACATCAACCACCTCTGGGCCGCCCTCCTCGTGGAGGAGCTGGTCCGCCAGGGACCGACCTTCTTCGTGGTCTGCCCCGGCTCGCGGAGCACGCCGCTGGCCGTCGCCGTGGCGCAGAACCCCCGCGCCGAGGCCCTCGTGCACTGGGACGAGCGCGCGGCCGGGTTCGTGGCGCTCGGATGGGGACGCGCGACGGGGCGCCCCGCCGCCGTCGTGACCACCTCGGGGACGGCCGTCGCCAACCTGTTGCCGGCCGCCGTCGAGGCGGACGCGGACCACGTCCCGCTCTTGCTGCTGACGGCCGACCGGCCGCCGGAGCTGCGCGAGACGGGCGCGAACCAGACCATCCGCCAGCCGCCGATCTTCCAGGATGTCGCGCGGTGGACGCTGGACTGGCCCGTGCCGACGCCCGACGTGTCCCCGAGGTGGGTGCTCTCGACGGCGTCGCACGCGGTTCACCGGGCCGCCTCGGGGCCGGTGCACCTGAATCTCCCGTTCCGCGAGCCGCTCGGGGCGCAGCCGGACGGGGTGGACGACGACTATCTCCGCGACATCGACGGCTGGACATCTGCCCGCCCCCAGTCCTCGGCGGAGGCAATCACGGCGAGAGCTGCTTTGAGTTCGCTCCCCCGCACCGAGCGCGGAGTAATCGTCGTGGGCGCGCTGCCCGGGACGAGTTCAGAGCAGCACCTCATTGCCTTTGACATTGACGCGATTGCGCACCGGATTGGCTGGCCCGTGCTGCCAGACGTCCGGACGCCATTCAGAGCCGGGGCCGACGATGACCTGAGCGAGTTGGACGACGAACCTGACCTAGCGGCGCTCGCGGCACATCTGAGACCGGGCGTAGTCGTTCCCAACGTAGACCTCCTGCTATCGGCTGAGCACGCACCGGAATTCCTGAGGCCGGACGCCGTGCTCTACGTCGGGGGGCGACTGACCTCGAAGCGCCTCGCTCGGTACCTCCGCGCCACGGCTCCTCGGGCCTTCGTTCGACTGCACCAGCAGGACCAGCGCGTGCCACTCGACGACGTGGTCACCGAGGCGGTGCACGCAGACCTCCGCGCGTCCCTTAGCGCCTTAGGCAAGGCCTGCGAGCAGATTCGGAAACGGGGGACGCAGTGGGAGTGGCCTCGGTCCTGGATGATTGCCTCCCGTGTCACCGAGGCGGTCGTGGCCTCGCACATGGACGGCTTGAGCGAGCCTGCCGTTGCCCGGGTCGTCACCCGGAGATTCCCCGCCGTGGTCGCCGGCGCATCCATGCCGATTCGGGACGTCGAGGCCTACGCACCAGTCGTTCGGTCCCACACCCTGAGAGTCGTCGCCAACCGAGGTGCGAGCGGCATCGACGGGACGGTCGCGACAGCTGTTGGCTACGACCGAGGACAGAGCCTTCCGCCCGTCGTCCTCCTCGGGGATCTCGCCCTCCTCCACGACCAGACCAGCTTGGCGCTTCTCCGGGAGAGCCGGCCCATCATTGTCGTCGTTCTCAACAACGACGGGGGCGGCATCTTCCACCGGCTGCCCATCGCCTCGGGGCCGGGCGCACTCGCAGACGACACCTTCGAGCAGTTCTTCGGGACGCCTCACGGGCTGACCTTCGAACACGCCGCCGCGCAGGTCGGCCTCGCCTATCACCAGCCCGAGACTCTCGACGCGTTTGAGGTCGTCCTCGCCGACGCCCGCAAGTCACGCGCATCGGCACTGATTGAAGTCCGCACGAGCCGCGAAGAACAGGCTGTGCTCCGGACTCGCATCGAGGCGGAGGTCGCAGCCGCCGTGGCTCGCGTCGGCCCGCCGTGGCACGACCTCCCGTGAGGCCGCCGACGCTGCTCCTCCACGGCTTCCTCGGCCGCGGCGCCGACTGGGACGCCGTCCGCGCCCGCCTCCCCGCCTCGTGGGACGTGCGTGCGCCCGACCTCCCCGGCTTCGGCGAGGCGGTCGGGCTCCCCGAGGCGGCCTACACGATGGACGGCGCCGCCGACCGCCTCGGGGCCAGCGTCGACGGGAAAGCGGATGTCGTCGGCTACTCGATGGGGGGGAGGCTGGCGCTCTTCTTCGCCCTCCGCCACCCCGAGCGGGTCCGCCGCCTCGTCCTCGTCTCCGCCTCGCCCGGCCTCCGCACCGAGGCGGAGCGCGCCGACCGCCGCCGCCTCGACGCCGAGCGCGCCGCCGCCCTCGCCGCCGACCCCGAGGCGTTCCACCGCGGCTGGGTGCAGATGCCGCTCTTCCAGAGCCTCGGCCCGGACGTCTGCGACCGCCTCGTGGCCGACCGCCTCGCGCACGTCGACCCCGCCGAGGCAGGGCGCTCGCTGGCCGGCATGGGGACCGGCGCACAGCCGAGCCTCTGGACGGGACTTTCGCGGATCCCGACGCCCGCGTGGGCCGTAGCCGGCGCACTCGATTCCACGTTCGTCCGCCTCGCGCGCGAGATGGCCGCCTCGGGGCCGATCACGCCCGTCGTCCTCCCCGAGGCGGGCCACGCTCTTCCGGCCGAGGCGCCCGCCGCCCTCGCCGCCCTTCTGACCGACCTCCTCTCCGATGGCTGAGACCAAAGCCCACCACACGACCGACCGCCCCACCATCACCGGCCCCTTCGCGTGGGAGACGGTCGGCGAGTTCGAAGACATCGTCTACGAGAAGGGCGCCGCCGGCACCAACACGGCTGGCATCGCGCGCGTGACCATCAACCGGCCGGAGGTGCGCAACGCCTTCCGCCCGACGACCGTCACCGAGATGATCCGGGCCATCGACGACGCCCGCGACGACCCCTCGATCGGCGTGTTCGTGCTGACGGGCGCCGGCGACAAGGCGTTCTGCGCCGGCGGCGACCAGCGCATCCGCGGCGACCACGGCTACCGCGAGATGGAGGGCGGAGAGGAGACCGGGATGCAGCGCCTGAACGTGCTCGACTTTCAGACGCGCATCCGCAAGATGCCGAAGCCGGTCATCGCGGCCGTCAACGGGTGGGCGGTCGGCGGCGGGCACGTGCTCCACGTCGTCTGCGACCTGACCATCGCGAGCGACAACGCGCAGTTCATGCAGACCGGCCCCAAGGTCGGGAGCTTCGACGCGGGCTACGGGACCGCCCACCTCGCGCGGATCGTGGGCCAGAAGAAGGCGCGCGAGATCTGGTTCCTCTGCCGGCCGTACGACGCGCAGCAGGCGCTCGACATGGGGCTCGTCAACACGGTCGTGCCGCTGGCCGAGCTGGAGCGCGAGACGGTCCAGTGGTGCCGCGAGATCCTCGCCAACTCGAACATCGCGATCCGCATGATCAAGGCGGCCGCCAACGCTGACGAGGACGGCGGCGCAGGGCTCCAGGAGCTGGCCGGCCACGCGACGATGCTGTTCTACATGACCGAGGAGGGCCAGGAGGGCAAGAACGCCTACCTCGACCGCCGGCCCCCCAACTTCGACGCCGACGGCTATCGTCCGTAGGTCGTCGTGCGTAGGGCGTGGGGCCGTGCGACCTTCCCCACGCCCGACGACCCACGCCCCATGCGCAGCATCCCGTTCTCGACCGGCGACATCCACGGCGGCTTCTCCGAGGGGAAGGGCGCCGTCTGCGTCGAGGGCGACGACCTCGTGATCGAGGTGAACGTCTCGCTGATGGGCATGATCGACCGCGGCACGACGACGCACCGCTTCGAGCTGACCGACCTCGAGGAGGTGCGCCACAGCCGGACCCCGTTCCGCGACACGCTCAAGATCCGGACCCGCCCGATGGAGCTGATCTCCGAGGTGCCGGGGTCGCACCAGGGCGAGCTGCTGCTCAAGATCGGCCGCCGCCACCGCCGCGATGTGGACGACCTCCTCGACCGCCTCGACCTGTGGCTGACGTAGCCGCTCCGAGGCGGGGGCTCGGGCTGTGGCTCGACGCCGCCCGGCCCAAGACGCTGCCGGCGGCCATCGCCCCGGTCCTCGTCGGCATCGCGCTCGCCACCGAGGCGGGAGCGTTCCACGCTCTCGCTGCCGCGTGCGCCCTCCTCGGGGCCGTGTTCATCCAGATCGGCACCAACTACGTCAACGACGCCGAGGACGCCGTGCGCGGGGCCGACACCGAGGCGCGGAAAGGGCCGACCCGGGCGACCGCCTCGGGGCTCGTCTCGCCCGGGCAGATGCGGGCCGCGGCGGGCGTCGCGTTCGCCCTCGCGTTCGCGGCCGGCGGCTACCTGATCTGGCGCGGCGGCTGGCCGATTCTCGCGCTCGGGCTCGTCTCCATCGCTTCAGGTATCGCCTACACGGCAGGGAAATACGCGTTGGCCTACACAGGGTTAGCGGACCTCTTCGTGCTCATCTTCTTCGGGCCCGTCGCCGTGGCGGGGACGTACTACGTGCAGGCCCTCGACCTGCCGCTGTGGGTGCCCGTCGCCGGGCTCGGGCCGGGCTTCCTGGCGACGGCGATTCTCCTCGCCAACAACGTCCGCGACATCGAGGAGGACCGGGTGGCGGACAAGAAGACGCTGGTCGTCCGGTTCGGGCGGCCGTTCGGGGTGACGCTCTACAACGTCTGCATCTCGGGCGCGGTCGTCGTGCCGGCAGCGCTGGCGCTCGTCGCGCGCGACCACGTCGGCGTGCTGGCCGCCTCGGCGCTGGCGGCGCTCGTCGGCCGGCGCCTCGCATCCACGCTCGCCGCCTCGGCCGACCCGACCGTCCTCAACCCGCTCCTCGCCAAAACCGCCGGGCTGCTGTTCGTCTACTCGGTCGCGTTCGCGCTGGGGTGGGGGCTGACGTAGATCGGTACGGGGGGTACTGGGTACGAGGTACGGCGTACGCGCTACCAACCGTTGCCCGTACCTCGTACCCGGTACCGGGTACCCGCTTTAGGCCACCTGAAACCCCAGGATCGCGGCCCCCTCGCGCCCCGCGCCGGCTTTCATCTCGTCGAGCGCCTCGCGGACGTGCGCGACCCCGAGGCGGACCGCCGCCGGCTCGGACGCGCCCTCCGCCTCGGTGGCGATCTGGACGGACCGGAAGACGAGCTCCTTGAGAAACGCCTGGCTCGTCCGGTCGGTCATCCGCACCACCTCGCCCAGGTCCAGCCCCGAGGTGTCGTACGGGGCCAGGAGGGCGGTGAGGTAGCGCCGCCGGAGGTCGGGTCCGGGTAGCCCAAACAGGACGCACTGGCTGATGCGCCCGGGACGGTCCTTGACGGCCGCCTCGACGCGGTCGATGGCGTTCGTCGTGAGCACGAACAGGATCTCGTCGTCGCGCGCGAACCCGTCCAGCTCGTCCATCAGCTCGCCGAGGGCGACGCCGTAGGCGTTCTCCTCGCGCTGGCCGTACACCAGGTCGACGTCCTCGAGCACCACGAGCGCTGGCTGGAGCATCCGCGCGATCTGGCAGATCGACCGGGCGTGGAGGAGCGTCCGGCCCGTCGCCACGAGCGTCGTCACGCCGTCGAGGCGATGGGCGAGGTACTTGCAGGTGTGCGTCTTGCCCGTACCCGGCGGCCCGTAGAAGAGCACGCCGCGCCGCGACGGCAGCCCGAGGTCGCGTAGCGCCGCCCGCCGCGCGTAGAAGTCGACCAGCAGGCGGTCGAGGAGGGCGCGCTTCTCGGGCTCGAGGATGATCTCGTCCTCCTCGATGCGGTACGTCGGCCGGAAGCGGAGGTCGACGAACTCGCCCTGCACGGCGTCGCCGTACTCGTCGCGGATGTCAGATTCGAAGGAGACTTCGAGCGTCTTGCCCCGGTACACGCTGACCTCGCTGGCGGTCGTGAGGATGCGCTCCATCACCGCCTCGGCGTCGTCCTGGGACGTGGCGCCCACCTCGATGCGGGCCGACTGCGTGTAGGTGTCGAACCGGAGCCGGAAGATCGCAGGCGGGGCCTCGGCCCCGAGGCGGACGACGCGGAAGGTGTCGGTGGGGAAGAAGGCGTCCTTGCCCTCGGCGACCGCGCGCCCGACCGACCCCGAGGCGCGGACGGTCCGGTTGCGCTCGTTGTTGAACTGGCCGGCCAGGATCAGCGCGAGCGTCTCGTGATGGTCCGAGTCGAGGCGGGCCTCGGCCCCGGTGGATTCGCCGAGGGCGTCGAGCGCCCGGTGGAGGTCGGCGAGGCGGAACGAGGGGAGGGTCTTGAGGTAGGCGTGATACCCCGCGAGGTCGTCGCCTCCGCCGAGGTCGGCCACCGCCTTCTGCAGCCACACGTCGATGAACCGCTTCCCGCTGAGCCGGCCCCACAGCCCATCCGGGACCGCGCCGACGACCATCAGCGAGACCAGCGCGACGGCGATGATCGAGACCGAGACGATGAGGAGGGTGTCCATGCAGCCTGGCGACGCCGCAGCGGCGTTTCAGATGGGTCCTGGTGGGGCATACGGGAGGGTACGGGGTACGAGGTACGGGGTACACGAGCGCCGAGACTGCCTCGAACCGTACCTCGTACCCGGTACCGCGTGCCCACCCGAAGGGGGCTCTGAGAAGCTGTTTGGCGACGGGGCGCGATGCCGAGGCCGAGCGAGGCCGACCATCGCACGGAGCGCGAAGCAGGCGACGCCAGAGCGTCGTCGATGGAGCGCGACACCGCGGTGGGCGGCCGCAGCCGGCCGCAGGCCGCGATCCCCGGTTCGCCAATCAGCTTCCGAAGGGAGCCGAGGATACGACCGGCCATGCGGGTAGCGGCCGTCGACCTCGTCCCGTACCGCCTGCCGCTCACCGAGGCGGTGACGTGGAATGGCGAGCGCTGCACGACACGCGAGGGCGCGCTCCTCCGCCTCGGGGACGACCAGGGGCGGGCCGGCTGGGGCGACCTCGCCCCGCTGCCCGGCTTCAGCCGCGAGACCCTCCCCGAGGCGATGACAGCCCTTACCGAGGCACTGCCGGAGGTGCTGCGCCGCGACCTCGACCCGGACGACCTCACCGATCCGTCCGGACCGTTCGACACTGCCCTCGACGCGGCCGGCCTGCCGTCGTCGGCCCGGTTCGCGCTCGACCTCGCGCTCGCCGACCTCGCCGCGCAGGCGCTCGGCCGAACGCTCCCCCAGGTCCTCGCCTCAGATCCTGCCGCCCAGCTCCCCCTGAACGGCCTGCTGATGGGCGGCCCCGAGGCGGTCGTCGCGCAGGCCCGCCGCCTCGGGGCCGAGGGCTACTCGGCGGTCAAGCTGAAGGTGGGGCGGGCGCCGGTCGAGACCGACATCGAGACGGTCCGGGCCGTCCGCGAGGCGCTGGGTGAGGGCGTCGCGCTCCGTCTCGACGCCAACCGCGCGTGGTCAAACAAAGGCGCGAGGCAATTCGCCGATGCCGTTGTCTCCCTTAGCATTGATTACATCGAAGAGCCGCTTGCGGATTCGTCGGGGCTGGCCGCGCTGGCGCGCGACACCGGCCTGCCGGTCGCCGTCGACGAGTCGGTGCAGGAGGGCGCTGCGATCGAGGGCTGGGCCGCGGCGGCCGTCCTCAAGCCGACGCTCGTCGGCGGCCTCATGGCGACGCTCCGCCTCGGGGCCAAGGCGCGAGCGTCGGGCGTGCGGACCGTCCTGAGCGCGTCGTTCGAGAGCGGCTTCGGGCTCCGCGGCGTGGCCGCCCTCGCTGCCGCCACGGGCGCCGAGCCGGCCGGCCTCGACACGTACCGCTGGCTGGCCGAGGACGTCGTCCCGCCCCTTCCGTTCGACCGGCCGGTCGTCGACGTGCCCGCCCTGTTCGCCGCGCCTCCCGAGGTGGCCATCCCGTGACCGACCCGGTCCGCACGCACGCCGAGGCGCGCCCCGAGGCGGAGGCCCTCGTCACGGAGACGGGCACCTGCACCTGGGCCGATCTCGACGCCCGGGTCGGCGCTGCCGCGCGCCACCTCGGGGAGGGACCAGAGCGCGTGGCCGTGCTTGCGCGGACGTCGCCCGACCTCGTCGTCCTGGTGCTGGCCAGCCTCCGCGCCGGACGCACCCTTGTCCCGCTCTCGACTCGGTGGACCGAGGCGGCCGTCGCCGGCGCCCTCGCCCGCCTCGGGGTCGAGCGCCTGATCGTCGGGCCGGAGCAGGCGGCGCCGGCCGGCCCCGAGGCGGTGCCGCTCGCGGACGTGGTGCGGGAAGCGGGGGCCGCCTCGGGGGGCGACCTCAACCTGAACCGGCCGTGGACGGTCGTCCACACCTCGGGCTCGACGGGCGCGCCGAAGGCGGCGCTCCACACGGTCGGCAACCACGTCTGGAGCGCGCGCGGGGTGATCGAGCGAATGGACCTGCGGGCGGGCGACCGCTGGCTCCTCGACCTGCCGCTCTACCACGTCGGCGGCCTGGGCGTCGTCGTCCGCTGCGCGCTCGCAGGCGCCGCCGTCGCCGTCCCCGAGCCCGGCACGCCCACCGCCGAGGCGGTCGCCCGTTTCCGACCCACCCACGCCTCGCTCGTGGCGACCCAGCTCCGCCGCCTCCTCGACGCCGACGCCGATCTGTCGAGCTTCCGCGCGGTCCTCCTCGGGGGCAGCGCGATCCCGGCCGACCTGCTCGACGAGGCGGTCCGCCGCGGCGTGCCCGTCGCCACGTCGTACGGGCTCACCGAGATGACGTCGACGGTCACGGCGACCGCGCCGGGCGCCTCCCGCGAGGCCATCGCCACCTCGGGGACGGTCCTTCCACACCGCGAGGTGCGGGTCACCGAGGCGGGCGAGATCGAGGTCGGTGGGCTGGCCCTCTTCGCGGGCTATCTCACCCCAGACGGCCTCGACGCACCCGGCGTGTGGCACCCGACCGGCGACCTGGGGCACCTCGACGCTGCCGGCCGCCTGGTGGTGACGGGCCGCCGCGACCTGATGTTCGTCTCGGGCGGCGAGAACGTGCAGCCCGAGGCCATCGAGGCGGCGCTCCTCCGCCTCGACGCCGTCGCCGAGGCGCTGGTCGTGCCGGTGGCAGACGCCGAGTTCGGGCACCGGCCCGTCGCGTTCGCGCGGTCCGCTTCGGAGGACGCCCTCGACCCCGAGGCGGTGCGGGCGGCGCTCCGAAGCGACCTCCCCGGGTTTATGGTGCCCGTCGCCGTGTATGCGTGGGACGGGGCGGGAGGGATGAAACCCGACCGCCCGGCGCTGGCCTCGGAGGCCGAGCGCCGGGCGGCGAAAGAGGAGCCGTCGGGAGGCGGCTAGGGCGTGTGGACATTCGCGAGGTCAGGCGCGAACGAGGTCACGATTTTGGCTTCGCAAGAAGCGTGAGGAGAGCGGGGCCATAGCCCCGGACGACGAGCGCGACGCGGCGAGGGCGAAATCTGGGCCGTGCGCGCCGATCTAGGTGAGTGTCCACACGCGCTAGAGCAGTTCGTTGCGGTAGTCCTCGACGTCGGCGCGGTCGCGGAGGTCGGCCAGCCACGCCTGCACCACGCGCTGCTGCTTGCGCTGGACGACCTGCTCGCGGAGCTGCGCCCGCACCTCGTCGGTCAGCTCCGCCTCGGTGCCGCCCACGAGGCGGACCGTGCGGACGACGAAGGCGGCGTTCTGGCCCTCGACGACGCCACTGCGCTGGCCCGGCTGGAGGCCAAACATGGCGCCGACAGCGCGCGGCTCCGAGCCGTAGCCGGTGAGCGTCGGGTTGGAGAGCGAGATTTCCTGCTGGGTCCGCACCTCGGTGTCGAGGGCCTGCGAGAGGCCCGTGAGCGAGGGGACGCCCGCGAGCGTCTCCCCGAGGCGGGCGACCTGCACCTCGCGCTTCTTCTCGAGCAGCACGGCCGACTCGATCTGGCTGCGCGCCTCGTCGAGCGGCGCCACGCCGGCGTCGCGCGTGTCGAGCAGGCGGACGACGACGAAGCCCGTGCCCGCGTCGAGCGGCTCC
>JBCCQJ010000138.1:0-11692 GCA_039024395.1 Bacteroidota bacterium | reverse complement strand
GGATGCGTGATTGGTGATGCGTGACTCGCCCGAGCGACGGGTCACGAATCACGAATCACGCATCGAGTCGCAGACGCCAAATACGCGGCGACGGCATTCCGGCCCCGAGGCGGGCGCTCCTCCCCGAGGCGGCCTACTCCCTGAGGCGGGCACCCGCATTCTTCCCTCCATTCCTCCGCGCGCGAAGCGCGCCTTCCATTCCTCCCATTCCCTCTCAACGGGTCGAGGATGAAACACCGCCTTCCCACGGCCGCCCCCGCTACCGCCCGAACGGCTCCTCGAAGGTCTCCGGCGGCACGCCGTAGTGGTCGCGCAAGCGGAGGTACTCGCCCGTGAGGTCGGCCCGGAGGTCGGCGTAGGCGGGGTCGTCGGCGAGGTTGCGGACCTCGTGCGGGTCGGCCACGAGGTCGTAGAGCTCCCACACGTCGTCGGTGTAGAAGTGGACCAGCTTGTGCGTCTGCGTCCGCACGCCGGCGTGGCGGGCGACGCGGTGGATGCCGTGGTCGTAGTAGTGGTAGTAGACCGACCGCCGCCAGTCGGCCGGCGCCACGCCGTCGAGGAGGGGCACGAGCGAGTGGCCCTGCATCCGGTCGAGCGGCGCCAGCCCGGCCGCCTCGAGGAAGGTCGGCGCGAGGTCGATGTTCTGCGCGAGGGCCTGGATCTGCGTGCCCGGCGCGATCCGGGCCGGCCAGCGCATGAGGAGCGGCATCCGGACGGCCTCCTCGTACATCAGCCGCTTCTCGGCGTAGCCGTGCTCGCCGGTGAAGTAGCCCTGGTCGGAGGCGTAGACGACGATGGTGTTCTCGAGCAGCGCCGGGTCGGCGTCGATCCGGTCGAGCAGGCGGCCCACGTTCTCGTCGAGCGCATCGACGATGCGGAGGTAGTCCTTGATGAACCGCTGGTAGTGGTAGGCGCGCGCCGCGCGCGGGTCGTCGTGCGCGCCCGAGGCCCGGAGCCGCGCCAGCTCGGCGTTCTGCGGATCCACGACGGCGTGGTAGGCCTGCATCTCGGCCTCGGTCATCCGCTCGAAGTAGATGTTGCGCGTCTCGGGCGTGTGCTCGGCGTAGGGCGGGATCGGGCGGTAGCCGTCGAGGAAGAAGTTGGGCGCGGCGGCGTTGGCGGTCCGCGTGGCGAGGTCGTCGTAGAGCGTCGGCGGCTCGGGAATCACCCGGTCGAGGTAGCGGTCGAGCAGCCGCAGCGGCGGCATCCGCGGCACGTGGACGGCCTTGTACTGGACGAGGAGCAGGAACGGGGCCGCCTCGGGGCCGGCCGCCTCGGCGTCGAGCCAGCCGAGCGCGAGGTCGGTCACGACGTCGGTCGCGTAGCCCGGGATCGTGCGTGTGCCGGTGTCCGGCGAAAACACCTCGGGGTTGTAGTAGAAGCCCTGTTTGCCGGCGCCGGTGAGGATGGTGTAGGTGTCGAACTCGTCGGCGGGGCGGCGGGTGAGGTGCCACTTGCCGAAGAGGGCGGTCCGGTAGCCGGCCTGCTGGAGGACGCGCGGGAAGACGGCCTGCGTGCTGTCCCACGGCTGCGCGTTGCCGGTGACGCCGTTGACGTGGGCGTGCGTGCCGGTCAGGATGGCCGCCCGGCTCGGCCCGCAGATCGAGTTGCCCACGAACGCGTTCGCGAACACGGCGCCCTCGTTCGCGATGCGGTCCAGATTGGGCGTCGCGTGGAAGCCGCGCGCGTACGCCCCGATCGTGCGCAGCGCGTGGTCGTCCGACATGATGTAGACGATGTTTGGCCGGGCGTCGGGCTGGGCCGCGCCCCGAGGCGGGAGGGCGAGGGCGACGAGCGCGAGGAGCAGGAGACGGGAGGCGGGCACGGAGACGCGAGGAGAGCCAAGTCCAGGATACGCCGCCTCGGGGCGGCTCCGAGGCGGGTGGGCGCCGGCCCCGAGGTGGCGGAGATCCCCGGCACCGGGGAGGCGAAGAGCCACAGCGACGGCCTTGCTTGGTGTCGATCTGCCCGTCCCGGCCATGCGCGCCCTCGCCGTTCTCGTCCTCCTCGCAGCCGCCTCGGTCCAGGCTCAGACCGCCGGGGATCCGCCGGGTCTGGGCTTCGCCTTCGCCCCGGGCGCGGAGGGCCTGCTCGTGCAAGCCCTGGCCGAGGACGGCCCGGCGACGGGCTCGGGCCTCCGCATCGGCGACATCGTCACGGCGGTGAGTGGGAAGCCGGTCGGCGGCATGGAGACCGGCGAGCTGGCGGCGTGGCTGCGCGCGGTCGGGCAGGCGCCGCTGCCGTCGGTGCTCGAGGTCCAGCGCGACGGTGAGACGCTGCGCGTCGAGATCACGCCGGCCCCGTACAGCCGGGCCGCGCTGGCCGCCCAGGTCGAGGCGCGCTCCGCCTCGGGGCTGGACGGCGCGAGCGCCGAGACGGCCCTCGCCCTCTTCGACGGAGCGATGAACCAGCCGCCGGTCTACCGCCGGGCCTCGCGCGAGGGGGCCGACCTCGTCGTGGCGTCCTCGACGTGCACCGTCCGCATCCCCGTGACCCCCGCGACGACCGTCGAGCCCTCGGCGACGAGCGAGACCACCTTCCGCGTCAACGCGCCCGCCATCAGGGTGCAGTGCTCGGGCGACCCGTACACCAACAACCTGGTCAACTTCGACCTCGCGACGCGCGCGATGCGCGACCGCGCCGTCGAGACCGCGCGCGTGGTGGTGCGGACGTGGGCCGCGGGCGACGACCTCGATGAGGCCCCGTCCCGCACCTCTGCCCCTACTCCGGCTGCCGCCGCGGCGCCGGCGGGCGACGTCTGCGTCTCGGGCACCTGCGTCGACGGCGCCGGGACGCTCCGCTACGCGTCGGGACAGGTCTTCACCGGCACCTTCCAGGGAGGCCGAGCGGTGCGAGGGCGGTTCGCGATGACGGACGGCTCCACCTACGAGGGCGCCTTCAACGTCGGCCAGCAGTTCCACGGAGAGGGCCTCTTTACGTTCGGCCCCGGCGACTTCGAGGGCGACACCTTCGAGGGCACCTTTGCCGACGGCGCCCCGGCCCACGGGACCTACACCTGGGCCGAAGGCCAGACCTACACCGGCCAGTGGGACGGGTGGGTCCGCACCGGCCAGGGTCTCATGCGGTACCGCAACGGCAACGCATACGAAGGCGGCTGGCACGAGGGGCGGCGCCACGGCACGGGCACCTTCACGTTCGCGAGCGGGCTGACATTCGTCGGCGACTGGGTGGACGATGCTCGGGTCCGCGGACGCGAGGCGTACGCCAGCGGAAACGTGTACGACGGGGAGTACGCCGACGACAAGCGGCACGGCCGCGGCACGATGACCTACGCCGGCGGGAACGTGTACGAGGGCGACTGGGTCGAGGGAAATCGCGTCGGCCAGGGCACGTTCACCTGGAGCGACGGCAAGGTCTACACCGGCTCGTGGGCCGGCGACGGGCGCAGCGGCCAGGGCGTGATGACCTGGCCCAGCGGCCAGCGGTATGAGGGGAGCTGGTCCGGCGACAAACGCCAAGGCCAGGGCACCATGACCTACGCCGACGGCCGCATCTTCGTGGGGACGTGGACGGAGAGCCAGGAGGTCGAGGGCACGCTCCAGCAGCCGAACGGTCCGCCGCGGCCGGTCCGCGTCGAGGGCGGCCAGTTCGTCTACACCGACCGGTGAGGGGGCCGCCTCGGGGAGAGTACAGCCGGGGTGCGCCCCCCGAGGCGGTGAACCCCGAGGCGGTGAACCGATTTCGCCCCCGAGGCGGCTCAGCGGATGTCGAGCAGCGTGATCTCGAAGTTGAGCGTCGCGCCCGGCGGGATGCCTGGCGGCGGCGAGTCGCCGTAGCCCTCCTCGGGCGGGATCGACACCGCCTTCGACTCGCCGACGTGCATCCCCGCGATGGCCGTCTGGAAGCCCGGGATCACCCGCAGCAGGCTGAACGTGGCCCGGTCGCTCTCGTCGAACACCGTCCCGTCGTCGAGGCGGCCCTTGTAGGCGACGACGACCGTGCTCGTCGGCTCGGCGACGCGCGAGAGGTCCACCTCGACGGGCGCCTCGGGGTCGGCGGCGGCCGGGCCGGCGTTGGGCTCGCAGGCGGCGAGGGCGAGGACGAGCAGGAGCGGAGCGAAGCGCATGGCACCGAGGTGGGAGACGCCCAACCTACCGCCGCCGCGGGGTCGTTTCTTTCGGCGTGCTGCCTCGACCCCGATGATCCGCCTTCTCGTCCTCCTCGCCGCCCTCGCGCCGGCAGCGTTCGCGCCTGCGACCGTCGCCCAGACCGTCGAGCGCGTCGAGCCCGCGTTCTGGTGGGCCGGGATGCACCACCCCGAGCTGCAGGTCGTCCTCTACGGCGACGACATCGGCCGCACGCGCGTGGCACTCCCCGAGGCGGACGGCGTCACGCTCGACCGGGTCACCGCCGTCGACTCGCCGAACTACCTCTTCCTCGACCTGACCGTCGCCGAGGCGGCGCCGCCGCAGACGCTCACGTTCCGCCTCGGGGACGGCGCGACGCTCGACTACGAGCTGCGGGCGCGCACGCGGGCGCCGGGCTCCTACGCCCGGGGCTTCTCGTCCGAGGACGTCATCTACCTCATGATGCCGGATCGCTTCGCCAACGGCGACCCGTCGAACGACACGCTGCCGGGCTACCTCGAAGGGGCCGACCGCTCGAACCCCAACGCCCGCCACGGGGGCGACTTCGCCGGCGTGATGGAGCGCCTCGACTACCTCGACGACCTCGGGATGACGGCCATCTGGTTCACGCCCATCTTCGAGAACAACATGACGCCCGAGTACGGCGCCTACCACGGCTACGCGGCGACGGACATGTACGCCACCGACCCGCGCTTCGGGACCACCGACGAGTTCATCGGACTGGTCGACGCCGTCCACGGCCGGGGCCTGAAGGTGATCATGGACATGATCCACAACCACGTCGGCGACCGGCACTGGTGGATGGCCGACCCGCCGACGCCCGACTGGGTCCACAGTTGGGAGCGCTACGGCCAGACGAACTACTCCAGCGACACCGCTGCCGACCCCTACGCCTCGGACGCCGACCGCGACCGGCTCCTCAACGGGTGGTTCGTGCGCGAGATGCCGGATCTCGATCAGGACAACCCGCTCCTGGTGCAGTACCTCCTCCAGAACACCGTCTGGTGGATCGAGCACACGGGCATCGATGGGATCCGGATGGACACCTACCTCTACCCCGACAAGGACTACATGGCGCGGTGGGCGCGCTACGTGCTCGACGCCTACCCGACGTTCAACATCGTCGGCGAGAGCTGGGTCTACCACGTCGGGCACGAGGCGTACTGGCAACGCGGCTTCCCGTCGGGCGACGGCTACGAGTCGCACCTGCCGTCGGTGACCGACTTCCCGCTCGCGTTCGCCGCCCGCGACGCGTTCGCGCTCGGCCGCGGCGGGCCGCGGCGGGTCTACGAGCTGCTCGCCCAGGACCACCTCTACCCCGAGCCAAACCTGCTCGTCACGTTCCTCGACAACCACGACCTCGAGCGCGTGTTCACGGCGGTCGACGAGGACCCGGCCGCGCTCGCGCTCGCCTACACCTTCCTGATGACCACCCGGGGCATCCCGCAGGTCTACTACGGCACCGAGGTCGCGATGCCGAACGGCCCCTCCACCCGGAGCGACGGCCGCAAGCGGATGGACATGCCGGGCGGCTGGCCGGGCGACGCGCGCTCGGTGTTCGAGGCGTCGGGCCGGACGGAGGTGGAGCAGGCCACCTTCGAGCACGTCCGCACGCTCACGCGCTGGCGCCAGACCGCCTCGGTGGTCCACCACGGCCGCCTGACGCACTTCATCCCGCAGGACGACGTCTACGTCTACTTCCGCTGGGACGACGACGACACCGTGATGGTGGTCCTCAACGGGGCCTCGGAGGACCGGACGCTCGACCTCGGCCGCTTCGCCGAGCGGATCGGCGACCACACCTCGGGGCGCGACGTCGTCACCGAGGCGGTGGTCGGCCTCGGAGAGACGCTCGAGGTGCCGGCGCGGACGGGCTACGTGCTCGAGCTGGCGCCGTAGAGCCCCGAGGCGGTTCCTCCACGCCTCCGCGCGCGGAGCGCGCCGTCCGCTCCCACAACCGGCGCGCCGGTGGCTCTGGCTTTCGGATCGGGGTGGCCCCTTCCGCGCAGGGTTTGCGAGAGAGGGCTATCACACCCTCTTCCGCCATGCGCACGTTCGTCCTCCTCGCCGCCCTGATGGGCCTCGCCACCGCCCCGACGGCCACCGCCGCGACCATCCAGGTCACCACCCTCGACACCGAGCAAAACACCGACGGCGACTGCTCGCTCCGCGAGGCGATGCTCGCTGCCCAGTTGGACCAGTCCTTCGACGCCTGCGCGGCCGGCAGCGGCGCCGACACCATCGAGATCACCGTCCCGGGCACGATCCGCCTCGATGTAGGCTTCCGGTTCACGACCGACGTCACGCTGCGGGGCGTCTCGTCCGAGGCCACCGTCCTCACGGGGAGCGTCACCGGGCACCTCCTGGAGGTGCAGGGCGCGACGGTTCGCTTCGAACGCCTCGCGGTCGACGGCAGCACCGGGAGCCCCATCACCGACGGCGGGTTCCTGCTCTTCGGCGGCGCGGAGGTCACCTTCGAGGACGTCGTCATCCGCGACGTGGCCTCCCCGGGGAACGGCGGGGCGATCCGAGCCTCCGACGCCGCGAGCGTGACCCTGCTGCGGAGCCGCCTTCTCAGCAACCGCTCGGGCGACGACGGCGGCGGCCTCTACGCCATCAACTCCAACGTGACGCTCCGCGACTCCGAGATCCGAGACAACGAGGCCACGGGGCAGGGCGGCGGCCTCTACTTCACCAACCCCGGCTTCTCGCTCACCGTCGAGCGGAGCGCCGTCGTCGGCAACGAGGCGGATGCGGGCGGCGGCCTCTACCTCAACAGCGGCACCGCCGACGTGCGGGTCTCGACCCTCGCCGACAACGAGGCCACGGGCTCGGGCGGCGGCCTGATCGTCAACGCCGCCACCGTCGACCTCCACTCGGTCACCGTCACCGGCAACGTGGCCGACGCCGACGCCGACGGCACCGGCGACGGCGGCGGGATCCAGGCCTTCAGCGGCATCACGCTGGCCAGCTCGGTGGTGGCCGAGAACGAGGACCGCGGCGGAGACCGTGCGCCGGACATCGCCGCCGGCGGGACGTGGACCACCCAGGGCTTCAACGCCATCGGCGACGGGCGCGGCGCGGGGAGCTCGTTCCCGGCCGGCACGCCCAACGCCAACGGCGACCGCGTCGGCACCGAGGCGGCGCCGCTTGCGGTCGGCCTCGGGGCGCTCGGCGACAACGGCGGCCCCACCCCGACGCGCCTGCCGATGGCGGGCAGCCTCCTCATCGACGGCGGCGACTGCGGCAGCAGCACGACCGACCAGCGCGGCGCGGCGCGGCCGGTCGACGGCGACGCCTCCGGCGGGGCGGCGTGCGACATCGGGGCGGTGGAAGCCGGGGCCACCGTCGGGACCTCCTCGGAGGGCGGCCCCTTGGCCAACGCCGCCCTCGTCCGCTTCGCCGGTCCGAACCCGACGCGCGGCCCGCTGGCCGTCGAGGCGGTCGTCAGCGCTCCGCTCCGCGTGTCTCTGGTGGACGCGCTGGGACGTGAGGTCTGGGTGCTCCACGACGGACCGGTGCAGGCCGGGCAGCGCGTCGCCGCCGACGCGGGCCGCCTCGCACCGGGCGTCTACGCGCTCGTGGCGCAGGCCGAGGGCCGCGCGCAGGTGCGCCGCCTCACCCTCGTGCCCTGAGGCGATCTCCCCCGCCTCGGGGCGAGGCCTTCGCCGGCGCGAAGCCGGCCCCGAGGCGGTGGGCAATCGCCACCTCGGGGGCTCCGGAGGGCGGCGTGTGGATGGGACGGCCGTTGCCAGGCAAGCCGGTAGCTGCCAGGCGTCGCGGCGGGGTGCCGCGGGGGTCATGCGGTGGGGCAGACCCCGTCGACGTGGCCGCATGGATCGAGGGTCTCACAAAGGAGTTGGACGCCGGGGTGCTCGTCTCTGACGCCGCCTGGCGCGCGGCCGATCTCGACCTGTGTGGAGACCGCACCGGGCCGCGTCGGGAGGTGCCCATCCCATCGACGCCTCAGCCTCCTTCAGATCGCGTCCGCCGTCTCATGACCCGGAAAGAGAAAGCCACCCTCGTCCTCGACCGCCTCGGCGAGCAGATCCCGGAGCCCGAGACCGAGCTCGACCACCGGACCCCTTTCGAACTCCTGGTCGCGGTGATCCTGTCGGCGCAGTGCACCGACAAGCGGGTCAACATGGTTACGCCCGATCTCTTCGCGATCTACCCGACAGCCGAGGCCATGTCGGCCGCCAGTGCCGACGACATCTTCCCCTACATCCGGTCGATCTCGTTTCCGAACAACAAGGCGAAGGCGCTCGCCAAGACGGCTCGGATGCTCGTCGACGAGCACGATGGCGAGGTCCCCCGCGACCACACGGCACTGACCAAGCTGGCGGGTGTCGGGCGGAAGACGGCCAACGTGGTGATGGCGGTCGCCTTCGGCGAGGCCGCGATCGCCGTCGACACGCACGTGTACCGGGTGGCCCACCGGATCGGCCTCGTCAAGGACAAGCCGACGCCAGATGCCGTCGAGCGGGCGCTCCAGCGCGTCCTCCCCCGCGAGACCTGGGCCGACGCCCACCACCTGTTCATCCTCCACGGCCGCTACACGTGCGAGGCGCGCGCGCCGAAGTGCAACCGGTGTTCGATCACGGACCTCTGCGACCACTACGCCGCCCTCCAGAAGCTGCCGCCGCCGCTCGACCACCTCGACGCTGACAAGGGGCGCTACTACTCGAAGACCGCGCGGCGCTACTTCGACAAGCCGGACACCAAGACCGACCGCCTCGGGGTGGAGCAGATCGCCGACCCGTTCACCGGCTCGATGAACGTGTTCGATGCCCGGACCGGGAGGACCACCAAGCGAGTCAAGGACTACCGGATCGGGTCGTGACGTCGGCGCGCGCAGCCTCGGCCGCGAGGCGGTCCTCGACCCGCTCCCCACGCCTGTGGGGATGATCACGGCTTGAGGTCGCGTACCAATCCGGCCGCGTGCTGACGCGCACCGCCGAAGGTCTGGCCGCCGGGCGGCACGCGATCGACCTCGACGTGAGCGGCCTCGCGACCGGCGTCTACGCCGTGCGCGCTCAGGTTCGGGGCGGAGAGACGCGCGTGTTCACGCACACGCTGACCGTCGTCCGCTGACGCCGCCCGCCTCGGGGCCGACGCCCTCTGCAGACCCCGAGGCGGTGGGCCGACCGCCGCCTCGGGGCGGAGAGAGAGGGATTCGAACCCTCGGTACCGGAAACCGGCACACGCGCTTTCCAGGCGCGCCCCTTCAGCCACTCGGGCACCTCTCCGAAGAAGGGAAAAGGTAAAAGGGAAAAGGGGCGGGGCGGGCCGCCTCGGGGTGCGGCGTGGCGGCTTTCACCCTTTTCCCTTCTGCCTTCTCACTTCCTAAACGGTCATGATGTCCTTCTCCTTGGCCTCGAGCGTCTTGTCGATGCGGCCGACGTAGCGGTCGGTGAGGTTCTGGAGCATCCCCTCGGCCTCGTACTCCATGTCCTCGGAGAGCGACGCCGAGGCGGCGGTCTTCTTGATCCCGTCCTTGGCCGTCCGGCGCGCGTTGCGGACCGAGATCTTGGCCTCCTCGCCCTTGGCGCGGGCGTTCTTGGCGAGGTCGCGGCGGCGCTCCTCGGTCAGCGGCGGGATCGAGATCAGGATCTGGGTGCCGTTGTTGGTCGGATTGAGGCCCAGGTTGGCGAGCGTGATCCCGCGCTCGATGTCGCCGATCGTGTTCTTGTCATAGGGCGTGACCGTGATCAGGTCGGCCTGCGGGGCGGCCGTGTTGGCGACCTGGTTGAGCGGGACCGTCGCGCCGTAGGCCTCGACGCGCACGCTGTCGAGCATCTGCGGGTTGGCGCGGCCGGCGCGGATCGTCGTCAGCTCGTGCGCGAGGTGGTCGAGCGCGGCATCCATGTGCATCTCGGCGTCGTCGAGGATCTCCTGGAGCTGCGGGTCGATCATGGCGGGAGGGGCGTAGTGGCTAGGCGTCGGCGAGGACGACCGGCTCGGCCGCCTCGTCCCAGTGGACGGTCGTCCCGGTGGGCTCGCCGCGCAGGACGCGGGCGAAGGTGCCGGGCCGGTTCATGTTGAAGACGTGGAGGGGCAGGCCGCTCTCCTTGGCGAGCGTGATCGCGGTCAGGTCCATCACCTTGAGGTCGCGCTGGATCACCTCGGCGCCGTAGATCGAGGCGAAGCGCCGGGCGCTGGCGTCGCGCTCGGGGTCGGCGGTGAACACGCCGTCGACGCGGGTGCCCTTGAGGATCACCTCGGCGTCCATCTCGGCGGCGCGGAGGGCGGCGGCCGTGTCGGTCGAGAAGTAGGGGTGGCCGGTTCCCGCCCCGAAGACGATCACGCGGCCCTTCTCGAGGTGGCGGATCGCGCGGCGGCGGATGAACGGCTCGGCGATCTCGTGCATGTCGATCGCCGACACGAGGCGGGTGTGCAGCCCGACGCCCTCGAGGGCGTCCTGGAGCGCCATCCCGTTGATCAACGTCGCCAGCATGCCCATGTAGTCGGCGGGGGCGCGGCTCGACATCTGGGACCCCTCGGGCGAGACGCCGCGAAAGATGTTGCCGCCGCCGATCACGAGCGCCACCTGCGCGCCCTCCTCGACGGCCTCCTTCACGTCGGCGGCGTACTGCGCCAGCACCGCGTGGTCGATCCCGAACGCCTGGTCTCCGAGGAGGGCCTCGCCGCTGAGCTTGAGCAGGACGCGGCGGTAGCGGAGCGCGCCGGGCGCGGCGTCGGAGGACATGGCGAGAGGGGCGGTGGGAGACGGGGCGGGGGCGCCCCGGCGACAGCGGCCCAAGGTACGGCGTCCGCCTCGGGGCCGGCAACGCGCGCCCCCGAGGCAGCGGCGGTCGGCAGCGGTTTACCTTGCGGCGGCCCCACCACGCCCCTCTCCCCGTGCCTACCCCTCCCATCACCGGGGACCGCGCCGCCACGCGCCGCGCGCTCCTCGACGGCGCCCGCCGCCTGTTCACGCGGTCCGGCTACGACCACGTCGGCGTGCGCGAGATCGCGGCCGAGGCCGACGTCAACGCGGCGCTCATCAACCGCTACTTCGGCTCCAAGCTGGCGCTCTTCACCGAGGTCGTGGCCGACAGCTTCACGATCGGCGACCTCCTCGTGGGCGACCGGTCGACGCTCGGCGACCGCCTCGCGCGGTGGCTCGTCCGGCCGCGCCGTCCCGGCTTCGACCCGACGCTCGTGCTGCTGCGCTCGGCGGCGTCCCCCGAGGCGGGCGGCGTGCTGCGCGCGGCCCTCGCCGAGCAGGTGGCGACGCCGCTGGCCGAGTGGCTCGGCGGCCCCGACGCCCGCGAGCGGGCCGGGCTCGTGGTGTCGGTCCTGTTCGGGTTCACGCTCTCGCGCGACGTGCTCGGCGTGTCGACGCTCGTCATCGGCGAGGGCGACCGGATGGCCGACCACCTCGGGGCGGTGCTGCAGCGCTTGATTGACGGGTAGAGCGCCGCCTGGCGGCGGCGGGACCGCAGACGACAGACCGCGGACCGCCGCCCGAGTGCCCACGTGAGGGGTCTCCGCCTCGGGGCTGGACGCGGCGGCCGATTCGTGGGGCCCCCCCCCCCCCCCCCCCCCCGCGGGGGGGGGGCGGGGGGGGACCCCGGCGG
>JBCCQJ010000137.1:0-11698 GCA_039024395.1 Bacteroidota bacterium | reverse complement strand
GGAGGCCGCGACGGCGCGGGGCATGGCGTCGTACTGGTCGAGCGGCGGCTGGCTCGCGACGGCGCCCGGTCTGGCGGCCGTGGACGTGCCCGCGGGCGAGCTGCTGCTGGGCGCTCTGTTCTTCTTCCCCGAGGCGGTCGAGGGCGCGATGACGCGCCCCGGCAAGCAGCACGCCGTCCGGACGCCCGCCTCGGTGTGGACGCGCTGGGTCGACGTCGCCTGACCGCGCCCGCGAGCGAGTCCCGCACAAATCCTTCGGTTCCTGCCGATCCTGAGCATCCGCTGTGTGTATCTGACACGTCGGCCCCCTTGCCCGTGTCTCTGCTCACCGTCTCCTGCCTCTCGAAGTCGTTCCCGTCCGCCGACGGGTCGCCGGTGCTGCCTGTCGTCAACGGGCTGTCGTTCGAGGTCGAGGCGGGGGAGCTGTTTGCCCTCCTCGGGCCGTCCGGGTGCGGCAAGACGACCACGCTCCGCTGCATCGCCGGCCTGGCGACCCCCGACCGCGGGACGATCACGCTCGACGGCCAGACGCTCGACACCGACGACGGGCCGCGCGTGCCGCCCGAGCGGCGGGGAATCGGGCTCGTGTTTCAGGACTATGCCCTCTTTCCGCACCTGACCGTCGCCCAGCATGTCGCGTTCGGGCTCCGCGGGATGCCGCGTGCCGCGCGCCGCCAGCGTGTCGAGGAGGTCATCCGCCTCGTTGGCCTGGCCGGCCTGGAGGACCGACTCCCGCACGCGCTCTCGGGCGGCCAGCAGCAGCGCGTGGCCCTGGCGCGGGCCGTCGCGCCGCGGCCGCGGCTCCTGCTCCTCGACGAGCCGTTCTCGAGCCTTGACGCCGGGCTCCGCCACGAGACGCGCGAGGCCGTCCGCGATCTCGTCCGCGCGGAGGGCATGACGGCGCTCCTCGTCACGCACGACCAGCAGGAGGCGCTCGCCTTCGCCGACCGGGTGGCCGTGATGCAGGGCGGGCAGATCGACCAGGTGGGGACGCCCGAAGAGGTCTACCGGACGCCCCGGACGCTCTTCGTGGCCCAGTTCCTCGGACGGACCAACCTGATGCTGGCCGAGGCCGCGGGCGACACCGCCGAGACGCCGCTCGGACCGCTCCCGCTCCACCGGCCCGCCTCGGGGACGGTCCTCGTCTCGCTCCGCCCCGAAGCGCTCGCCCTCACCGAGGCGGCCGGCAGCGCTGAGATGACCGGGGGTGCCGGAACGGTCCTCTCGCGCGACTACTGGGGGCACGACGTGACGTACCGGGTGCAGTTGCCCGGCGTCGGGTTCGGGCCGGTCGAGTGCCTCGTCCACACCGACGCGCGGGCGCCGTTTGCCGTCGGCGACGCGGTCGGGGTGCGGGCCGTCGAGCCGGCCGTCGTCCTCGAGCCGGTCGGGGCCGCCGCGCCGGGTGCCGTCCGCACCGCCTCGGGGCTCGTCGCAGAGAAGAGCGCCTGACCCGCCCCCATCGAGGTGGCCTCACCGCAGGCCCTCAGGGCTGACGGAGGTACGTGTTCCAGCCGTGATCGGCGGTCGCGTCCGGGGCTGGCAGGGGGAAGGCGTAGGCCTCGTCACGACTCGTGCACCGGTGCTTGTAGACCGAGACGCTCTCGTCCGTGCGGTCGGCAAAGAACATGACGTAGTAGATGCCGTTGCCGGTGTGGCCGACCCAGCGGCCCTCCGCGGCGTCGTAGCTCTCGTGGTGGATCGTGTACCGGGTCGCATAGGCCGGGCCGTCCATCTCGTACAGGACCGAGTCCGCGGCGAAGACGTGGGTCGACACCTGGGTTCCGTGGCCGGCGATCTCGAACGTCCACGTGTACGTGCCGCGAAGGGGGAAGGGGTCCTGCGCCGGACCGGGCGTGACGTCGGCGATGAACGCGGAGCCGACGAGCAAGACCACCGAGGCGGCCACGGCGGAGGTCACGCGCGAGGCTGTCGTGGGGTGATGTGGCATCATGGGTCGCATCATGGGTCGCATCATGGGTCGGGCGGCAGAGTGCGAGAGAGGCGGGGTCGGTTTGCGCGAAGCCACCCGTCGGACGGGCGCGGACGCTCGGGTTCAGCGTGTCGCTGTCCATTCTAGGTGGCGCGGCTCGGGCGCGGGTGCACCCCGTCCTGTCCCCCCTGTCGGGGACTCGCGGTTCGATCCGTGGGACGAGACCCTACATGCCACGGCGCCGCCTCGGGGACGGTCCAGAGCGCCCTTCGGGTCGCTCTGAGGCGTGGAGGAGCGCGCTCCGCGCGCGAAGGCGTGGAGGAGCGATCGCCAGCGGGCTCTTGGGGCGACGTGCCGCCCTCACACCAACCTGCTGTCGGCTCTAGGTCTCGGTCTGCCCCGAGGCGGCTCGTGCCCACCGAGGCGGCGGGCGGCGCCGAGGCGGCCTGGGCGTCCCTCAGGGCCTTCGCGGCTCGTTCATCGTCACATCAAGCGCTGTTCACAGTCGACGGCGTGGCATCGCATGGATCTTTGGATCGAGTCTAAATAGCCGGGGCTCTAGGTGCCCCTCCCATGTCTCTCCCGCGACTCCTCCCCCTCGCACTGGCCCTCGTCGCCGGCGTCGCTACAGCCCAGACGGGCACAGTTGCCGGGCGCGTCCTCGACGCCGCGACCGGTGCCCCGCTTCCCGGCGCAACGGTCGCCCTCGCTGGAACCTCGACCGGCACCGCGGCGGGGCCAGCCGGCGCGTTCACACTCATCGAAGTCCCCGTCGACACGCACACCGTCCGCGTGAGCCTGATTGGATACGAGACCGTCTCCCAGACGGTCGAGGTGCTCGAAGGCGAGCGCGTGGTCCTCGAGGTCGAGCTCTCCGAGCAGACGGCCGAACTGGGCACGATCACCGTTGTCAGCCGGCGCGGCGGGTTCGTGCCGACGGCCCTCTCGGCCGGGAGCAAGATCGGTGCGCGGCCGCTCGACACCCCGCAGTCGGTCTCGGTCATCACGCAGGATCAGCTCGAGGTCCAGGACGCGACGACGCTCGCCGAGGCGCTCCGCTACTCGCCGGGCATCCAGAGCGAGGTGTTCGGGTTCGAACCGCGGTTCACGTGGCTCCGCATCCGCGGCCTCGACGCGACGCAGAGCGGGCTCTTCCAGGACGGCCTCCAGCTCCGCAACGTCAGCTTTGCGGTCGACTACAACGTCGAGCCGTACGGGATGGAGCGGATCGAGCTGCTCCGCGGCCCGGCGTCGGTGCTCTACGGTGCCGGCAGCCCCGGAGGCCTCGTCGCGTTCTCGTCGAAGCGCCCCACCCAGGTGGCCCAGCGCGAGGCGACCGTCGAGGCCGGCAGCTTCGGCCGCGTCCAGGCCCAAGCTGACGTCTCCGGCCCCATCGACCCGGAGGGGCAGTTCTCGTACCGCCTCACGGGCCTCGTCCGGTCGAGCGGTACGCAGGTCGAGTTCCTCGACAACGACCGGATCTTCGCGGCACCCGCGCTGAGCTGGCGCCCGACGCCGACCACCAACTGGACGGTGCTCGGGAGTTTCCTCTTCGACGACACCGGATCCTCGCAGGCGCTCCCCATCGAGATCACGGACGACGGCAACGCCCTCGCGGACCTCTCGCGCGGGTTCTACACCGGTGCTCCGGACGACGAGCAGTACGACCGCGCGGTCCTCTCGGCGTCGTCGCTCTTCGAGCACACCTTCGGCGAGAGCCTGACGGTCCGCCAGAACACGCGGTACTACTCCGCCGACCTCGACGACCTCGTGGTCTATGCGACGGGGCTTGAGGAGGGCGGCCGGTCCATCTCGCGCTCGGCCTATGGGCGGTTCGGCCTCCTCGGTGGCCTCGCGCTCGACAATTCCGTTCGCTACCAGGCCGACTTCGGGAGCGTCGACGCGACGCTTCTCGGTGGGCTCGACGTGCAGCTCATCGACGTGGACCTGGAGCAGACCTTCCTGTTCGTCGCGCCGTCGCTCGACCTGCTCGATCCCGACTACGACCAGGCGCTCCCCGAGGTGCCGACGTTCGCGAACGACGAGTTCAGCCAGTCGCAGACCGGCGCGTACCTCCAGGGCCAGTTCGACGTGGCCGATCGGCTCATCGTCTCCCTCAACGGCCGCTACGACTGGGCCACGACCGAGACGACGAACCTGCTTGCCGAGACCGACGCCGTCTCGGAGCAGAGCGACGAGGCGTTCACGTTCCGCGCAGGCGCCATCGCGAAGCTGCCCTACGGCGTCGCTCCGTACGCGAGCTACGCCGAGTCCTTCCTGCCGCAGATCGGCGTCGACGCCGAGGGCAACCAGTTCACGCCCGAGACCGGCCGCCAGGTCGAGGCCGGCGTCAAGGTTCAGCCGCCGACGTGGAACGGGTTCTTCACCGTCGCGGTGTTCGACCTCGCGCGCCAGGGCTTCCTCCAGTTCGACCCCGCCACGTTCGCCCAGGTCCAGACCGGAGAGGTCCAGTCGCGAGGGGTCGAGCTCGAAGCGGTCACGAGCCTGCTGAGTGGGTTCGATCTCACGGGGAGCCTGACCCTCCTCGACGTCGAGGTCACCGAGTCGGTCACCGAGGCGGAGATCGGCACGCGGCCGGTTCAGACCCCGAACACGACCGGCTCGCTCTGGGCCAACTACGAGCTCCAGGCCGGGCCGCTCGCGGGGCTCGGGCTCGGCGGCGGCGTCCGGTACCTCGGCTCGTCGTTCGGCGACGTGGCCAACACCGTCGAGACGCCCGACGCCACGCTCGCCGACGCGGCCGCCTACTACACGTTCGACCGGTTCCGATTCCAGGTCAACGTGCAGAACGTGTTCGACAACGAGTACATCGCCGCGGCGTTCGTCCGCGACTCGCCACTCGTCACCATCGGGGCGCGGCGCCAGATCTCGGCCGGCCTCTCGGTCCAGTTCTGACCCCACGCCAGCGGACGCGCCCCTCTACCTTCGACCGACCGCTCGTTGCGGACGCCGCTTTCCTCGGAGGGCGGCGTCCGCGTACGTTCTGCCCGACGCCCCCGACACCGTGTCCCTGATGCCATGATGAGCCCCCGCGCCCTGCGCGTCTGGTTCGAGGTCCACAAGTGGACGAGCCTCTTCGCGACGCTCTGGCTGCTGCTCCTGTGCGTGACCGGCCTCCCGCTCATCTTCGCGCACGAGGTCGACCACGCGCTCGGCAACAGCGTCGATCCGCCCGTGCTCGCCGAGGTCCCGGCCGAGCGCGCGTCGGTCGACGCCATGATCGCCGACGCCCAGTCGCGCTACCCCGACGAGCACATGCAGTTCGTCGTCGGCGACCCGGACGAGCCTGACATCGTCTACATCCGCATGGGCGCCTCGCCGGAGGGCTCAACCATCAACGTGTTCGACACGTACGACTGGCGGACGGGCGAGCACTTGGTGGCCTACCCGCTCGAAAAGGGCGGGTTCATGAGCGTCATGGAGCGGCTCCATGTCGACCTCTACGCCGGGCTCAAGGGGACGCTCTTCCTCGGGTCGATGGGCATCTTCCTGGTCCTCTCGCTCGTGTCCGGCGTCGTCCTCTACGGACGCGTAATGCGGAAGCTGAAGTTCGGGACGGTCCGCAGGAAGACGCCTCGGCTGAAGTGGCTCGACCTCCACAACCTGCTCGGGATTGCCACGCTCGTCTGGCTCCTCGTCGTCGGCGTGACGGGGACGATCAACGCGCTCGCGATCCCCATTTTCCAGCAGTGGCAAGCGACGGAACTCGCTGAGATGACGCGTGCACACGCCGCGCCGGATCAGCCACCGGTGACCGATCTCGTCTCGGTCGATGCGGTGATCGGGAACGCATCGGAGGTCGCGCCGGGGAAGGTGCTCAGCTTCCTTGCTTTCCCGGGCAACGAGTTCGCGAGCCCGCATCACTTCACGGCGTTCATGACGGGTGACGAGGCTCGCACGGAGCGCCTGTTCACGGCCATCCTCCTCGACGCCACCGACGGCGAGGTCCTGGAGGTCCGGTCGATGCCGTGGTACACCCAGGTCCTGTTCGTCTCGCAGCCGCTTCACTTCGGCGACTACGGCGGGATGCCGCTCAAGATTCTCTGGGCCGTTCTCGACGTCCTGGCGATTCTCGTGCTCGGCAGTGGCGTCTACCTCTGGGTCAAGAAGCGGCACCAGACGGTGGAGGACTGGATGGCGGCCGCCCGTGGCGACGCCGATGAGGAGGGCAGCGTCTCGGGCCTCTCGCACGACGCCTCGGGCGACGGAGCGGCCGGGCTTGCCGAGCCACTTCGCCACCCGAAGCCCGCCGCGCCGTGAGCCGCCCGCTCTCTGCCCGCGAGATCTGGGGCATCCCGGCGATGCTCGGCGCGTTGAGCCTGGTCGGGCTCGTGGCTGCGCTCGTGGCCGACGGGGTGGGCGATGTGCTTTCGTGGGTCGCGCTCGCGATCCCTGCCCTGGTGTGCCTGTGGGGGGGGCGCCGCCGGTCTGAGCGGAGCGTGCCGCCTGCCGTAGCGCCGTCCTCTGCACGGCGGGCGGTCCGGCCCGCAGGACCGCCGGGACGCCGGGCAACGGGGTCTTCCGGACCCGCGCGACCAGATCGTGGCTCGTAGCCTGGCTGGGTCGTACTCTGGCCTGCCATTCTCTCGACCTCCCCCCGTGACGAACTCCGCTTTCTCTTCGCTGAAGAAACGCAGGGGCGAGGGGCAGGCCGCCGCGACCCCTGTGCCCGCCTCGCCGATGCTTGCTTTCCCGCCTGCCCTCTTGCTTCTCGCCTGGGGAGTGCTGCTGGCTATGCCTGCCCGCGCGCAGACGGCGTCGCCCGTTCCGGCACCTACAGACCAGGCTGTGACCGCGGTTTACGTCGAGGAGGCGCCCCGCCTCGACGGCCGCCTCGACGAGGCGTTCTGGGACGACATCGAGCCCGTCACCTCGTTCACGCAGGTGTTCCCCGAGATCGGCGCCGACGCCACCGAGGCGACCGAGGTTCGCATCGCCTACGACCAGGACTACCTCTACTTCGCGTTCCGCAACCTCGACCGCGACCCGGCGGGGATCGTCGCGCGCAACCTCACGCGCGGCGGGCCCAACGCCGACGACGACCACCTCTACATCGGGCTCGACACCTACCGCGACGGGCGCAACGCGTACCTCTTCGAGATCAACGCGCTCGGCACGCAGGACGAGGCGCTCATCACCGACGAGGACCTCTCGTTCGAGAGCTTCTCGTGGGACGCCGTGTTTCGCTCCGAGACGCACATCGACGACACTGGCTGGTCGGCCGAGCTGGCGATCCCGTTCCGGCAGCTCCGCTTTCCCGACGGCGACGACCTCTCGTTCGGTCTGATGCTCCACCGCGGCATCCGGCGCAAGAACGAGCGGGTGTCGTGGCCGGCCATCAGCCGCGAGGGGTTTGGCGCGATCGCGCAGGTCTCCGAGTACGGCGTGCTCCGCGGGCTCCGAGGCGTCCGCCGCGGGCGGAACCTGGAGGTCAAGCCGTACACGATCGGGGGCGTCCAGCAGGCCCGCCCGGACCTCGGCGAGCCGCTCGGCGGCCTCAACGAGACCTACGACCTCGGTCTCGACGTGAAGTGGGGCGTGACCTCCAACCTCACGCTCGACGCGACCGTCAACACCGACTTCGCGCAGGTCGAGGCTGACGCGGCGCAGATCAACCTGACGCGGTTCAGCCTCTTCTTCCCCGAGCAGCGGGAGTTCTTCCTCGAGCGGGCCGGGCTGTTCGAGCACGGGTCGGGCCGCATCACGCAGACCTTCTTCTCGCGTCAGATCGGGCTCGACGAGGCGATCCTGGCCGGCGCCCGGCTCACGGGGCAAATCGGTCCGCTCTCGGTCGGGCTCCTCAACATCGAGACGGGGCCACAGGCCACGAACACGTTCGACGACTTCAACACCGTCGGCAAGCTCGGCAACCTCTTCGGCGCGACCTCGACCAACAACACCGTCGCCCGCGTCCGCGCCGACGTCCTCCCGCGCACCACCGTTGGCGGGATCGTGACGAACCGGGTCGACGCCGTCCGGCGGAACACCGCGCTCGGCGTCGACGGGCAGCTCCGGTTCGGCCCCAACAGCGAGGTCTCGGGGTGGGCGACGCAGGTCTGGGACTCCGAGGGCGAGGACAGCGCGGCGGGCCTGATCTTCGGGCGGCTCGCGACGAACCGCGTCGGCGCTCAGATGTCGTTCTCGGCGGTCGGGCGCAACTACGACCCGGCGCTCGGGTTCGTGCGGCGCCGCGACTACCGCCGCCTCGGGGCGAGCGCGTTCCTCAACACGCCGCTCGCAGGCACGCCGCTCAACCTCCAGCGCCTCGGCGGCGACATCGACGCTTCGGCGTTCTGGGGCCTCGACGGCGCGCTTCAGTCGTCCGAGGTCGAGGTCGAGACGTTCAACGAACTCGTGAGCGGGGACGAGTTTGGCTTCGGAGGGCGCCACGTGTTCGAGCGACTCGACGAGCCATTCGACATTCTCGACGACGGGACGCAGGTCGCCGCGGCGGGCGACTACGGCGTCTGGCAGGCGTTCGCAGGCATCGAGACCGACGACAGCCGAGCGCTGTCGGTGGGGGCCGGCGTGCAGGCGGGCGGCTTCTTCTCCGGCAGCCGGTTCGACATCGAGGCGGGCGTCGGGTGGCGGCCCTCGCCCGGCTTCGGCATCAGCGGCGACGTCGAGCACTCGGTGATCGACATCGGCAACGGCCCGTTCACGGCGACGGTCGGCTCGGTGTCGCTCTCGACGGCCTTCAGCCGGATGCTCTTCGGGCGCACGCTCGTCCAGTACGACAACGTCTCGCGCCAGCTCCGGGCCAACGTGCGCGTCAACTGGATCCACACGCCTGGGAGCGACCTCTTCGTCGTCTTCGACACGGCCTACGGCGTCGACGAGGACGACCCGCTTGACCCTCGGCGGAGCGTCGTCCTGCGCGACCGGCTGGCCGTTGTCAAGCTGACCTACCTCGTCCTGCTCTAGCCGCCTCGGGGCCGACCCGGGTGGCACACCGAGGTGGCCTACGTCGCGAACAGGCTCGAGAGGTCGTGGAAAGCCTTGAACTCGAGCGCGTTGCCCGACGGGTCGAGGAAGAACATCGTCGCCTGCTCGCCGGGCTCGCCCTCGAACCGGATGTAGGGCTCGATCACGAACTCGATGTCGGCCGCCGTGACGCGCTCGGCGAGCGCCTTCCAGTCGTCGAGCGTGAGGACGATCCCAAAGTGGGGGACCGGCACGTCGTGGCCGTCGACGGCGTTGCTGTGGTCGGGCGCGGCGCGTTCGGGGACGGGGGCGATGTGCGCCACGATCTGGTGGCCGTAGAGGTCGAAGTCGACCCACTCGTCAGAGCTTCGGCCCTCGGGGCAGCCGAGGACGCTGCCGTAGAAGGCCCGCGACGACTCGAGGTCGCGCACGGGAAAGGCGATGTGGAACGGGCGAAGCTCGGACATACGAAACGCGGCGGCCGGGACACCACAAGGTACCCGGCCGCCGCGAACGGGACCGTCGGAGCGCAGGGCTCCGGCTATGCCTGGCCGGTCTCCTGGCCGAGCACGTTGAGCGGGATCAGCTCGAGGAGGATGCCGTTGTCGCCGGGGTAGCTGGTGACGTGGGCGACCTCGTTGGTCCAGATCTCGCCGGGGATGCCGCTGGGGAACGCGTTGCAGACCGGCTCGACCTTGACCTCACGGTCGAGGTGGGTGCAGGCGGTGCACTGGGACTGAGGAGTAATCATGGCGGGGGGGATGTCGATGACTTCGGGAAATCTCATACCTCGCTCCCTACGTGAACGATCCGTGAGGATGAACATTAGACGCAGTCTAAATCCATGCACGGCAACGTGATGCGCCCGCGGTAAGCCCCGAGGCGGGGAGCCTACCGCGCCTCCTCCGAGCGCCCCACCTCGGGGTGCCGCGTCGCGATCCACGCCCCCCACACGAGCGACTGGTGGAACCGGGTCCGCTGGCCGAACCCGGTCGCGGTGGCCTCACGGTCGAGCGTCGCCTCGTCGGCGAGGTGGACCATGCGGCCGACCCGGTCGAAGAAGGCGTCCGCCTCGGGGTCGCTCATGCCGGCCTGCCGGACGGCCCGCCGCCAGACGGTTATCAGCCGCTCGATCGCCTCGGGGTCGCCGGTGGGCCGGAACAGGTCGGCGTGCACGAACGGCGCGCCAGGGCCGAGGCGGTCGGCGATGGCCTGGAAGTAGTGCACTCGCGCCTCGGGGTCGAGGAGGAAGTGCGCCACGCAGACCGAGGTCGCGGCGTCGAACGGCCCGTCAGGCGCCGCCTCGGTCGTCCCTTCGACGTAGGCCACGCGGTCGGCCATTCCCGCCGCCTCGGCGCGCTGGCGGCATACGGCCAGCATGTCGGGCGAGGGGTCGACGGCGGTGAACCGCCAGCCCGGTGCAGCGCGCCCGAGCCGCTCGACCTCGGCGCCCGTTCCCGCCCCGACGACGAGGATGTGCGCCTCTGGCTCCAGGGCCCCGAGGAGGAGTCCTGCGATGTGGTCGTGGAGGACCTCGTAGCCGGGCGAGATGCGGCGGATGTGGGCGTCGTAGCCGGCCGCGCGCGCGGCATCGTAGACGGGAGGCATGGCGGAGGAGGGGGGAGCGCTCCTCGGGTCGCTCCGAGGAGTGGAGGGTGCGCTTCGCGCGCGGAGGAATGGAAGGACGACTGCTGACGGTCTCGTGGAGCGAGGAGCCGTCCTCACGCCGACCTGCTGCCTGCTCTGGAGCGAATTGCAAGATGGTACGCGGTACGGGGTACACGAGCGCTGAGAGTTCCTCGAACCGTACCTCGTACCCGGTTGTACCTGCCCGAAGAGTGGCTTAGAACTCAGCGCGGAGCCCGACGATGACGGTTCTCGGAAGGCCCGGGCGGAGGCCGGCCGGTCGCCGCGACGCCACGTAGCGGGCGTCGAGCAGATTGCGGATGGCGAGTACCGCGTGCAGGCCGTCGCCCCGTCGCCCGCCACGGTCGAGGAACGGAAGCGGCGTCTCGGCCGCGAGGTCGACCACGAGGCGGGCGTCGACGCGCTGCGCCTCGGGGATCGGCCCCTGGCCCGCACGGTCGCGCGTGGCCGCCGTGTACGCCGCCCGGAGGTCGAGCCGTGACCGGTCGGTCTCGACGCCCGCGCCGAGCGTCAGCGCGTGCGGCGCCACGTACGGCAGCCGGTCGCCCTCGCGGACGACGCCCCACGGCAGGAACGCGCTCGTGAAGCTCTCCTCGAACCGGGCGTCGGTGTAGGTGTAGGCGAGGCGCACGGGCACGCGGACGCGCCGGCCGACCCACGTGCCGTCGACCGAGGCCTCGGCGCCGAGGACCCGCGCGGCGCCGCCGTTGAACAGGTCGCCCGTGCCGGTCCCGCCCGACGAGGCGAAGTCGGCCCCGAGGAGGTTGTCGTAGTCGGTCAGGAAGGCGACGGCCTGGCCGGCGACGGAGCGCCCGCGGCGGTCGTTGGCCTGGAGGCGCAGGCCGACCTCGCCGTTCAGGCTCCGCTCGGCCTCGACGCCCGGCTCGCTCGACGGCGGCGCGAAGCCGCGGTGGAGACCGGCGAACACGAGCGCGGGGCCTACCGCGAACCGAGCCGCGAGGCCGGGGATAAGGGCCGTGACGGCGTTGTCGCGTGTCTCTGGCGTGCCGGCCCGGTCGGGGTCGCCGGTCCCGTAGTCCTCGCGCTCCTGGCGGACGTGCCCAGACTTTCCTAGATACCTTTGGTCAGGCGCTTGAGAGCGGAGACATCGCCGCGGCCTGCAATATGTTTCAAGACGATTGTTTTTGGCGTGATTTGGTTATTTTTACCTGG
>JBCCQJ010000136.1:0-11748 GCA_039024395.1 Bacteroidota bacterium | reverse complement strand
GGGTCGTCGGTCTTGAGCTGGTCGAAGCGGTAGGCCCCGAGGCGGAAGCCCTCGACCAGCGCCGCGGCGGTCTCGGTGCCCTCGCCCGGCGGGACCGCGATCACGACCCGCTCGGCCTCGACGCGCGCGGCGACGGCGGCGCCCTCGGCCGCGGCCCACCGCCAGCGCTCGTCGCCCGGCTGCTCGCCCACGAACACGACGCCGAGGCGGCGCGGCCCCTCCCCCTCTCGAATCACGACGGCCGAGCCCTTGGCCGCCTCGGCGTCGGCGCGGGCCGTCCGGTAGGCGTCGCCAAACGTGTCGGCCCAGGCGTCGGGACCGTCGCCCTCGACGGGGAGCACGAGGAGGTCCGCCTCGGTGGCGGCGAGCGGCGTGGTGACGAGGTCGGTCATGCGGGATGGGGATTGGGGGGCGGGGATTGGGGGGCGTAGCCCGAAAGGGTTTCGCCAGCCGATGGACCGGGACGCGTTGTAGAGACGCCTCGGCGAGGCGTCTCCGGGCGGGCACGACGCGCGCGCACCGGCACGGCGTCACCCAACGCCGTCGGCCGGTTCGCGTTCGCCGGCCGTCCCCGAGGCGGCCTCGGCCCAGAAGCGGTAGAGCGGCCACAGCTCCTCCTGCGCGTCGATGGCCGCGGCGACGAGGCCTGGTCCGAGGGCCTGCGCCTCGGCGCGCGAGATCCGGCGCATGAGCCAGATGCCCTTGGCGCGGTCGAGGCCCTCGGGCAGCGCCCCGAGGCGGTCGGAGAACTCGGGGTGGCCCTCGGGCTTGGTCACGCGCGGCGCGAAGGCGAGCCGGTAGCCCCGGTCGATCAGCCCGTTCAGGAGGTCGAGGGCGACGCCCGGCTCGGTCGCCATCCGGTCGCGGGCGGCATGGAAGAGGCCCTTCGAGTAGTCGCCGGCGTAGATGCCCCACCGGAAGGCGTCGGGGTGGACGGAGTGGCTGAGCTGGACGTCGGTGAGGCGCTTGCGGGGCGGCCGGTAGAAGCTCATCCAGAGGTGGCTGTGCGAGCCGCCGCGGCCGAAGTCGTTCTTGAGGATGCGGCTGAACACGTTGCGCTCGGTCTCGAACGGCAGCCGGTTGGGGATGACCCAGTTGAGCGCGAGGTCGTCGCGGTAGCGCTTGAACGGCTCCGTGATCGCCCGGTCCAAGACGTCTTTCTCTTTCCGGTACTGCTCGATGTGCGGCTCGGCGCGGAGGCGAGCGAGCGCCTCGAAGCCCTCGTCGGGGAACCCCTCGAAGGTGAGGTCGAGCGGCCGGGGCCGCGTAAAGGGCGGGTCCGCCTCGGGGACGGGCGGAAGATCAGGGATCACGACGGGCGGAAGGGAGAGGCACCGCGCCTACCGCCCCGAGGCGGTGGGGTTCGGCGAACGGCGAACGGCGAACGGCGAACGGCGAACGGCGAACGGCGAACGGCGAACGGCGAACGGCGAACCAAAGCTGACCGCCTCGGGGCCAGCGCACACATCCCTGGGACCCATTCTCCATTTTCCCTTTTCCCTTCTCCCTTTTCCCTTCCATCGAGGCGCGGCTAGGTTCGGGCCACCCCCACCGCCGTCTGTATGGAGCCCCCTCCCGCCGTCGCATCCGAACCGAAAGGTCTCGTCAGCCGCCTCCTCGGGGGCGTCGAGCGGGTCGGCAACAAGCTGCCGGACCCGGCCATCCTGTTCTTCCTCTCGCTGCTCACCGTGTGGGTGCTCTCGGCCCTGCTGTCGGGCGTGGACTTCGACGCGACGAACCCGGCCACGGGCGAGCCGCTGGTGGTCCAGAACCTCCTCACCGCCACGCGGCTGACGACGTTCCTGACGGAGATGGTGACCATCTTCACCTCGTTCGCCCCGCTGGGCGTGGTGCTGGTGGCCATGCTCGGCGTGGGCGTGGCCGACGAGGCGGGCTACTTCAACACGAGCATCAAGCTGCTCCTCGGCAAGACGTCGACGGCGCTGCTCACGCCGGTGGTGGTCTTCGTGGGCATCGCCAGCTCCAGCGCCGTGGACGCGGGGTACGTGCTGGTGATTCCGCTGGGCGGCATCATCTTCGCCGCCGCCGGGCGGCACCCGCTGGCAGGCATCGCGGCGGCGTTTGCGGGCGTCTCGGGGGGCTTCAGTGCCAACCCGTTCCCCTCCGCCATCGACCCGCTGCTCCAGGGCTTCACGCAGCCTGCCGCGCAGATCGTCGCCGGGCCTGGCTTCGAGGTCAACCCGCTCAACAACTACTTCTTCACGGCCATCTCGAGCGTGCTCATCGTCGGGCTGGGCTGGTTCGTCACCGACCGGATCATCGAGCCGAGGCTGAAGGCGGACACGCCCGTCGACGGCGATGCGGAGGAGACGCCCGACATGGGCTCGTTCTCGGCCCGCGAGCGGCGGGCGTTCTGGGTCGCGACCGGCGTCCTCGTGCTGGGGATGGTCCTCCTCGGGCTCTCGCTCGTGCCCGAAGGCTCGGCATTCCGCGACCCTGAGTCGGGCTCGCTGAACTCGTTCTCGGCGCCGATCATGCAGTCGATCGTGCCGCTGATCTTCCTGCTGTTCCTGATCCCGGGCGTGGTCTACGGCTTCGTCGCGGGCGCCTTCACGAACAGCAAGGACGTGATCGACGCGATGACGAAATCGATGGAGGGCATGAGCTACTACGTCGTGATGGCGTTCTTCTGCGCGCTGTTCGTCCACGCGTTCGGGACGTCCAACCTGGGCGCGCTGCTGGCCGTCAAGGGCGCGTCGGGGTTGCAGGCGCTGGACCTGCCGGGCGGCGTCACCGTCGTGGGCATCGTCTTCCTGACGGCGTTCGTGAACCTGTTCGTGGGCTCGGCGAGCGCGAAGTGGGCGCTGCTGGCGCCGATCTTCGTGCCCGTGCTCATGCAGGTCGGCATCTCGGCCGACCTCACGCAGGCGGCCTACCGCGTGGGCGACTCGTCGAGCAACATCATCACGCCGCTGATGCCCTACTTCCCGCTCGTGGTCGTCTACTGCCAGCGCTACGTCAAGGGCACGGGGATCGGGACGCTGACGTCGCTCATGCTGCCCTACTCGGTGGTGTTCCTGATCGCGTGGTCGGCGTTCCTGCTGCTCTACTGGACGGTCGGGATCCCGCTCGGGCTGCAGGCCTCGTACGTCTATCCGGTGCCGTAGCCGCCTCCGGGCGGGACCGCGGACGACAGACCGCCGCCAGAGCACCGCCTCGGGGACGGGCACGGTCGGCCCCGAGGCGGATGCCGCTTCGCGTTCTCGCCTCGGAGGTCGTATCTCGGTGAGACACCAGGTCCGTTCTCTCGATGCGTCTGTTCCTGCTCGCCGCCGTCCTCCTCTCCGCCCCGTGGGCGGAGGCCCAGGTCTACCTCGGGGTCGTCGCCAACACGGGATACGACTTCGGATATGCCGCGCCGTCGGTCGGCGTTGGTATGGAGGCGGGGTGGACACCGCAGGCGTCCGGGTTCTACATCGGAGTGCGTGCCGCGGGAGACTACATCCTCGTGGCTCCGTCCATTGCCAGCGACGACGAGGTCGGCGGCGACCTTTTTGGAAGGCAACGTTCGGCGGCCCGCTTCGGCCTCGAGGCCATCGCTCGCTGGGAGGCCGCGTTTCCTGTGACGCCCTACATCCGCGGCGGACTTGCGTGGGAGGAGAGATGGGAGCACATCCGAATCCGCGTAGGGAGTGCGTCGAACGTCCCCAGCGTGGCCAGCAGGTCGGGGCTCGTTGCCTCCTCGGGGTGGGGGCTCATGTGGCGAAACGTCTTCGCCGAGGCGGCATACGGTGTCAGCGTCCGGTCCTACGCGCGCAACAACGTGGGCGGAGGCCGCGTCGCTGTCGGCGTCACGTTCTAGCCCCGAGGCGGGCGCCCCCGAGGCGGGCTCGCCGGGTCGCTGTTTGCCGAACGCATCGCACCGACTCTCCTTCCATTCCTCCGCGCGCGGAGCGCGCCCTCCATTCCCTCGCGCGAGACACGGGGCGGGATGCGTGAGCGGGACGGGGCAGCCGCCCCGCGTCCGAACCCGACCGCCGAGGCAGGCTACCCGCTCCGGCTGTCGCGCTCGCCGGCGAGGAACTGGAGCGCGTCGGCCACCATGGCCGGGCTCCCGATGTAGACCGGCGTGCGGTCGTGGAGCGCCTGCGGCTCGACGTCGAGGATCGGGCCGTGGCCGGTCTCGGCGCGGCCGCCGGCCTGCTCGACGATGAAGGCCATCGGGTTGGCCTCGTACATCAGCCGCAGCTTGCCGCTCGGGTTGCGCGTGTTGGCTGGGTAGATGTAGACGCCGCCCTTGATGAGGTTGCGGTGGAAGTCGGCCACGAACGAGCCGATGTAGCGCGTCGTGTAGGGGCGCGGCGGGTCGTCGCCGGGCGCCTCGGTCTGCATCCACTTGATGTACTCCTTGACGCCTGGCTGCCAGGAGTTGTAGTTGCCCTCGTTGATCGAGTACATCTGGCCCCGCTCGGGCGTCGTGATGTTGGGGTGCGAGAGCAGGAACTCGCCGATCGACGGGTCGAGCGTGAACCCGTTGACGCCGTTGCCGGTCGTGTAGACGAGGATCGTCGACGAGCCGTAGACGACGTAGCCGGCGGCCACCTGCTGGCGGCCGCACTGGAGCGCGCTCTCGACCGACGCCTGCCCCACGTGGTCGTCGGGGATGCGGTAGATCGAGAAGATGGTGCCGATGGACACGTTGACGTCGATGTTGGAGGAGCCGTCGAGCGGGTCGAAGAGGACGACGTACTTGCCCTGGCAGTCGTCGAAGATCAGCGGGATCGCCTCGGCGTTCTCCTCGGAGCCGATCAGGCACACCTCGCCGCCTCGGCGGAGGGCGCGCACGAACTCTTGGTGGGCCAAGAGGTCGAGCTTCTTCTGCACCTCGTCCTGCACGTTGACCTCGCCGGTGTCGCCGTAGAGGTCGACGAGGCCGGCCTTGCGCACGTCGCGGTCGACGATCTTGGCGGCCACGGCGATGTCGCGCAGCAGGCGCGAGAACTGGCCCTTCGAGCCGGGCGCCTCGCCCTCGCGCTCGATGATGAACTGCTCGAGCGTCTTGAAGGCGCCGCCGCCGGTGGCGAGCGTCCCCCCCGAGGCGGCTCCGTTCGAGGTGAGGGTGGTCGTTTCCATCGGCTTCTGAGGGGGTCCAGGGAGGAGGCGCCACAGGCGACGCGGTGAAAGCTACGCCGCCTGGTCGTCGCGCTCTGTCAGGGATCGGAGCATCCGAGCCGTCCGCGTGCCGACGTCGGCGCCCGTGCGCCACTCCTCGATCAAACGGTGCAATCCCGTTCCGTCGTCCACGTCGTAGTGGGCGGGCAGGACGACGGGCTGAAGGTGCATCTCGGCCACCCGGTCGAGCGTGTCGGCGAAGACACGGGGGTGGCTGTAGTCCATGTCGAAGAGGTCGGCCCCCACCTCGTTGAGGCCCAGCAGGTAGTAGCCGCCGTCGTCGCTTGGGCCGAGCACGGCCGTCATCGGCTCGGCGAGGGCGTCGAGGGCGAGCGGGATGTAGTCGAGCGGCAGCGTCGGGTGGTCGGTGCCGATCACGACCGCGCGGTCGTGCCCCGCGGCGAACGTCTCGACGAAGGCGTGCAGCATCCGCTCGCCCAGGGCGCCGGCGTGCTGGTCGTGCACCGAGACGCCCTCGGGCACGAGGCCGGCCGGCTCGGGCCGGCCGCCGAGATAGAGACGGACCGACATGCCCGCCTCCGCCCCGAGGCGGGCGTAGCGGTCGAGGGCGTCGCGCAGGAAGGCGTCGTAGAGGTCGGCCGCCGCCTCGGGGCCGATCGTCGCCCCGAGGCGGGTCTTGACGCGCCCCGCCGCGGGGACCTTCGCGAACACGATGAGAGCCGGCGTCATGGTTCGGGAGAACACCACACATCGCGAAGCGCGCCGAGGGCGCCGACGGCCGCCCCGTCGTCGCGGGCCTGTCGGAGCGCCTGCTCCAGGACGGGCAGCCGCTCGGACCACGGCGCGCCCTCTCCCAGATCGTTGTGCCACAGCACGACCGCGCAGCCGCCCCCGAGGCGGGCCGCCTCGAACGCCTGCGCCAGCGCCTCGGCCGCCGCCTCGGGGCCGAGGCCGCGGTGCGTGAACAGCGTCGTGTCCATGACCGCGAGGGGCATCTCCCAGAGGTCCGCCGGCCGGTCGGCGTCGCGGTCGTAGATCCGGAACGGGTGGCTCGTGCCCCGCCGGAAGCCCTCGTGGGCCGAGAACCCGAGCGTGCTGTCGATCCGGACGCCCGCCTCGGCGAGGAGCCGCGGCGTCTGGGGCTCGGTCCACCGGAGAAAGTGCGTCCGCGCCAGCGCCGGCGCGTGGCCGACCGCCTCGGTGAGCCGGGCGTGCTCGGCCCCGAGGCGGTCCGCACGGTCGTGGGCGCCGTAGCCGGGGTGCCACCCGACCTCGTGGCCGTCGGCTGCGAGCGACCTCAGCAGTGCCGCCTCGGAGGGGCCGAGCGGGGCGTTGGCGTCCTCGGGCGCCCATGCGCCCGGCTTGGCGAAGTACGTGGCCCGCACCCCGAGGCGGTCGGCGAGCGCCCGGAGGTCGGCCACGCTCCGACGGCGGAGGTCAGGGCCGAGCGCGCGGCGGACGGCGGAGACCGGACGGCGGCGCAGGAGGTCGCCGGCGAGGGCGCGGAGGCGGCGGGTGCGGAGCGCGTCGAGGTCGTGCGTGAGGGCGACGGCCCACGGCGCCCCGCCCCACGTCTGGCCGAGGACCTCCACGCCCGCGGCGCGCAGCACGTCCCCGAGGCGGCGGCGATAGGCGTCGACGGCCGGGCGGAGCGGCCCGCCGGGCGCCTCCCCGAGGCGGGCCTGGAGCGAGGCGGCGAACGGGAACCGGCCGTGGGCGTCGCGCTCCGCCGTGGCGTGCTCCTGGAGCCCGGCCAGCCACCACGCCGCCGACGCGACGAGGTCGCCGTCTCCTGCCTCGGGGCCCGCCTCGGGGCCGGAGGCCGGCAGCGGCCACCGCTCACCGTCGATTTCGACCTCCGCCATTCGGACGGGCGGCGTGGGCCGAACGAGGGCGTCGACCGCCTCGGGGCCGAGGCGCAGGTCCAGCCCCTCCTCCACTGCATCCAGGCGGATCGTCAGGCGGGCGTCCCCGCGGCGGGTCCACGCGGGCGCCAGACCGAGGCCGCGGAGCAGCTCCTCGAGGCCGTACCGCACCAGCCCCGCCGCCTCGGAGGGCACGTCGACGCAGCAGGAGAGCCGGGCGGACACCGAGGCGGGCACGGAAGCGAGCGTGGAGGGTAGACTCCTCTCCCCTCCCGCCGCAAGTCTCCGTGTCCGACCGCTTCACGCTGTTCAACGACCCCGTCCACGGGTTCGTCTCGGTCCCCAAGGGGCTGGTGCTGGGGCTCGTCGAGGCGCCCGAGGTGCAGCGGCTGCGGCGGATCCGGCAGCTCGGGCTCGGCTTCCTCGTCTTCCACGGCGCCGTCCACACCCGCTTCGAGCACGGCATCGGCGCGATGGCGCTGATGCAGGAGGCCCTCGACACGCTCCGCGAGAAAGGCACGGTGATGGACACCGACGAGGTCGACGGCGCGCTCGCGGCGGCGCTGCTCCACGACGTCGGCCACGGGCCGTTCTCGCACACGCTCGAGCACGACCTCTTGCCGCCCGGCCCCTCGGGCACGCCGGCCCACCACGAGCGGATGAGCCGCGCGCTCATCGCCCGCCTCGACGCCCGCCTCGGGGGGCGGCTCGCGACGACGCTCGCCATCATCGACGACGCCTACCCGCGGCGGTTCTTTCACAGCCTGGTGGCGAGCCAGCTCGACATGGACCGGCTCGACTACCTCCGCCGCGACTCGTTCTACACGGGCGTGGCCGAGGGCGTCGTGGGCGTCGACCGGGTCATCAAGACGATGCGCGTGCACGGGGGCCCCGACGGGCGCATCGTGATCGAAGCCAAGGGCGCCTACGCGGTCGAGAACGTGCTGCTGAGCCGGCGGCTGATGTACTGGCAGGTCTACCTCCACAAGACCGTCCTCGCGGCCGACCACGGGCTGCGCGCCGCCTTCGCCCGCGCCCGGAGCCGGTGGGGGTCCGACCCCGCCCTCGACGAGACCGCGCCGTCGCTCGCCTTCTTCCTCGGCGGCGCCGCCACGGCCGACGACCTCGCCCCCGAGGCGGAGCGCCACGAGGCCCTGCTCGACGCCTTCACCGCACTCGACGACACCGACGTGCTCTACAGCCTCAAGCGCTGGACGACGTCGCGCGACCGCGTCCTGGCCGACCTCGCGCGGCGCTTCCTCGACCGCGACCTGTTCCGCACGACGCCCCTCGACGCCCCCGCCTCGGAGCCCGAGCTGGCCGCCTGGCGCGACGCCGTGGCCGACTGGCTCGTCGCCGAGGGCCTGTCCGCCCGCCCCGAGGCAGCCGACGACGCCCGTCTCTACGTCGCCTCGGGGACGGCCCGCCTCGCGGCCTACGCCTCGGACCGCGACGCGATCTGCATCCTTGAGCGCGACGGGCGCGTGCGGGAGCTGAGCGAGGCGGCCGGCGACGCCACCGCGGGCGCCCTGGAAGCCCGACGCGAGCGGGCCTACGTGTGCCTTCCCAAAGCCGTCGAGGCCGCCGCTCTCGCCTCGTGACGACGATCTCGCTCCAGGACGGACACGCGGCGCACGCGCAGCCGGGGCACCCCGAGCGGCCCGCCCGCCTCGACGCCATCCGCACCGCCATCGAGACGGACCCCGTCCTGGCAGCGCTCCCGCGCCTGAGCGGCTTCCCCGCCTCGGTGGATGATTTGGCCCGCGTCCACCCCGAGGCGTACCTCGACCTCGTCGAGACCTTCTGCGCGACCGGCGGCGGCCAGCTCGACGCCGACACCTACGCCACGGCCGCCTCGTGGGACGTCGCCCGGCAGGCGTGCGGCGACCTGCTCGCGCTCGTCGACGCGGTCTGCACCGGCGGTGCGCGCACGGCGTTCGCGCTGGGGCGCCCGCCCGGCCACCACGCGCGGCCGTTCCAGGCGATGGGCTTCTGCCTGATCGCCAACGTGGCCGTCGCGGCGCGCCACGCGCAGGCCGTCCACGGCGCCGAGCGGGTGATGATCGTGGACGTCGACGTGCACCACGGCAACGGCACGCAGGAGGTGTTCGAGGCCGACCCCTCGGTCCTCTTCGTGTCGTCGCACCAGGCCGACATCTACCCCGGCACGGGCCGCCTCGGGGAGACGGGCGTCGGGGCGGGCGAGGGGCTGACGGTGAACCTGCCCGTCCCCGGCGGCACAGCCAATAATCTTGTGGACCTCTACCGGACCGTCCTCCCTCCGCTGGCCGAGCGCTTCCGACCCGACCTCGTCCTCGTCTCGGCCGGCTACGACGGCCACTACCTGGACCCGCTCGGCAGCCTGGGCCTGAGCGTGACCGGATTGTCGGATCTCCTCGGGGTCGTCCACGAGGCGGCCGACCGCTGGGCCGAGGGCCGGATGGTGCTGACGCTCGAGGGCGGCTACCAAGCCGAGGCGCTGGCGGCGTGCGTGGCTGCGGCGCTCCACCGACTGATCGATCCGTCCGCCTCGGTGGCCGATCCGTTCGGGCCGACGCTGTTGGGATCGGCGGACCTCGGGCCGCTCACCGAGGCGGTGCGGGGGCTGCACGGGGTGTAGCCGCCTCGGAGGTCGGGCTATCTCCCGAGCACCTTGATGACGGCGTCCAGCACCTCATCGAGCGCGGCCGCCGTGAGGGCACCGACGTCCCGAACGATCAGCGTGTCGTTGGCCGTGAACAGCTTACCAGGGCGCGCGTAGCTCGTGAGGTTGAGGCCCCCGCGTGCGAAGCTGGCGCCTGTCAATTCGACCGCGCCCGGGTCTGCGTACGGCTTGCTCGTCACCTGCGCGAGGACGACGTCACCACGCCCGGCGTCGGCGAGCACCACGGCGGGCCGACGCTTCGACGCCGAGAGGTCCGAGAACGGAAAGCGGACGAGCACGACGGTCCCGCAGGCGTACGTCATTGCAGGTGCGCCCAGGCGTCGTCTTCCTCGTCACGGTTCCAATCCTCCGCGAGCGATGCTTCACTGAGCAGTGCCGTCTCGCTGGCGGCGTTCTCGGCGCGGGCATCGTCCTCCCCGAGGAGCGTGACGAGGGCGCGGTCGCCGACGCGGAGGTCGACGTTCTCGAGGAGGCGGAGGCTGCCGTCGCTCTCGACGACGGCTTCGACGGTCCGGAGCATGGTCTCAGGTCTCAAGGTCTCGTGCGGGTCGAACGCTCCGTCCCCGAGGCGGTTGCACGGGATTGACACGGCCGCCGGCGCTTCACCGCCTGGTCGACCCGACCGCCTCGGTGGCCGACCCGTTCGGGCCGACGCTGTTGGGACCGGCGGACCTCAGGCCGCTCACCGAGGCGGTGCGGGGGCTGCACGGGGTATGGATGCCTCGTTCGATTTCTCAGCGGCCGTTTTTTTGAGAGACCATCGGGCTCTCAAAACAGACCGCTTGGCCGCGACGGGGACGAGCACATGGATACGCTGCTGCTGGTGCGACGCGAGGGCGCTCACGCCCGAAGTCGGCCCACAACGGCGCGTCATGTAACCGGCTCGGGGTCGCCATCGCGAAACCAACCTTCGCCGAAGTAAAGCCCCCTCTCAGCGATGGCACCCAGCGCTTCCGGCGATAACCAAACCGTCCCGTGGTCGGTGCGCCAACCTGAACTGCAGAGAAGGTCAGCGTCATTCGACTCGGTGAGCCTCCGCCACACGGCAAGGTCGTCCGGGAGAGAATCGAGGAAGGAACGGACGAGGCGATCCGGGGCGTTGACGTTGTACTCTACATCGTGGACCCAGAATCCCTGATCGCGGAGGCTATGGCCGGTATGGATGTTCCGGACAACATCACCGCGCCGACCGAATCGAGTCGGTTCTACTGTGAGGCACCGGGTGATCTCTTCGGGGTCCAGGTCTACTCCGAAGAACCGGAGCGATAGTCTCGTCACAGTGCGCTCCCCGCCAGTTTTGATAATGGCGATCCGATCGTTGTTGAAAGGCTCCATGAGTCAGGAAGGCCACAAAACATGGGCTTGGGCGTCGCACGGCCGGTTTGAAAGTCACCTTGGGGGCGCACACCGCCCTCGCACAGGTTACGAATGGGACGACATCACGCGTAGGAAGCCAATCACATCCGTCTCGGGGGAGGCCCCGCTCAGCTGCTGCATCGAGGCGAGACGCGCCTCTCCCCACTCACGTCGGGGCGTCGCGGCGCGAGAGGTGGGCCACCGCACCGAGGAGGAGGACAACCCCTCCAGCCAGACCGAGAAGCGCGAGCCCCATCCGGCCCGACATCAGCGCCATCGGGGCCACGCCGTACGGCGTGACGGCTCCGGCCCCGAGGTTGAGCAGTACGACGTTCGTGAGCACCCCGCCCACCGCCACGCCCAGCCCGACGCCCACGCTCGGCCACCGCAGGCTCAGCCAGAGGTGACCGCTCACGAGCGCGAGCGCGCCCGCGTACACGACCGCGACCGCCCCGAGGAGGTCGCGCAGGGGCGCCGGGGGCAGCGCGAGGTCGGGACGCAGCACCGAGACCGCTGTCCCCACGCTGGCGACGCCGACCGCCAGGCCCGCCGTCGCCGCCGCCGTGAGGGCGGCCACCGCCACCCACGCCGCGACGACGTGCGCCCCCTTCCAGACCGGCAGCGCGAACAGGTGCTTCCACCCCCGAGCGGCGTGCTCGGCCGTGGCGACCTGCGCCGCGACGAGCGCCACCAGAAGCGGAAGCAGCAAGATGGACCAGAGGCCGAACGCCGCCTCGATGACCTGTCCCCACGGGTCGCCCTCCTCCC
>JBCCQJ010000135.1:0-11761 GCA_039024395.1 Bacteroidota bacterium | reverse complement strand
GTCGGCGTGTACGGGAGGGCCGCCTCGGGCGAGGCGCCGCGGCCGAACACGCCGTATCGCCGCTCGAAGTGGCGGGCCGAGCAGGTCGCCCGCGCCGCCTCGGTGCCGTCGACCGTCGTGCGGCTGCCGGCCACGCTGGGGCCGGGCACGGCGAACTGGATCGGCTGGGTGCGCGACGTCGCCGCCGGCCGGTTCCGGCTGCCCGGAGACGGCTGCGCGCGCAAGACCCTCGCCGACGTGGCCGACGTCGTCAGCGGGCTCGTGCTTGCCATCGAGGCACATCCGTCCGGAGCCACCTACGACCTCGCCGGCCCCGAGGCGGTGCCGGTCGGCACGCTGGCGCGGCTCTGGGCCGAGGGCGTCGGCGCCGAGGTGCGGCCGGGCCGGGTGCCCACGGCGGCGCTCCGCGCGCTCGCCCGCCTCGGGGACGTCGCCGATCGCCGCCTCGGGGTCTCGATCCCCAAGGCGCACAGCGCCGAGTTCTTCGCCGTCGACGCCTGGCACCCGCCCGACGCGGCGCGCCGCGACCTGGGGTACGCGCCGCGCGTGCCGATCGCCGAGGCGGTCGCGCGGACGCTCGGCGGGTTCCGCGAGGCGGGCTGGCTTCCCGCCTCGGCGCTCCCCGCTCCTCTCGCGGCAGCCCCATGAGTGCCTCCGCCCCGGATCTCTCGGTCATCCTCGTCGGCGCCGGCGACGCGCGCTCGGTCGAGAAGACGTTCCGGCACCTCGCCGCGCAGACGATCCGCGCGCGCGTCGAGGTGGTCGTGGCCGTCCCCGAGGCGGACGCGCTCGACCTGGGCGCCCTCCCGACAGACGGGTTCTGGGGCGTCGAGGTGGTCAGCGCCGGCTCGCTCGTGTCGACGGCGCGGTCGCGCGTGCCGGCCATCCGCGCCGCCTCTGGGCCGGTCGTGGCGTTCGTCGAGGACCACAGCTTCCCCGAGGCGGCGTGGGCCGAGCGCCTGGTCGAGGCGTACGCGAGCGGGCCGTGGGCGGCCGTCGCGCCGGTCATCGGGAACGCGAACCCGGGCTCGGCGACGAGCTGGGCGAACTACCTCATCGAGTACGGCCCGTGGATGCAGGGCACCGCGCCGTCGGAGCCGCACCACCTCCCTGGCCACAACGGGTCGTACCGCCGCGACGTGCTGCTGGCCTACGGCGACCGCCTCGGGGCGATGCTCGAGGCCGAGAGCCTGATCCACTGGGACCTGACGGCGCGCGGCGAGCGGATCCGGCTGCTGCCCGACGTTCGAATCGACCACCTCAACTTCTCGCGTGTGGCGCCAAGCGTCGAGCTGCGCGTGATGGGCGGGCGGGCGTTCGCGGCCAGCCGGTCGGCCGCGTGGCCGGCCCCGAGGCGGGCGCTCTATGCCCTCGCCGCCCTGGCGATCCCGGCCGTCCGCCTCGCGCGGACGCTGCGGTGGGCTTGGGGCACCCCGCAGCAGGCGCCGGCCCTGCGGTCGCTGCCGGCGCTGGCGGGCTACCTCGCGCTCGACGCCCTCGGCGAGATGACGGGCTACCTGTTCGGCGCCGGCTCGGCGATCGCCAGCCTCGGAGCCATCGAGATCCGGCGCGCGCGCTACCTCCGCGACGCCGACCAACCCCTCGCGTACGCATGAGCCGATCCTCCTCCCAGGCCGACGCGCCGCTCCGCACCCACTCCGGCCCGTCGTCCGGTGACGGCGCGCTCCCGACGTTCGTCATCATCGGGGCCATGAAGTGCGGCACGACGAGCCTGCACTACTACCTCGGGATGCACCCCGAGATCGGGATGTCGAAGGAGAAGGAGCTGGCGTTCTTCCCCGACGCGTGGAACTGGGCGCGCGGCGAGGGCTGGTACCGCCGCCGCTTCGACGCCGGCAAGGCGATCCGGGGCGAGGCGTCGCCGCACTACACGTGCCACCCGCAGTACCCGAACGTCCCCGAGCGGATGCACGCGCTCCTCCCCGAGGCGAAGCTGATCTACCTCGTCCGCGACCCGGTCGAGCGGCTCGTGTCGCACTACCTCCACGACGTGGCCCGCGGGTTCGAGAGCGAGCCGCTCGCCGAGGCGGTCCTCGCGCCCGACTCGAAGTACCTCGCGCGGAGCCAGTACCACCGCCAGATCGAGCGCTACCTCCCGTTCTACGACCCCGAGGCGATCCTCGTCCTCGACCAGGCCGACCTCCGCAAGCGCCGCCGCGAGACGCTCCGCCGCGTGTTCGCGTTCGTCGGGGCCGACCCCGAGCACTGGGACGCCCGGTTCCACCTCGAGCGGCACACGACAGCCCGCAAGCGCCGCCGCACGCCGGCCGGCGAACGGCTCGCCCGGTCGCTCCCGATGAAGGCGCTCCGCACCCTCGTCCCCATCCGCTACCGCTGGCCCCTCGAGGACGCGATCTACTATCCGTTCTCGAGGCCGATGGAGCGCCCCGAGGTGACGCCCGACCTGCACGCGGCCCTCGCCGACCGCCTCGGGGCCGACCTTGCGCGGTGGCGCGCCTTCACGGGGCGCGATTTTGCTCACTGGTCACTGTGACCTCCAGGTCCCTGTCGAACTCCCCCATGTCCACGCCTCCGCTCCGCCTCGGCCTGATCGGCTGCGGGCACCTTGCCCGGGAGGTCCACCTGCCGCTTCTGGCCGCGATGCCAGGCGTCGAGGTGGTTGCCCTGGCCGACCCCGACGCCGCGGCCCGCGCCGAGGCGGCTCGGATCGTGCCCACCGCCTCGGGGCACGCGCACCACGCCGATCTTCTCGGGGTGGGTCTCGACGCCGTCGTGGCGTGCCCGCCGACGGCCGCCCATGCCGGCGTCGCGTGCGACGTGCTGGGCGCGGGGGTGCCGCTCTACCTCGAGAAGCCCATCGCGACCATCCTCCCCGACGCCGAGCGTGTGGTGGCGGCGTGGCGCGCGGCCGGCGTGCCGGCCATGCTCGGGTTCAACTACCGCTTCAATCCGCTCTACGCCGACCTCCGCCGACGCCTCCGGTCGGGCGCCGTCGGCGAGGTCATCGCGGTGCGGACGGTCTTCTCGACGCAGGGCGGCGGCGGCGGATGGCGCGGGCAGCGGGGCGCGGGCGGCGGCGTCCTGCTCGACCTCGCCGCGCACCACGTCGACCTGGTGCGGTTCCTCCTCGGCGACGAGGTGGCGGCCGTCTCGGCGAGCCTCCGCTCGCGCCGTACCGACGACGACACGGCGACGCTCGACCTGCGGATGGCGAGCGGCGTGACCGTCCAGACGTTCTGCTCGCTGAGCGCCACCGAGGCGGACCGCGTCGAGGTGATCGGGGAGGGGGGCGTGCTCCGCGCCTCGCGCTACGCGTCGCTGGCCGTCGAGCAGACCGGCGCGTCGGCCACCGGCGCCGTGCCGTCGGTCGTGGGCGAGGTGGTCCGCAGCGCGACCGCGGCGCCGTACCTGCTCCAGAAGCGCGCCGCGCCGTGGGGCGAGCCGTCGTTCGGGGCCGCCCTCTCGGCGTTCGTCGAGGCGGTCCGCAGCGGAACGCCAGCGTCGCCCGATCCAGTCGACGGGCTCCAGTGCCTCGCCGTGATCGCCGCCGCCGAGCGGTCGGCGCGGGAAGGCCGCCTCGTGGAGGTGGACGCGCCCGAGGTTGCCGCCTCGGTGGCGCCCGTGCCCGCGGTGGACCGGCCCGTCCCCGAGGCGGAGCGCCGCGCCGAGGCGCCGGCCCTCTCGGTGATCGCCCTCCTGCCGAACGGCCCCGCCCCGATGCGGACGACGATGGCCCACCTCGGGGCGCAGGACGTGCGCGCGCAGATCGAGGTGGTGCTCGTGGCTCCCGAGGGCGTCGCGGTGGACCCCGAGGCGATGGACCTGGGCGGCTTCGCCGGGTGGCAGCTCCTGCGCGTGCCCGAGATGCGCCTCTCGGGACCGACGCGGGCGCTCGCGGTCCGCGCGGCGCGGGCGCCGGTCGTGGTGCCGGTCGAGGACCACTGCTTCCCGCAGACGGGCTGGGCGGCGGGCCTGCTGGCCGCCCTCGAGACGCCGGCCGCGGTCGCCGCCGGGCCGTCGTTCGGCAACGGCAACCCGGCCTCGCGGACGAGCTGGGTCGACTACCTGATGAGCTTCGGGGCCTACGCCGACCACGACGAGACGCGCCCCCGAGGCGGGACGGCGTGGCACAACTCGGCCTACCGCCGCAGCGCGCTCCTCGCGTTCGGCGACCGCCTCGGGGAGCTGCTCGACGTCGAGGGGCCGCTCCAGCAGGCGCTGATCGAGCGGGGCGGCGTGCTGGTGCAGTCGGCCGACGCGCGCGTCGAGCACCTCAACTTCTCGCACACGGGCTGGATGCTGGCGCAGCACGCGGTCAACGGGCGGCAGTTCGGCGCGGCCCGATCCGTCGGGTGGTCGCCGGCGCGGCGGGCCATCCACGCCGTCACCGCGCCGCTGATCCCGCTCGCGCGGCTCCGCCACGTGCAGGGCGCGGCCCGCCGGGCAGGGCGCGCAGGCGAGCTGGGCGCCGCCTCGGTGCCGCTCTTGCTGGCCGCCCTCAGCGCGAGTGCGGCCGGCGAGGTCGTGGGCAGCCTCTTCGGGCCGGGCCGCGCGCCCGAGCGCAAGTTCGACATGGAGTTCCGGCGCCACCGGTTCATGTCGGCCCGCGACCGGCGGACGTTCGCCCCGCTGGACTCGTGACCCCGGCCGTCAGCGTGATCGTGCCGACGTACGGGCGCCCCGAGGCGCTGGCGGCGTGCCTCACCGCGCTCGCCTGCCTCGACGTGCCGCCGGGCGGGTTCGAGGTGATCGTGGTCGACGACGGCAGCCCGGAGCCCGCCTCGGGGATTGCCGCCCCGTTCCACGACCGCCTCGACCTGAGCGTCGTGCGGCAGGCGAACGCCGGGCCGGCGGTGGCGCGCAACACGGGCGCGACCCGCGCGCGCGGCGCCCTCCTCGCGTTCACCGACGACGACTGCCGGCCCGCCGCCTCGTGGCTGACGGCCCTCACCGAGGCGGCCGCTGCCCATCCCGGTGCCCTCCTCGCCGGCCGGACCACCAACGCCCTCCCCGACAACCCGTACGCCGAGGCGAGCCAGCTCCTGATCTCGTACCTCTACGACTACTTCGGGCCGTCGAGCGGCCGCGTGCTCCTGGTCGCGTCGAACAACCTGGCCGTGCCGGCCGAGGGGTTCCGCGCGCTCGGCGGCTTCGACACGACGTTCGAGCGGGCGGCGGGCGAGGACCGCGACTTCAGCGCCCGCTGGCACGAGGCCGGCCGGCCGGCGACGTTCGTCCCCGAGGCGGTCATCCACCATGCCCACCGGATGGGGCTGCGGGGCTACTGGCGGCAGCACGCCCAGTACGGGCGCGGGGCGATGCGGTACCACCACCGCCGCCAGGAGCGCGGCGTCGAGGCGTCGGGGCCGGAGCCGCTGGGCTTCTACGTCGGCCTGGTGGCGTACCCGCTGCGGACGTCGTGGCGGCCGCGGGCGTGGCTCCACGCGGGCCTCCTCGGGGTGTCGCAGGTCGCCAACGCACTGGGGTATGCCGCCGCGCGGCGGGCCATGCCGTGACCGAGCCCCGCACCCCGCCTCGGTGGCTGGCGCGGACGGTGGCGGCGCTCCTGGCCGTCCTGTTCGTGGCGCACGTCGCCACGCGCGACGACGGCATCCGGTGGAACGGCGACGCGGCGCAGTACCTGATGCACGCCGAGAACCTCGCCGCCGGCGCGCCCTACGCCCGGACGGGATGGCTGGTCAACACCGAGCGGTCGCTGACGCCGCCGGCCTACCCGCCGGGCTACCCGCTCGCGCTGACGCCGGTCGTGGCCGCGACGGGCCGGGCGCGGGCGCCGATCGCCGCGCTCCAGGCCCTGTTCCTGGCCGCGCTGACCGGGCTGTTCGCAGCTCTCTTCTGGCGCCGCCTCGCGCCGGCCTCGGTGGTTCTGCTGGTCCTGCTGGTCGGCCTCAGCCCGTTCTTCGTGGGGATGGTGAGCCGCGGCCTGTCGGACGTGCTGTTCGGCGCCCTCGTGGCGTCGACCCTGCTCGCCTTCGACCGTGCGCAGCGGGCGACCCCGAGGCGGCGCGTGTGGGCGTGGGCGCTCGCCGCGGGCGTGCTGGCGGGCGCTGCCATCCTCACGCGGTCGCTCGGCGTGGCGCTGCTGCCCACGTTCGTGATCGCGGCGCTCCTCCCGGGTCGACGTGCCAGCCTGGGACCGGCCGTCGCGGCCGTCGCCCTCGCCGTCGCGCTCGCGGCGGGCGTCACCTCGGGGGTCGACTGGAGGGACGGCGCGCAGATCCTGACCACCGAGGCGGCCGAGACCGGGTACGGCGAGATGGTGCGCCAGGGCCTGATCGGGCGGGCCGAGCGAATCCCCCGCTTCGTCGTCGAGCGGGCCACCCAGTACGTCCTCTCGGACCGGAGCCACTTCTGGAATTCGCTCCTGCTGCCTGGCCTCGGCCACGTGCCGATCCGCGCGGCTGGCCTCCTCCTGATCGTCGCCGGCATCTGGGCCTCGGTGCGCGACGTGCGCGCCGTCGACGTCTTCGCGGTCGTCTACGTCGCGGCGCTGCTGCCGTGGTCGTTCGGGTGGGCGCGCTACCTGCTGCCGGTTCTGCCTGTGTTCTACGCCTACCTCCTCCTCGGGGGCGAGACGCTGTGGCGGCGCGCGCGGCCCGGCGGCCCGCGCCTCGGGGCCGGCGTGGCCATCGGGATCTGTGCGCTGGCGCTCGGAGCGTACGCGGCCGAGGGCGTGGCCCTGATGGCCGACCGCGTCGCCTCGGGGCCGTCGGCTCCGGACGACGGCTCGGAGCTGGTGCGGCAGCACGTCCCCGAGGCGGCCATCCTCCTGACCGAGAGCGACCCGCGGCGGTTCATCCTCACGACCGGTCGCACGGCCGCGACCGTCCCCTACGACACGACTGCGTGGAACGCCTACGCCGGCCGCCTCGGGGCGACCCACATGCTGGTCGTCGACGACCGGGACGCCATCGCTGCGTGGGCGCTGCGCCTAGGGTGGCAGCGCGTCGCCGGCAGCGAGGCGGCCGACCTCTACGCGACGCCCGTCGGCGCGCCTGCCGGCGAACCCGGCCCCGAGGCGGCTCCGTGAGGGCACGGGGCAGGCGCCCGCGCGCACCCTGTATCTTCGCCGGCCGACGAGTCCTCCTCTGCTGCTCCGCCCGACGCATGGCCACCCTCTTCACGTCCGAATCGGTCTCCGAAGGCCACCCCGACAAGGTCGCCGACCAGATCTCCGACGCCCTCCTCGACGCCTTCCTGGCCGGCGACCCGGCGAGCCGCTGCGCCATCGAGACGCTCTGCACGACGGGCCTCGTGGTCGTCTCGGGCGAGGTCACGAGCGACACCTACGTCGACGTGCAGGAGGTCGTGCGGACGACCATCGAGGAGATCGGCTACACCGACCCGGCGCTCCAGTTCGACGCGCGGAGCTGCGGCGTGCTGGTGTCGATCCACGAGCAGAGCGCCGACATCGCGCAGGGCGTCGACGACGACGCGGGCCTCCACGAGGCGCAGGGCGCCGGCGACCAGGGCATGATGTTCGGCTACGCCACGCGCGAGGACGAGGCGACGCTGATGCCGCTCGCGCTCACGCTCAGCCACGGGCTCGTGCGCCGCCTCGCCGAGATCCGCAAGGCTGGCGACGTGATGCCCTACCTCCGCCCCGACGCCAAGAGCCAGGTGACGGTCCAGTACGCGGCCGACGACCGCACCGTCGAGCGCATCCACACCGTCGTCATCTCGACGCAGCACGGCCCCGAGGCGGACCTCGCGCAGATCGAGGCCGACATCCGCCAGCACGTGTTGCCAGCCGTCCTCCCCGAGGCGCTGGTCGACGACGACCTGATCCTGCACGTCAACCCGACGGGCGTGTTCGTGATCGGCGGCCCCCACGGCGACACCGGCCTGACGGGCCGCAAAATCATCGTCGACACCTACGGCGGGAAGGGCGCTCACGGCGGCGGCGCCTTCAGCGGCAAGGACCCGAGCAAGGTGGATCGCAGCGCGGCCTACGCCACGCGGCACGTCGCCAAGAACCTTGTCGCGGCCGGCCTCGCCGACGAGGCGCTCGTGCAGGTGGCCTACGCCATCGGCGTGCCGGATCCCGTCTCGATCCGCGTCGAGACGAACGGCACCGGGACCCTCCCCGACGCCCGCCTCGCCGAGATCGTCACCGAGGCGGTCGACCTCCGGCCGGCGGCCATCACGGCGCGCTTCGGCCTCATCGACCTGGACGCGGCCGTGCGCCCGCGCTACCGGACGACGGCGGCCTACGGCCACTTCGGCCGCGAGGGCTTCCCGTGGGAGCGGCTGGACCTGGTGGACGCGTTCCAGGCGGCGGCCTCCGAGGCGGTGGCGGCGTAGCGGGCTGACGCAAAGAAGTGTGGGAGGTAGGTTCGGCCGGTCTGCCGTCTTCCTCTGTGCGCGTCGTTCTCCTCTCTGCCCTCCTCGCCGCCTCAGGGTGCGACGCCGTCCGCTACGAGCCGGAGGGCGAGAACGTGGTCGACGTCCCCGAGGCGGAGCCGGCCGTCGTCGACCTCGTCGCCGCGGCCGACACCGTCGTGCTCTGGGGCCGCGTCGATCTCCGGTACGACATCGAGGCTCCGGGGGAGGTCCTGGAGGTCCGCGTCCTCCTCGACGACCGTTTGGTCGCGTCGACGCAGAACCCGAAGCAGGTGTCCGTCTCGACCTTGGGCGTGCGCGACGGGTTCTACCGCCTCCGGGTCGCGGCCCTCGTGTCGGCTGGCACGGGCAGCCTCAGCGACCGGTTGGGAGGAGAGTGGGTCGAAGGTGTCGCCGAGCGCACCGCCCTCGTGGACAACGCGCCGCCCGGCGCGCCGGTCGTCTCGGCGGGCGTCGAGGAGGGGTTCCTGGAGGTGAGGTGGACCGCCTCGACACGCCTCTCGTTCGAAGAATATCGGATCTCACGTGACGGCGTGTTCGTGGCCACGATCACCGACCGCGCCGTCACGTCGTGGCGCGATCCCCGGTACACGGGCGGTCCGAGCCTCTACCGTGTCTTTACGAGGGTCGCTGGCACGAGCGCCTCAGGGCAGACCGAGGTCGCGTTTCAGCCGGCGTCCGTCCGCAGAGCGGTTGCCGTTGAGCCCGGCGTCGTGCAGGTGTCTTGGTCACCAACATCGTTCACAGGTGCGTTCTCGCGCTACGTCGTCTCCCGCGCCTTGGAGAACGACCCGGCCTTCACCGAGGTGGCCACGGTGAGGGCGGCCTCCGACACCATCGCCATCGACCGTCCCGACCCGGGTCCGTTTGGGACGCGCTACGTGTACTCGGTGCGGACCGAGCCGTCTCGGAATCCGTCCCCCCCGACGGCGCCGGTCCAGACGTGGCCCGAGCCGGACCTCGGGGCAAATCCCACGACGTTCGTCTCGGGGCAGGGCGTCCTCGTCGGGCCGGGGCAGACCGACACCGGGCGGACGCTCACGGCGCTCGACGCCGAGACGTTCGAAGAGCGGGCATCGATCAGCACGGGGAGCGACAGCCTCCGGGCCATGGCGTCACCCACCGGCGACCGGCTCGTCACGACCGGTGTCCTCTTCACGGCCGCGGCCCGGGAAATCACCGAGCGAGATCCGGCGACCCTCGCCGTCCTCCGCACGTTCCCACTGGAGAGCAACCAGCGTGTCGGCGAGCAGATCCAGGTCACGGACGACGGGCGCGTGTACTTCGATCTCTGGGAGCAGAACGGCCCGACCGCGCAGGCCGGGAGGGGCGTCGGGGTTTTGAACCTGACGACGGGCACGTTCGAGGCTCCCGTCGTCACATCGGGCTGGATGATCGGGGCCTCGGGCGACGGGCGGTATGTGATCGTTGCAGGTGGCGGCCAGCCGGTCGGCCTCCTCGAGCGTCAGGCCGGCGGAGGGCTCGTCCGCCTCGGGGACGTACCGGTCAACGTCCGCGCGGTCCTCAGGCAGCAGGCGGCCGTCGTCGCGTTCTCAGAAGGCCAGGTTGCCGTCTACCAACTCCCGGACTTTTCGGTCGTCCGCACGTTTGCCGTCGACCCCGAGGTGGAAGACCTCGACCTTGACGAGGTGAGCGGCTATCTCTACGATGTCACGTTCTCGGAGGACCGCATGTTCACCGACCTCCCCGAGACGCTCATCGCGTACGACCCCGAGGCAGGTGCCGAGGTAGGACGGCTGGCGGTTTCGGGCCGTGCCCGCTTCCCCGGCCCCGGCCCGCGTCTCGTCGGCGGCCGCGTGTGGTGGGACGGCCGCACGCGCGCGCTCGACGCCTCCCGCCGATGACCATGCTGAACGCTCTCACCGCGTGCCTCCTTGGGGCCGCCCTCGTGTGTGTCGCGGGCCTTCCCGCCTCCGCTCAGGTCACGGTCTACGTCTCGTCGGGCGTCGACGCCAACCGCCTCGGGGATCTCAGGAACGCGCAGGACGGAGCCCTCGAGTTCGCCCAGACCGCACTCGACGTTCCGGCTGTGGCCACCGACGTCTTTCCGGCCGTGCCGGCTCTCCGGGCCGATGTCGCGATCGGGCTGGACGCAGCATTCAATGTCGGCATCGAGGTGGGAACGGCTTCCACAGGCGGGCGCGTCGACTACCAAGACCGCACGGGGCAGTACCGCTACGATCTGGTCGCCTCGCGCGTCTACGTCGGCGGGTTTGGCGAGTGGGTGATGCACCGCAGCAGCGCTGTGACCGTCGCCTCGACGCTTCGCAACCGGTACAGTGCCTCGCGGCTGGACCTCGACGAGGTCCTCGTCGCCTCAGGCCAGACACTCACGCGTCGCGACGTCACCTTCCGGCAGGTCACGTTCAGCCTCCAGCCCGAGGTTGCGGTTGAGATCGGCCTCCCAGGGCCGCTCGGGGTCCGCCTCCGGGCCGGATGGGAGCAGGTTCTGTCCCTGGACGCGATGACCTCTGACATCGAGGTGGACGATCTCTGGGTCGCGACGACGTCCGAGCCCCGAAGCATCAACTGGAGCGGTCCCCGCCTCGGGGTCGGCCTCGCGTTTTCTCGGTAGTCGCCCCGAGGCGGTTCCGCCGCATCCTCACACCGGATCCCTGCCTCGGGGCCGTAGGTTTCACGTCCAACTGAAACCAGCGCCGGACGCCCGGCTCCCCCGATGGACCACAAGGAAGGACACTACAAAGTCGCCGACCTCGGCCTCGCCGCCGAGGGCCGCAAGCGCATCGAATGGGCCGAGAGCCGGATGCCGGTGCTCATGAAGCTCCGCGAGGAGCACAGCCAGTCGAAGCCCTTCGACGGCTACAAGATCACCGGCTGCCTCCACGTCACCAAGGAGACCGCGGTGCTTATCGAGACGCTCAAGGCGTGCGGCGCGGAGGTCGCGTGGAGCGGCTGCAACCCGCTCTCGACCAACGACAGCGTCTCGGCCGCGCTCGCGCTCGGCCCCAAGGGCGACGGCGACGGCGTCGAGATCTACGCCTGGTACGGCCAGTCGACCGAGGACTTCTACTGGTGCATCGACCGCACCATCGACACCACGCCGAGCACGACGCTCGACGACGGCGCCGACCTCATCTTCCGCGTCCACAGCGCGTTCCCCGAGAAGCTCGCCGACATCATCGGCGGCTCCGAGGAGACGACCACCGGCGTCCACCGCCTGCGGGCCATGGCCGACGACGGCAAGCTGGGCTACCCCGTCTACGCCGTCAACGACGCCGAGACGAAGTGGGACTTCGACAACGTCTACGGCACCGGCCAGTCGACGCTCGACGGCATCCTCCGCGCCTCCTCGATCCTGATCGCGGGCAAGAACTTCGTCGTGGCGGGCTACGGCCACTGCGGCTCGGGCGTGGCGATCCGCGCCAAGGGCCTC
>JBCCQJ010000134.1:0-11797 GCA_039024395.1 Bacteroidota bacterium | reverse complement strand
CGAGCACTACCGGATCGACCACGGCGAGGGGTACGCGAGCTACGAGGCTAACGGCCGGGTCGCCCACATCAACGGGATCGAGAACTTCTGGAGTCAGGCGAAGCGCCACCTCCGGAAGTACAATGGCGTCCCGAAGCATCAGTTCGAGCTGTTTCTGAAGGAATGCGAGTGGCGGTTCAACTACGGGCCGCCGTCGGAGCAACTGAGAACCCTCCGCCGCTGGACGCTTAGCTAGGCCAGCCCCAAAAATAGTCATCCCCGCGTGGGTGGGGACCCATCCGGCCTCTCCACTTTGAACTGGCGCTACATGGATTCCCGCCTGCGCGGGAATGACTGAGGTTTTGAGGCAATGCGTTGAAGCGGGGCGTTCCCTCTACCTACATCCAGTGCGGTTTAGTCTCCCACCTCGAACCGGTCGCCGTCCTCGGCCCACACCACCTCGGGGAAGATGGCCCGCGCGCCGTCCAGCGGCCCCGGCGTTTCCGGCGCGTGGATGAGCACGAGCCGCCCGACGCCCGCCTCGGCGGCGACCTGCGCGGCCTCCTCGGGCGAGCTGTGGACGCCCGCCAGCGAGGCGGTGCCCTCGTGGATCAGCAGGTCGGCGCTGCGCGACAACGCGACCACGTGGGGGCTCGGGGCCGTGTCGCACGAGTAGGCGAACACGGCGCCGCCTGCCTCGAAGCGGAGACCGATCGTCGGGACGGGGTGGTCGACGGGCGTGGCCGAGATCACGAGGTTCCCGAGGCGGGCCACCTCGGTGCCGGGGTCGAGGGGCACCTCGTGGAAGACGCGCTCCGGGACGTGCGTCCACCCGGCGGTCTCGTAGATCGCGAACAGCGCGCGCGCCTTCGCCAGCGTCGAGGCGGGGCCGTAGGCCGGGATCGGGTCGCGCCGGCCGCGCAGCCACAGCTTCTCGACCAGGAGCGGGTAGCCCGAGAGGTGGTCCGGGTGCTCGTGCGTCAGGATGACCGCGTCGAGGGCGACCGGGTCGAGCCCCGAGGCGAGCAGCCGCTGCACCGCGTCGCCGCCGCAGTCGACCAGGACCGTGTGGCCGGCGGCCTCGACGGCCAGCATCGTGGTGGTGCGGTCGGCGCCCGCGCCGGCGGAGCCGGTGCCGAGGCAGTGGACGGTCATCGGGGCGGCAGAAGCGAGCCGGAGGATAGCCCCGAGGGCCGTCTCGGTGCGGGCCGTGGCTCCATCACCCTCGGGTTGCATCCGTCGCCTCAGACACGAAGCGTGGGGGCGTATCGCAATACGCCCTTACGGCCCTCGTCTCGGTCTGGCTGACCGCCTGCCCCCGAGGCGGCGCCACCGACCATCCACGGACGCACCGCACCCGGCGGACGCCCACGCTTCGGCCTTGCACCGCCCCCGAGGCGGCAGCAGCTTCCCGACAGCCGACAGCCGACAGCCGACAGCCGACAGCCGACAGCCTACCGCTTCCGCGCGACCACGTAGGCGCAGAGCCCGATGATCGCGTCGCGCGCCTCGGAGGGCGGGAACGTCCGGAGCGCGTCGGCCGCCTCGGAGGCGAGCGCCTCCATCCGCTGCCGCGCCGCCGCGGTGCCGCCGGCCGCCTCGACGAAGCGGACCACCTCGGTGATCTCGGCGCGGCTCTTCTTCCGCTTGCGGACGATCTTGCGGATCCGCTTTTTCTCGGCGTCGCTCGCGCGGTCGAGTGCGGCGATGAGCGGGAGCGTCATCTTGCGCTCCTGCAGGTCGAGCCCGACGGGCTTGCCGACCGCCGCGTCGGCGTCGTAGTCGAAGAGGTCGTCGCGGATCTGGAATGCGAGGCCGAGGGTCTCGCCGATGGCCTTGGCGCGGGCGACGGTCTCGTCGTCGGCCCCGGCGCTGGCGGCGCCGCACGCCATGCACGACGCCAGCAGCGACGCCGTCTTGTCGGAGATGATCTGGAAGTACTTCTCCTCGGTGATGTCGAGCTTGCGGGCGGTCTCGATCTGGAGCAGTTCGCCCTCGGACATCCGGCGGACCGCGTCCGAGACGACGTGGAGCAGGTCGTAGTCGCTGTCGTCGAGAGCCAGCAGGAGGCCGCGGCTCAGGAGGTAGTCCCCGAGGAGGACGCCCACCTTGTTCTTCCACAGCGCGTTGATCGACGCGACGCCGCGCCGCGTGTCGGCCTCGTCCACCACGTCGTCGTGGACGAGCGTGGCCGTGTGGAGCAGCTCGACGAGCGCCGCCGCGCGGTAGCTCCGCTCGGTGATGCCGCCGGCCATCTCGGCGGTCAGCAGCACGAGCGTCGGGCGGATCTGCTTGCCCTTGCGCTTAAGGAGGTACTGGACGACCGTGTCGAGCAGCCGCACGCGCGAGCGCATCGCGTCGCGGAAGTGCCGGCGGAACACCTTCAGGTCGTCGGCGACCGGCGCCTGGAGCGCTTTGAGCCCGACCGGCGCCGTCTCGGCGAGGGAAGGAGGCGGCGGAGCGAGCGTGGCGGCCATCGGCGAACTTTCAGTCACAGGTGAAAGGTCGTACTCGGGGCCTCCCCGAGAGTTGCGTCTGCGGCGCCCGCACGCTGAATTCACCCGCCGAGGCGGAGGCCCGGGTAGAGCGTCCGCCCGACGGCGCACCGCGCGCACCGCCCGTCGTCGCAGTAGGCCCGAGCGAGCTGGTGCACGCCCTGCGCCTCGAGGGCCGACCGGCCCTCGAACCCCGCCTCGGCGAAGCTCCGCGTGACGCGGTCCGCCACGGCGTCGAGCGCGCCGAAGACGTCGATCACAGCCGCCTCGGTGGCGGGGTCCTCCCGCTGGTCGCCGTCGAGGAGGAGGACCGGGAGCACGGCGTCGACCAGGACCCGCTCGGCGCGCTGCGCCCCGAGGCGGTCGCCACCGGGCAGCGCCTCGGGGCGGAGGAGGTCGAGCATCGCCTCGGGGCCCTGCGCGAGGGCGTCCCCGAGGCGGGCGACGGGCTCGTCCCGCAAGAAGCCGCCGGGCGCGAGGAGCGCCGCGGCCTGCGCGAGGCGCCGTCTCGGGGCGTTCGCCGGGCGTCCGCCGCGGCGCCAGCTCTCGCGCGACATCGACGTGAGCCCGAGCGGTGCCGACAAGGCCTCGTAGCGGGTCCGCAGGCCGTCCGCCTCGAACAGACTGTACTCGACGAGGAGGCCCGCGAGTCCGACCAGCAGCGCGTGCACGTCGGCTCCGTCGAGGCGGCGCGCGGCGGCGAGCGGCAGCCGGCGCGCCAGCTCCTCGAAGGCGTCGGCGTTGGGGGCGTAGCCGAGGGCGCGGAAGACGCGGCCGGTCACGAGCCGGTCGAGGTCGGGCCGCCGCCCGTACGCGGCGCCCAGCGCCGCCGCCCGCTGGCGCAGCCGCTCGATGCCGAGGCTGCGGACCCACGCGTCGAGCGTCGCCCGGGGGACGTCCCCGAGGCGGGACCCGCAGTGGGGCGCCTCGCGGGGCTCGCGGTAGAAGTCGCGCAGGAGCGACCGAAGCGAGCGGTCGAGGTGAGGCAGCAGGACCAGCTCAGGCAGCGGCGAGCCGTCGTGCCGGCGCAGCGTGCCCGTCCGCCGGTCGGCGCTCAGGACGACGTGCAGCACGACGCGGTTGTAGGCCGGGTCGCGGTGGTGCCCGTGCGCCTCCCACTCGGACGACGTCCGGTGGATCTCGACGTCGCCGGCCCACGTGAGCCTGCCGATGCGGAGGTGCGTGCCCGAGACGTCCGGCCCCGAGTCGCGGTTGAGGGCGCCGTGGGCGAGCACGTCGACCGCCTCGCCGTCGGTCGTGCGCAGCGCCGAGGCGTCGAAGAGGCCGCGCACCCAGGCGTCCTGGATGGCCGCCTCAGGGACGCGCGCGAGGACCGCGGCGGGCTCGGCGACGAGCGGTTCGGAAACGCGGGAGAGCGGAGAGGGCTCGGTGGTGTCGGAGCCAGGGGCGGCAACCATCGGCACAGGGGGAGAAGCGCCCCGCTAGACCCCGAGGCGGCCGGCCTCTAACCCTCGGCGTCCGATTCGTCCTCCACGATGCCCTGCGCGAGGTCGCGGTCGACCAGCCACACGAGGTCGCCGTCCGGGGCGACGCGCGCGGCCGGCGGCCCGTCTGCCTCGCCGTCGTGGGCATCGAGCACGTCCGCGAAGGCGTCGCGCTTGCCCGCCCCCGAGGCGGCGACGAGGCAGAGGTCGGCGTGCGCCAGCGCCGGGAACGTGAGCGTGATCCGGTCGCGGACGGCCGCCTCGGGGGGCGCGAGGCCCGGCGCGACGCGCCGGTCGGCGACGTCCAGCGCGGTGGTGCTGGGGAAGAGCGACGCCGTGTGCCCGTCGTCGCCCATCCCGAGGTGGAGCACGTCGAACCGGAGGTCGTCGCCGAAGAACGCCTCCAGCGCCTCCTCATAGGCCTCTGCGCCCGTCTCGGGGCCGCGCTCGCCGGGCATGCGGTGGACGTTCGCCTCGGGGACGCCGGCGGGGCCGAGGAGGGTTCGCTGCGCCATCGCGTAGTTGCTCTGGTCGTGGCCGGGCGGCACGCACCGCTCGTCGCCCCAGAACACGTGGACCCGGCCCCAGTCGATGCCCTCGGCCGCCCCGAGGCGGGCGTAGGCGGTGACCGGCGTCGAGCCGCCCGTGAGGCACAGCGTGGCGCGCTCACCCCGGTCGAGGGCGGCGCGGAGAGCCGTCGCGGTGCGGTCGGCCAGGGCCTCGGCGACGGCGGCCTTGGTGGGCAGGACGACGATCTCAGCAGACATAGGGAGTTCGGGGTTCACAGTTCGGGGTTCAGGGTTCGCGTCCAGACACCGAACTCTGAACTCCGAACCCTGAACTCCGACCTCAGCAGTCGACGGGCTCGGCCTCCGCGGCGGGCGGGGCTTCCACGAGGCGGTCGGCGGCCTCGGGTCCCCACGTGCGCGACGCGTAGGGGTGGACCTCGATGGTGTCGTTGTCGAGGATGGCGCCGTAGATCCGCCACGCCTCCTCGGCCTCCTCACCGTGGACGAACAGCGTCGGGTCGCCCTCGAAGATGTCCTCGATGAGCGTCTCGTAGGCGTCGGGAAAGCGCCCGAACTCGTCCTCGTAGCGGAACGTGAGGTCGCGCGTGATGACGTCGAACCCCGAGCCGGGCGTCTTGACGTCGAACGAGAGCTGGAAGCCCTCGTCGGGCTGGAGCCGGATGCGGAGCACGTTGCGGGCCGGCTCGCAGTTGCCGGCCGTCTGGAAGAGCGTCACCGGAGGGCGCCGGAAGACGACCGCGATCTCAGTGAGGCGCGTCGGCATCCGCTTGCCCGTGCGGAGCACGAACGGGACCCCCTGCCACCGCCAGTTGTCGAGGTGCAGGCGGATGGCCGCGAACGTCTCCGTCGTCGAGCCCTTGGGCACCCCGTCGTGGTCGCGGTACGCCTCGGGGTCGTCGGGGCCGGATCCGTACTGGCCGAAGACCACCTCGTTGGACCGGGCCGTCCGCGTCGACCTCAGCACCTTGATCTTCTCGCGCCGGATGCCCTCGGCGTCGAGGCGGGCCGGCGGCTCCATCGCCGCCAGCGCGAAGAGCTGCGTGAGGTGGTTCTGGATCATGTCGCGGAGCGTCCCCGAGGTGTCGAAGTAGCCCGCGCGGCCCTCGGCGTCGTTGGTCTCGGCGACCGTGATCTCGACCCGCTCGATCGACTGCCGATTCCAGGACGACTCGAAGAAGGCGTTCGCGAACCGGAAGACGAGCAGGTTCTGCACGGTCTCCTTGCCGAGGTAGTGGTCGATCCGGTAGACGACCTCCTCGGGGAAGTGCTCGTGGACGACCGCGTTGAGGTCCTGCGCCGAGGCGAGGTCGGTCCCGAACGGCTTCTCGATCACGAGGCGGACGTAGGGGGCGTCGTCGGCGACGTGCTCGCCGAGCGTGCCGCGTGCCGCCTCGTGCTCGCCGATGGCCGCGATCGTGCCGGGGAACGTCGACGGCGGCAGCGAGAGGTAGTAGACGCGGTCGCCGCTCAGGCCGCGCTCGGCCTCGAGGCGCTCGGCCGCCTCGGTGACGGGCGCGAGGTCGTCGTAGGCCGAGACGCGGGCGAAGGCGAGCGTCCGCTCGGCCCAGGCACGGGCGTCGGCCTCGGAGACCTCCGCCTCGGTGAGCGAGGCGACGGCGGCGCGCTGGAGCCGCGCGTCGTCCCAGGCCGACCGCCCGACGCCGAGCACGACGGGATCGGGGACGTGGTCGCGCTGGGTGACGCGGTAGAGGGCCGGGAAGAGCTTGACCGCGGCGAGGTCGCCGGTCGCGCCGAAGAGGACGAAGAGGGGGGAGGCCATGGCGCCGCAGAGAGGAGAGGCACGAATGCGGCTGCGCGCGGAAGGTTCGCCGCCTCGGGGCCTGGCGCGCGGCGCAGGCTCTACCGGCCTTGAAGCGCCCGGGAGACCTGCCTCAGTTGGGACATCAGGGTCTCGGAGAGTTCTCCGCGCTCCGCGAGAGGCCCGAGGCACATGAAGGCGCCGATGCCTTCGTGCTCGCTCACCACCGCACGAAACGCGACCCGGAGGCGACCGGTGGCGAAGAGCATGTTGCGCACGCGGTCGGTCTGCCCCTGCGTCCGCACGTCCTCCTCGATCCGGGCCTCGCGCTCGTCCCAGGATTCGCCCTGGCCGCTCGCGGCCTCCTCCAGCCCAGAGAGATCCAGCCAGGCCATGTCCGCCTCGATCACGCCGCCGATGGCGTCCTCGGTGGACTCTGTGATGGTGAGGGTACCGGGAGCGTGCTCGCGACTCGTGAGGCTCTGCTGCTCCAGGTCGGTGCTGTTGACGTCGAGTTGTTCGCCACTCGGGCTCATCTCGGCCGGCACGTAGACGCTGATCCAGATCGGAAACGTACCGGTTGCGCCTGCCGGGATCCCGCCGGAGGACGCCGGCAGGCCGGGGAACTCTGGCTCGGCGAGCGAAAGCGTCAGAGAGAGGCGATCCGCCGCGCTGTAGTCGAAGTCGCCGTTTGACATCGGAGCCGCGGCAAGTTCGAGCGACGTGATCTGGCTTCCGGTGCGGGTCGCGCTCGCCAGCGCGACTGTTGGCTCCGCTGTCTCGTTGGTGGCCGCGTCGCGGACGTCGAGCGTCTCCCCGACCAGCGACACCGTGAACGCGCACGACCCGCTCGGCAGGTCGATGTCCTCCTCCTCGGACGTGCCGTAGGTCCCCTCGGCGTCGCGCCTGTCGGTGGCGATGGCAGGATCGCGAAGCCCGGTTCGCGCGCGGCTCGTAGCGGTCAGGGTCACGCGCACGTTCTCGCGGTTGGGAAACGCGAGCGTTGCCCTCTGGGTGTCGGCATCTGGTGACATGCGGACGCCTGAGGCCTCTGGCGTGAGGTTCCACCGCAGGCGTGTGTCCACGGCATTCTGAACTGCGGCCGAGACGCGGAGCGAGGTCCCAGGGTCGACGACCCGGGCTGCCGGGCTCAGCGTGACCACGATGGGATCTGTCTCGTGCGCATGGGTGAGCTGCGCGGCGATCCGGTTGGCCTCTGGCGGGAACATGCCCCGGACAGGGAGGAGCTGCACGAAGCCTCGCCCGAGCGCCAGAGGCCAATACTGGCGTGCGGTCAGGTCGATGCCGACCGCGACGCCGCCGTTCAGGCTCGTGGTCTCGGCGGTCGAGTACGTGATGTCGGTGATGTCGATCGGGCCCCACTCGTACGGGCCGACGCCCGTGCCGATTTGGCGTCCGGCCTCTTGCGCGGCGCTCTTCGCCGCGTTGGAGGCGTGCATCTCGGCGTACGCGGCGCCCATCTCTCGCATGGCCGCGTTCATGTTCGGCCCGGCGGCGGCGCTCAGGCCGTTCAGTCCTCTCGCCCCGAAGGCCAGCTCTGCCGCCCCGCGAAACAAGGACCCATTGGGATTCCACGTTTTGCTGGTGGCCCACACGGTGTAGTCCGACCACGTGCCGCGCTCGGTGTAGTCTTCCTCGAATGAGCTGCGCGAGAACGTGGCGCGGGCGTTGATCAGCGAGGACGGCAGGAGCGCGGCCTCGATGAAGATGGACTCCGTGAGCGCGTACAGCGTCGCCGACGCCGAGATGGAGGCGACCTGCGCCGCCGCGTGGGGCACGTTGCCGATGTGGTCGGCGGCGTTCGAGAAGGCGGTCAGGATCTCGTTCTGAAGCACCGCCCGGTTGACCTCGGCACGGCGCATGTAGTAGCTGAGGTTCGCTGCCGTCGTGAACTCGACGCGCTCGATCACGATCGGCGGAGCCTCTGGCGCATGCGGGCCGCGCGCTGGCGTGGGAGGATCGCCGGAAGCCACGATGGGCGTCGTGGTCACGGGGTCGGGTGGGGCGCCGAGGGCCGCGGTCTGCGCCGCGTACGCGGCCGCCGCCGCCTCGAAGCCGAACAGCGCCGCCAGCGCGTCGGCGGTGGCGAGGTCCACCGGCTCGCCATGGATGGTGCGCCCGGGATCGAGCGGGGAGCCCGTCTGGCTTTGGAGGGCAGACGCTGCCGAAGCGGCCCCCCAGAGCTGGATCGGAAGCGACGCCAGAGACCCGTCGAGGTCCCCAGCGGTGCGCCCGTAGGCCCGCGCTGTAGTGCCAGCACTCGCGCCGATGCTAGCCATGGTGCGCGCCATTGCGCCATCCGCACGTGGCGCGGCCGCAATCTGGAACGGCCCCACCGTCTCGATCTCGCGGTCTCCATCGTACACGATCACCGCCACCGTCCCGCCTCGGAGCACGTCCGGATGCACCGGCACCACCATGGCGAGGCGGCCATCGGCCGTGGAATCGGTGCGCGTCTGGAACGGGTCGTAGCCCTCGGCGCGGATCATGACGCGAAGGTCGTCGGCCTCGGGCGCCGCGATGAACGCGACACGTTCCAGGGGAGCCCCTCCAGCGGCCTCCAACTCAACGGATTGGGCCGACGCCAGAGGCGAGAGCAGAACGAACGCGAGGGCGAGGCGAAGCATGCAATGGGGGATCGTTTTTCCCAACCTACCAACCTCGGGCAGACTACGGGTCCCGGGCCGTCGCGAGGGCGACGCCCACCACGCAGAGCGGGAGCCGGAGCGCGGTCGTCGACAACCACGATGGCCCAGCGCCCCGAGGCGGAGCGCGCGGCCACTCCCCGAGGCGGGGCGCGCGGCTAGCTTGGCGTCCCTCGCCCGACCCCCTCCGCATGGCCGAGTCGCCGACGCGCCTCAAGAAAACGCTCACGCTGTTCGACGTCTACGCGATCAGCACGGGCGCCATGTTCAGCTCGGGGTTTTTTCTGCTGCCCGGCCTGGCGACGGCGCAGGCGGGGCCGGCGACCGTCCTCGCGTACTTCCTGGCGGGCGTGTTCATCCTGCCGGCCATGTTCTCTGCCGCCGAGCTGTCGACGGCGATGCCGCGCGCGGGCGGGGCCTACTACTTCTTGGACCGGAGCCTCGGGCCGCTCGCCGGGACGGTCGGCGGACTCGGGACGTGGCTCGCGCTGGTGCTCAAGAGCGCCTTCGCGCTCGTCGGGATGGGGGCCTACCTCGTCATCCTGCTCCCCGAGATCCCGATCAAGCCGCTTGCAGTTGCGCTGACGGTCGCGTTCGCGGTCCTCAACGTCGTCGGGGCGAAGGAGACGAGCGGGCTCCAGCGGCTCCTGGTGACGGTTCTGGTGGGCGTGCTCGTGTTCTTCGTGGCGCAGGGCCTCGTGGCGGTTGCCGGGCTGGGCGGCGAGAGCCTCACGCGCCAGTTCACGCCGTTCGCCCCGTTCGGGCTGGAGGGCCTCGTGGCGACGATCGGCCTCGTGTTCGTGTCCTACGCTGGGCTCACGAAGGTGGCGTCGGTCGCCGAGGAGGTGCAGAACCCCGACCGCAACCTCCCGCTCGGGATGTTCCTCTCGCTCGCCACGGCGACGCTGATCTACTGCGTCGGCGTGTTCATCATGATCGCCGTCCTGGAGCCGTCCGAGCTGCGCAGCGACCTCACGCCGGTGGCGACGGCGGCCGAGCGCTTCTTCACGTGGCTGCCCGAGGGCGTCGGCCTGCTGCTGATCGTGGCCGCGGCGATCGCCGCGTTCGCCTCGACGGGCAATGCGGGCATCCTCTCGGCCAGCCGCTACCCGCTCGCGATGGCGCGCGACGGGCTCGTGACGGCCCGCCTCGGGGTGCTGGGGCGCTTCGGCACGCCCACGACGGCCATCGTCGTGACGTCGGGGCTGATGGTGATCGTGATCCTGGCGTTTGACGTCGAGAGCATCGCCAAGCTGGCGAGCGCGTTCCAGCTCGTCCTGTTCGGGCTGCTGAGCGTGGCGGTGATCGTGATGCGCGAGAGTCACATCCCGAGCTACGTGCCCGGCTACCGGAGCCCGCTCTACCCGTGGATGCAGATCGCGGGCGTGATCGCTCCGGTCATCCTCATCACGCAGCTCGGCCCGCTCGCCCTGGGGATGTCGGTACTGCTGGCGCTCGCGGGGGTCGCGTGGTACGTCCGCTACGTGAGCCCGAAGCCGGAGGTCGAGCGCGAGGGAGCCATCTACCACCTCTTCGCCCGCCTCGGGCAGCGCCGCTACGCCGGCCTCGACGGCGAGCTGCGGACGATCCTGAAGGAGAAGGGTCTCAACGACGAGACGCCGTTCGAGCGGCTCGTCACGCGGGCGGCGGTGATCGACCTCGCCGAGGAGCGCGACTTCGAGGCGGTCGTCCACGCCGCCTCGGCGCGGCTGGCGGCGCGGTCGCCGGCGACCGAGGACTGCCTCGCGACCGGCTTTCTCGACGGCTCGCGGACGGGCGCGACGCCGGTCTCGCGCGGCGTCGCGATGCCCCACCTCCGCCTGCCCGACGTCGACCACCCCGAGCTGGTGCTCGTCCGCAGCCGGCCCGGCCTCTCGATCCCCATCGACACGACCGGCGACGCGCGGCCGGACGCCACCGAGGCGGTCCACGCGGTCTTCTTCCTCCTCAGCCCCGAGGAGCCGCCGGGCCGCCATCTCCGCACGCTCGCCTCGATCGCGAGCCGCATCGACGAGGACCCGTTCCTCGAGGAGTGGCGCCAGGCGGCGACCGAGCAGGACCTGAAGGAGGTCCTCATCCGCAACGACCGGACGCTCGCGCTCACGCTCGACCCGGGCGGCCCCGCCTCGGGGCTGATCGGACGGGCGCTGAAGGACCTCCGGATGCCCGACGGCGTGCTCGTGGCGCTCGTCCACCGCGACGGCCACATCGCGGTGCCCAGCGGGGCGACGGTCCTGGAGGAGGGCGACCGGCTGACGATCATCGGCGAGCCCGACGGCATCCGCGATCTCGCGGCGACCTACCGCCCCGCGCTCGCCGCACAACCGTGAGCGAGCCCCCCTCGGTCGACCCCGAGGCGGTCCCGCTCCGTAGCCCGAGGCCAACCCTCCTGTGGGTCGACTGCGTGAGCGCGTTCGTCGCCGGCGTTCTGCTCCTTGCGCTCTCCGGGTGGCTGAGCCCGCTCCTCGGCCTGCCGCTGTGGTTCGTCGTGGGCGAGGGCGTGGTGAACCTGCTCTACGGGTCGTTCTCGTTCTCGCTCGCCCGCCGGGAGGTACGGCCGCTCCGGCTGGTCCGCCGGCTGGCGGCGCTCAACATGGCGTGGGGCGCCTTCTGCGCCGTCCTGGCCGTCGCGCTACTCGGGACGGTCACGCTCTACGGCACGATCCACTTCCTCCTCGGTGCAGTGTACGTCGGTGGCCTGGGCGTGCTGGAATGGCGGAACCAGACGGATCTCGCCACCGCACGCGCGTAGCCCGCTTCGGGGCGGAGGAGTGGAAAGTGGAAGGGGCTGACCCAGATAAGCGTCGGGTGGCTTAGCCTCCGCCATGACCCGACGACGCAAGAGCCGCCTTCCCCGGCGGACCCAACTCCGGCTCATTGAGCACTTCGTCGCCGGGACCACCGCCCGCATGGCCGCCGAGCT
>JBCCQJ010000133.1:0-11809 GCA_039024395.1 Bacteroidota bacterium | reverse complement strand
GTCGATCCACGCCGAGACGGCTCAGATCCGGACAGGACCCCGAGGCGGTGCCGAACGGGCTCGCCCTCTCCCGCTGGGAGGGGGAGATCTCAAGGTCAGACGTCCTGCTCGGCCCCGAGGCGGCGGTCGGCCGTCGGCCCTACGCCAGCCCCTTGCCCTCGGCCCACGTCTGGAGGGAGGCGCGCGCCGCCTCGGAGAGGGCCGGCACGGTCACGCCGACCTCGACGTAGAGGTCGCCGGTCGCCGTCGCCGTCTCGACGCCCTGGCCCTGGATGCGGAGCCGCGCGCCCGGCTGCGTGCCCGGCTTGATCTTCAGGCGGACCGTCGTCCCCGAGGCGGTCGTCACCTCGCGCGTCGTGCCGAGGAGGGCCTCGACGGCTGTGATCTGCTCGGTCGCGATGAGGTCGTCGCCCTCGCGGCGGAAGCGGGCGCTGGGCGTGACCTGGAAAGTGATGAACAGGTCGCCGGGCTCGCCGCGGCCCCCCGGCGCCGGCTCGCCGCGGCCCGCCATCCGGATCTTCATGCCGTCGCGGACGCCCTTCGGGACGTTGATGCGCACGCTGTCGCCGGAGGGCGTCGTGAAGGCACGCCGCCCGCCCGAGAGGGCCTCGTCGAACGTGAGCCGCATCGTCGCCTCGACGTCACGCCCACCTCGGTACCGTGGCTCGCCGGCCCCGCCGCCGAAGAACTGGTCGAAGATGCTGCCGAGCCCACCGCCGCCGCCGAACCCGAAGTCGTCCTCCGGCCCGCCGCCCGTCGCGTCGACGCGGACGTAGGTGCCGTCGGGCGCGCGGTAGTACCGACCTCCGGGCGACCCCTCGAAGCCCCCGAACGGGTCGCCCTCGAACCGGCCTCCGAAGGGGTCGCGGCGGGCGCGGTCGTAGGCCGTGCGCTTGGTCTCGTCGCCGAGCGTGTCGTAGGCGGCCTGGACCTCCTTGAACCGCTCCTCCGCCTCGGGGTCGCCCGCGTTGCGGTCGGGGTGGACCTGCTGGGCGAGCTTCCGGTAGGCCGCTTTGATCTCCTTGGCCGAGGCGTCCTCGGCGACGCCGAGCGTGGCGTAGTGGTCGGGCGGGGCGGGCACGAACGGAAAGGGCGAGAGGGGCCAGTGGTACCGGAGAGCCCGCCCGGTCTGTTCCGCAGAGCCCCGAGGGGGGCGGCGTCAGGACGCTGGCGATCGCCACGCGACGGGTGGGGTGGCCTCCTCGGGGGGATCGCCGTCCACCAACCCTGTAGCGTACCCGAGGTGGTGCCAGAACGTGTCCCAGTCGGGAGGGCGGAGGCCCATCGGGTGCCCGCGGTACGTCGTCGCCAGGTGGACGCCGGACCATCGCTGGGCCACCGCTTCCGGGAGCGCCAGGAACACGAGCGTGTCGCCGCCGGCCAACTCCAGCGTCATCAGTGGCGTGCCGGCGTCGGCGAAGACAGCCTCGAGCGCGCGCACGGCCGGGACGTAGGCGGCCCGGGTCTCGGCCTGGCGCCGCTCGGCGTAGGCTTCCCAGTCGCCGTCGTCCTCCGGAGGGTCGTCCTCGCCCAGGATTTCGGGGAACGCCGCCACCAGCTCGTCGGGCAGCGTCACGAGTTCGGACCACGGCTCGAAGATCTCGTGCTGGTACTTGTCCTCGGCGGCAGTCGTGTGGCCGTGGGTCATGAGCGCGCTCGCGACGCATCGAAACACGTTTTCCTCGTCCGTCTCGCGGCCGTCCACGTAGAACCCGACGGCTTCCGTGGTGCGGGGCGTCTCGGCGAGGGCCGCGTCGGCGGCAGCGAGGACAGCCGGGTCGTGGTCTGAGAGGTCGGCGGCGAACTGCCGGAGAGCGGAGGGATTCATCGGGGCGGCACCGGGAAGGGAGCGCCCGAAAGATCCGAAGGCTCTGCGACAGATGCGTGGCACAGCTCCGAGGCGCCGGCTCGGGAGGCACCTGAGCGCGGTCTCGGCGTAGGCGCGGCTCCCACGTCCCGCCACTCGGCGGGCCCTGCCAACGTTGCCAGACCCTGGATGACCTTGCCCGACCTCTCGCGTTGCATCGCCATCGTCGCCGGCGCCAGCCGCGGCGTCGGGCGCGGCATCGCGCTCGCGCTCGGCGAGGCGGGCGCGACGGTCTACGTCACCGGCCGCACCCTCAAGGCGCACCGTCGCCGCGACGCGCCGGGCAGCATCGAGGAGACCGCCTCGGAGGTGACCCGCCTCGGAGGGCGTGGCGTTGCCGTCCAGGTCGATCACACGCGCGTCGAGGACGTCCGCGCGCTGGTCGACCTCGTCCGCGCCGAGGCGGGGCGGCTGGACCTCCTCGTGAACGCCGTCTGGGGCGGCAACGAGGTGGGCGTCGAGGCGGGGCCGCTCTGGGAGCAGCCGCTCGCCCACTGGGACGCCATGATGCGGGCCGGCGTGTGGGCCGCGCTCCTCACGAGCCGCTACGCGGTGCCGCTGATGACCGAGCGCCCCGGCGGCCTCGTGGCGACGGTCACCTTCGACGACCGCGCGCGCTACACAGGCCACCTGTACTACGACCTCGCCAAGGCCGCGCTGCGGCGGTTCGCGTTCGGGCTGGCCGAGGACCTCGAGCCGCACGGCGCCGCCTCGGTGGCGATCTCGCCCGGCTTCGTGCGGACCGAGCGGGTGCTCGCGGCCTTCAAAACGAGCGAGCGGCGATGGCGGTCGGTGCCCGACCTTGCCGGGACCGAGAGCCCGCGCTACGTCGGCCGCGTGCTCGCCGCCCTCGCGGCCGACCCCGAGGCGGCGCGGCTCTCGGGCCAGACGCTCCTCGCCGCCGACCTTGCCCAGGAGTACGGCGTGACCGACCTCGACGGCACCCAGCCCGAGGCGTTCCGCCTGCCCGCGTGATGCGTGAGACGATCCGCGCGTGGTGGATGCGCCCGGCCGTGCAGCGGGCGACGACGGTCGCGTCCTGGGTGGCCCTGCTCGTGCTCGGGGTCCTCGTCGTGCAGCGCTACGTGCCCGACTACCGGCTGCCAGACCTCGGGCCCGCGCCAGCCGTGGCGCACGTGGCGCTCGACGGCGAGACGGTCCGCCTCGGGGACTATGCCGGGCAGGTGGTGGTCGTCAACGTGTGGGCGACGTGGTGCCCGCCGTGCGTGGTCGAGACGCCGGGCTTCGTGGATCTCCAGGCCGCCTTCGCGGGGGACGTCCAGTTCCTCGGCGTCTCGGTCGACGACGACCCCGAGGCGGTGCGGGCCTTCGCCGCGCGCTACGGCGTGACGTACCCGATGCTCGTGGGGCCGAACCGCGCGGGGCCGCCGCTGGCCGCGCCGGTGCTCCCGACGACGTACGTGATCGACCGGAGCGGGCGCGTGCGCCTCCGGCACGAGGGGCTGCTGCTGGAGCCGGCGCTGCGGCCGGTCCTCCGGTCGCTGGTCGATGAGGCGCCGCCTCGGGGCTAGGTGGCTGTGCCGAGGGCCTGGCCCATGCGCAGGACCGTCCCCGGCGCGAGAGCGCCATCGAGGCGGACCCGGCCGGGCTCGAACGCCAGCACCACGCTGCTGCCGAGCAGGAACCGCCCGATCTCAGCGCCCTTCTCGAACGCCAGGTCGTGCTCGGTGACGACGCGCTCGCGGTAGGGCGACGCCGGCCCGCCCCACACCGTCTCGATGCTCGCCACGATGAGCGCGCCCACCATCACGAGCACCATCCGCCCGAGGTCGGTCTCGAACGCGCACACGAGCCGCTCGTTGACCGCGAACAGGCCCTCCACCTCCGCCTCTGTGGCGGCGTTGACCGAGAACAGCTTGCCGGGGATGGCGACCGTCCGCACGAGGCGGCCGGCGACGGGCAGATGCACCCGGTGGTAGTCGCGCGGCGAGAGGTAGATCGTGGCGAACGGGCCGCCCTCGAACGCCGGGTCGGCACACACGTCGGCGAGCGCCCCGAACGCGTAGCGGACTCCCTTGGCCTGGATCAGGTGGCCGTCTGCGATGGTGCCGACCTGGCTCACGGCCCCGTCGGCTGGCGACACGACCGCCTCGGGGGCGATGGGCCGCGCACCCGGCACGAGGGACCGGGTAAAGAAGTCGTTGAACGAGCGGTAGTCGGCCGCGTCGGGCCGGTCCGACTCCGAGAGGTCGACGCCGTAGGCGCGCGCGAAGGCGCGGATGAGCGGCCCGCGCACCCACGACTCCGAGGCGGCCAGCCGGCCGGCCGCGCGCGAGACGACGTGCTGGGGGGAGCGCCTTCTGGAGGGAGACGAACAGACTCATGGGGCCGGTCGAGCGCCCTGCGGGTCGCTCGGAGGAAGGGAGGGCGCGCTCCGCGCGTGGAGGGACGACCGTCGGCGAGGCCCCGCGGCGAGAGGCGTACCGAGTAACTGGTACCTCTACCCACCCGAAGGGGGCTCTAGCGGCACGCCTCCGGCCCCGAGGCGGGATCAGGCGACGCCGCCTCGGGGAAGGGCGTCGGTGCCGTGCGGGTTGTCGGCGGGCTCCGGCGGCGCGGCGGTCTCCTGGGCCGTCTCGAGCGCCTTCTCCTGCGCCTCGATGGCCGCGTCGATGGTGTCCTTGAGGGTCCGGTAGGCGTTCGGGCGGAGGGCCGACGGCGGCAGCAGGAAGGCCAGCGTCCCGCGCCCGGCCTGCACGTCGGCCCAGCGCTCGACCGCGACGTCGACGCGGGCCACGGTGGCCGTCTTGACCTCGATCTGGCCGCCGCCGATCAACATCGAGATCGTGCGCGACCACGTCGGCTGGTGGCCGACGACGATGACCGTCTGCGCGTCGTCGGGCTCCTTGCGGATCTCGCGGAGGACCTCCTCGGGGGTGGCCTCGTAGAGGGCGTCGGTGACGCGGGCGGGGCCGGTCCAGCCGCCCGCCTCGGCGGCCGTCGCCAGGGTCTCGCGGGCGCGCACGGCCGACGACGTGATCGCGCGGTCGGGCACGACGCGCGCCGTCGTGAGGAAGCGGCCCATCTTGCGGGCGCCCTTCTGGCCGCGCTCGGCGAGCGGCCGCTCGTGGTCGCCCACGTAGTCGGCGTCCCAGTCGGACTTGCCGTGGCGGAGGAAGAGGATCGTCTTCATATGGGCGCTACGGCAGGGGCAGCAGGTCTGTGGGGCCAGACGACGGGGCGGGCTGCACCTCGGTGGGGGCGCCTGGAGGGGCGGCGACCGGGTCGTCGAAGGTGGTCGTGTAGGCGAACACGCCGATGAACGAGAGCACCCCAACGGTCAGTGCGACCAGGAAGGCGGTGTAGGACGACCGGAGCAGCCGGTACTTCTTCTGCAGCACCGACCCCACGCCGTAGATGTCCTTCATCATCATGGTGTAGATCTGGGTCGGGTCCTGCACGGTCTCCTTCATCACGTAGACGAACTCGTCCTGCGTCATGTGGCTGAAGTTGCCGAAGAAGAGAATGTTGGTGCCCTTGCGGATGGCCGTCTCGGGGCTCACGACCTGGCTCTGGACGCGCGGCCGCGCGGCGAGGATGGCGAAGATGAGCGAGACGAGGCACCCCAGGAGGAACAGCGACGACGGGATGAGGAGCCACGGGTTGCGGTCGATCCCCGGCGCCAGGGCGCCGACGAGGATGCCGACCAGCAGGCCGTTGATCGAGATCATGATGTTGGCCTTGGCGTCGGCCAGCGCCGAGAGGTCCATCTGGACCCGGTAGCTCGACCGGAACAGCGTCTCGATGCCGCGCTTGGTGCCCAGGTCGGCGAGGGCCTGGTCGGCCGGCGAGAGCGCCCCCTCGGTGGGGCCGGCGGCGGTCATGGGAAGCGTCTTTTTGCCCCTCTTCTTTTTGGACACCGCCTCGGGGGGGGCGAGGGCGGTCGGCCGCTCGCCGGCGACCTGGCTCATCGAGACCGTCTCGCCCGCCGCCGGCATGGGCGTCTCCGGAGGTGCCTCGGCGGCCGCCTCGCGGACGTCCGCCTCGGGCGTGGGCGGTCCGGTGGTCGGGTCACCGTGGTTCGGGTCGGAAGCCATCGAGGCGGGGGCTAGTAGGTGAAACCGAGACCCAGGGTAACCAGCGTCGACTCGTCGGAGGCGCCCACGGTCAGGTTGAGGAGGCCGTAGTCGAGCACGCCGATCCACAGCCCGCCGCCGTAGCCGAGCTGGAGGTCGTCGCCGGCGTCGGGGTCGGCGCCCTCGAAGTCGATGACCGCGCACGCCTCGGGCGTGGCGACGTCGGTGCACTCGGTCACGTCGGCCCACACGCGGCCGGCGTCGGCGAAGCCGAGGACGCCGACCTGAAGCGGCAGCACGTACGCGCTCACGTCGAACAGCTTCATCCGAAGCTCGGCCGACCCCGAGGCGGCCGTCCGCCCGGCGAACCGCTCGCGGCGGTAGCCGCGCAGCGAGCCCGGCCCGCCGAGCACGGCGGCGTCGAAGAACGGGAACGCGCCCGCGACGTGCGTCGCCCCGGCGCGCAGCGCCAGCGTCGCCTGCGGCGCCAGCGAGAGCGGCACGTAGAGCGCCGCCTCGCCGCCGACGGTCCCGTACGTCTCCGCCGCGCCGGCCACGCCGGCGTGGAGCGTCGCCTCGGCCCCGAGGCGGATCCCCTGGCGCGGGTTCACCGCCCGGTCGACGGCCGCCAGCTCCAGCCGCGCGAAGCCGCCGGCGTGCGTCTGCCCGTCGAAGGCTGCCTCGGGGAGCCCGCCCGCCGGCGTCGGCGGCGCGAAGCTGGACGTCAGGTCGGTGAGCGGAAGGACAAGCCGCGACGTGTCGCGCGCCGCGTCGGCGTAGCGCACGAGCGGCCCGGCCACGAGGCGGACGCCCTCGCCGACCGGCGCCCCCAGCCCAGCCCGGAGCTGCACCCGCGCCAGGTCGACCTCGGCAAACTCGTTGTCGATGAACGCCGACCCGTTGCCGAGCCCGTAGAAGTTGCGAGCGTAGCGCGGCGTCGACGCCAGGAGGTCCACGTCGAGGTCGAACGTGCCGACGGCCTCGCGCATCCGGCCGGAGTAGGTGCCCTCGACCCCGCCGGTAGCCGTCGCGTAGTTGGCCGCGAGCATGTGCGAGGCGGCGAACGGCTGGAGCCGGAAGCCGGGCACGAACCACGTCCGGCTCAGCCCGAGGAGCGCGCCGTCGGTGGCCTGGAACCCGACGACCGGGAACGTCCGCACGTCGCCCAGGATGCGCTCGGTGGGGTCGTAGCGGTTGACGCCGGGGGCGTCGGAGCGGCGGTCGGCGAGGCCGCGGCCCGCCTCGGTGATGCGCAGCCCGTTCGGGGTGTCGTAGACGGCCACGCGGCCCGCCGGCGCCACCAGCTCGTCGTCGCCCGCGCCGGCGATGATGCGGACGTCGACCGACGCCGGGCCGTCGCCCGTGACGCGGAACACGTCGCGCCCGCCGAGCCCGTAGAGGCGCACCTCGTCGGTCTCGGACGGGTCGAGCGTGCGCCGGTACAGCTCGCGGCCGTCCTCGCCGCCCTTGAACGAGCGGATGACCACCTCGAGGCGGCCGTCCCCGAGGCGGGCCAGCGCGAACGCCTCGCGCTCGTCGCTGCCGACGACGTCCACGACGCGGGCGTGGAGGCCGTAGTAGCGCTCGGCCACGTCGACGAGCCCGTCGCGCCGGCCCCGCAGGATCCGCCGCCACTCCGGGGCGACCTCGGCCTGGATCGGCGCCGGAAGCACCGCCAGCGCCCGGTCGATGGCGTCGTCGTCGAGGCGGTCCTGGAGGTCGGTGGCGATCGCGCGCCAGTCGTCGAGGGGGAGGGCGTTGAGGAACCGGCGGTCCTGGAAGAACCCGTTCGTGGTGAGCCCGACGAGGCTGCCGTAGCCCTCGCCGACCCCCTGGAGTCGCGTGTCGAACAGGAACAGGATCGGCTGGACGAGCCCGCCGATGCCGTACATGGCCCAGTCGTGGTCGCGCGGAACGGGCAGGTAGACCTTGCCCTGCGTGGCGGCGTCGCCGGTGAGCGAGGGGTCCAGCTCGCCCGGCTCGAAGGCGCCCCAGCGCCACTGGCCGGCGTGGCGGTCCCAGTCGGCGACGAGCAGGTCGAGGAGGCGCGCCCGGAGGAAGGCCCGCTGGTCGACGCGGTGGTCCTGGTCCTCGCGCAGCTCCTCGCGCAGCGACTCGTCCGAGATGACGTCGGTGAAGCCCTCGAAGCCGGGCACATCCGAGACGTCGTCGTCGGGCCGGACCTCGAGCGTTGCCAGGCGGTCGCCGAACGCGTCGCGGTAGCGCCCGAGGCGCGGGTCGTCGGGGATGTAGACGATCTCGGGCCGGGGCGTCGGGACGCCTGCGTCGGCGGACAGCGCGGCCGTCACGATGCCGCCGTAGGGGGTGGCTGCGGCGCGCAGCTCGAGGAGGACGTCGGAGGCGAGGCCGTCGCGCAGCTCGGACGGGAGGCCGCCCGTGCCGCCCTTCTCGAGCAGCCGGAAGTCGTACGGGTGGCCGTCGCCGCTGGCGAGGCGGAGGCCGGTCGTCTGGTTGCCGCCGCTGCGCTTGACCGGCGTGAGGCCGCCCGCCTCGGTGCCCATGTCCACGACCGGGACCTCGATGGGCGTTTTCCAGAGGTCGCGGTAGCGGCGGCCGAAGAGGGCGCGCGTGAGGCCGCTGTTCGAGAACGGCGGCGACGCGGCAAAGTCGGCGTCGAGGGCCGTCGTGACCGTCGCGCCGATCGTCTCGGGCAGACGCTCGGAGGCGACCGCCTCGGGGACCTCGGGGTCGAGCAGCTCGGCGTTGGGGCCGGCCACCTCGGTGCGGACGGCCACCTCGGCCGCCCCCGAGGCGGGGTCCACGACGACGGTCTCGGCCCAGAGCCGGCCGTCGGCGAAGTAGACGAGGCGCTGGTAGCCCGCCGCGCCGGCCGCGTGGCGAGCGCCGCCCCGGCGGATCGGGCCCGCCTCGCCGCCGCCAGTGCCGCTCCCGAGGTGGACCTGCTGGCGGTCTTGCGGCGCCTCCTCGACGACGGTCAGCAGGATCGGGTCGTGGCCGGACGCCCAGGTGAGCCGCTCGTGCGCGGCGGCGATGCGGTCGAAGACGTCGCGCATCTCGCGGTAGTCGGGCGCGGCGAGATCCTGGCCGCTGGTCCCGAACGTCCGCGAGACGAGGGCCGCGAGCGGGTTGCGGCGGGCGCCGGCGGCGGGGCCGCGCGAGACGAGCGGGTGGTGCGCGAGGACCACCACGCGGTCGTCGGCCCGGTCGACGACGATCTGCTCCAGGATGCGGGCCACGTCGCCCGGGGTGCGGACCGACTGGTCCTCGGCCTCGCCGTCGGGGCGGGGCCCGTCGAGCAGCCACCAGCCCGTGTCGAGGGCCACGAGGCGGAGCCCCTCGGCGGGGTCCCACTCGCGCGGGCCGCCGGCCTGGTCGCCCGGCGTGAGCACGTCGGCGTCGAACGCCTCGTCGAGCACGTCCTCGATGCGCTTCAGGCCGTCCTCGCCGCGCGCCCAGTCGCGGTCGCCGGGCACGGCGAGGACCTCGCCCTCGATGCCCGAGAGCGCGTCGACGACCGCCCGGAGCGGGATCTCCGCCGCGGCCCGGCCGGGGTCGTCGGCCGGCGGGAGGCCCGCCTCGGTGAGGTCGCCGAGGAGGACGACCGTCGCGCCCTCGCCCTGCGAACGCGCGTCATCAGCAAGGGCGCGCAGGACCGCCTCGGTGGCGAGGTCGCCGGTGTTGCCGGTCAGGTAGACCGTGTGGGCGACCTCGCCCTCGGGGAGCGGCGGGGCCGTGCGCGCCTCGGGGGCGACGTAGGGACCGGTGGTGACGCAGCCCGCCCCGAGGAGGGCGAAGAGAAGAAAGAGCAAACGGCGCATCGAGCGGGAGGGGCCTAGAGCGGGTTTCCGGTGGGGACAGGGTACTCGGTACAGGGTACACGACGCGCGGCGTCGGGGGAGAGCGAGTACCCGGTACCTCGTACCCACCCGAAGGGGGGCTCTAGACGTCGGTGGGAGAGAAGCGGAGGAGCGTGCCCGCGCCGGTGCGGCCTTCGTTGGCGATGTAGAGCGTGCCGGCGGCGTCGAAGGCGATGCCCTCGGGCTGGGGGAAGAGGCGCGGAGAGAGGCGGGTGACGGACACCAGGGTGCCGTCGGGGGCGAGGACCGCAAGGGCCTTCTCGACGGAGGACAAGACGAACATCCGTCCGGTTCGCGGATCGACGGCCAGGGCGGAGGGCTTGAACGACGCCTCGCCATCGACCTGGCGCCGGTCGATCACCGCCACGGGCGCGGCCGCCAGCGTCTCGGTGGCGAGGTCGAACGCGTAGATCGTGCGGACGTCCTCGAACCCTTCGCCGGGGTCCTCCTTGCAGGCGATCAGGAGGCGGTTCGCCTCGGGGTCGTAGGCGAGCCCCTCGGTGTCGTTGCGGCGCCGGAGCGCGGTCTCGAACTTTTGCGCCTCGACGCGGCCCGTGCGGTCCTGCGACACGCGGTAGAGGTCGCCGTCGGAGCGGAGCACCCAGACCGCCTCGGGCGTCAGCTCGACGCCCTCGTAGTCGCCGTCGTTGCCGAAGGGCTGCTCGCCGGTCACGCGCCCCGAGGCGGCGTCGATCTCGTAGAGCACCCCGTTCTCGTCCTGCACCGCCCCGAGGCGGCCCGTGGGGAGCACCGTCAGGCCCGAGATCTCCTGGAGGCGCGCCGGCAGCTCGGCGACCCCGTCGGGGGCGTCGAGGCGGTAGGGCACCGCCTCGGTGGCGCGGGCCGGGGCGGGGGCGCCACGGTCGGCACAGGCGGACGCGGCGAGCGCGACGGCGAGCGGGGCGAGAAGGGCGAGGCGCATGCGGGCGGGCCTACGCCCCGAGGCGGACGGCGGTTCGGGGAGGGGTCGTTTGGGCACTAGCTTGGGTGGTCGCTCTGTCCCCCGCTGCCCGTGGCCGCGCCCGGCCTCTCCGTCGTCACCGCCCCGCGCCTGGGGCCGCTCTTCGACCGCCTCGCGGACGCGATGGCGCGCGACCCGCTGCCGCCGCTCGAGCGCGAGACGATCGTGGTGACGAGGAACACGGGCCTTCGGGCGTGGCTCACGCACGCGCTCGCGCGCCGCCTCGGGTGCGCCGCCGCGCTGGACCTGCCCTCGCCGGTCGCCCTCGTGGCCCGCCTTGCCGACGTCACCGGCGACGCGCAGCCCTTCGAGGCCGAGGCCCTCGCCTGGCGCCTCGCGCCGCTCCTCGCCGACCTGCCCGCCTCCGGCCCCGAGGCGGACACCGTCGCCCCGCTCCGCGCCTACCTCGACAAGACCGGCGGCCGCGCGATGCCGCTGGCCGTCCGCCTCGGCGAGCTGTTCGACGACTACCAGGTGTACCGGCCCGACGTGCTCGCGGCGTGGGAGCGCGGCGAAACGGCCGTGCCCGGTTTCCCCCACGAGGCGTGGCAGGCGGCCCTCTGGCGCACGCTCCGCGCCGACGGCCTGCCGGACCGGCCCAGCCAGTGGGCGCGCCTCGAACGGCGCCTCGCCCGCGATAGCCCCGGCATGACGCTCCCGCAGCGCGTCTCGGTCTTCGGCGGGCTCGTGCTGCCGCCGGTCTACCTGCGCCTGCTCGCCGCGCTCGCGCGTCACGTGCCGGTGAACCTCTACACCGTCACGCCCGGCCCCGAGGCGACGACTACGCCCCACGCGCACCCGCTCCTGCGCGCGCTCGCCGGCCGCACGCGCGAGTTCTGGCAGGTGATGGCCGATCTCGACGCACCCACCCCGATCCGCCTCGGGGCGACCGCTGACCGCCTTGCGGCGGGGACGACGGACGACGGACCGCGGACGACGGATCGTGTCGGAGACGCCGCCTCGGGGACGGAGGGACCGCCGACCGCCGACGGCCGACCGCTGCTGGAGTCTGCCTCGGGACACGGCGCGGCGCAGGCAAACGCCGATCTCCTCCCCCCAGCGGGGGAAGGCCGGGAGGGGGGCGACGAATCGACGACTCCGCAAG
>JBCCQJ010000132.1:0-11918 GCA_039024395.1 Bacteroidota bacterium | reverse complement strand
CCCCCATCCCCCATCCCCCATCCCTCTTCACCCTGAACTTTTCGCGCCCCGAGGCGGAACCGCCCGCGCGGCGTTAACCTCCGGCTCAGCGTCTCCCCTCTTCTGTGGACAAAGCGCGCGACGCCTGCGGCATCTTCGGCGTCTACAACCACCCCGACGCCGCCCGGCTGACCTACTTCGGCCTCCACGCCCTCCAGCACCGGGGGCAGGAGTCGGCCGGCATCGTCACGAGCGTCTTCGACGAGGCCAGGGGCCGCAAGGTGATGCCCGTCGAGAAGGACTTCGGGCTCGTGCTCGACGTGTTCGACGACGAGGCGGTCTTCGAAGACACGCTCGTCGGCGACGCCGCGATCGGGCACACGCGGTACTCGACGGCCGGCAGCGCCACCAACCCGGCCAACGTGCAGCCGTTCGTCGTCCACGACCGCGAGGGGCACTTCGCGCTCGCCCACAACGGCAACCTCTCGAACGGCCGCTCGATCCGCGACCGCCTCGTCGAGCGCGGGACGCTGTTCAGCTCGTCGACCGACACCGAGCTGATCCTGCACCTTGCCGCGCAGAGCCGTGAGGACGGGCCGGTCGCCCGCATCGTCGACGCGCTCCACCAGTGCCAGGGCGCCTTCTCGCTCGTCATTCTCACCGACCACGCCCTCATCGCGGCCCGCGACCCCAACGGGTTCCGGCCGCTGGCGCTCGGCAAGCTGCCCCCCGCCTCGGGGCGGACCCATCCTGCCTGGGTGGTCGCCTCGGAGTCGTGCGCCTTCGACATCGTCGGGGCCGAGTACGTGCGCGACATCACGCCGGGCGAGATTCTGGTGATCGACCGCGAGGGCATCGAGCGGGTCGGGGCCGGCGACGTGGGCGGCGACGGCGCTGCGGCGGCCTTCAACGGCGTCTGCATGCCGCGCCCGCACGGCGTCAGCCAGTGCGTGTTCGAGTACGTCTACTTCTCCCGCCCCGACTCGAAGGTCTTCGGCGCGACCGTCGACAAGGTGCGGCGGAAGATGGGCAAGCGGCTCGCCCACGACGCGCCCGTCCCGCTCGTGCCCAAGGGCGCCGGCAAGCGGCCCATCGTGATCTCCGTGCCCGACTCGTCGAACACGGCCGCGATCGGCTACGTGTCGGAGTCGAACAAGATGGGCCGCCGCTGCAAGCTGGACATCGGGCTGATCCGCAACCACTACGTCGGACGGACCTTCATCGCGCCGGGCCAGTCGACGCGCGAGCAGCGCGTGCGGACCAAGTTCAACGTGGTCGAGGGCGTCGTGAAAGACCGCGTCGTGGTAATGGTCGACGACTCGGTGGTGCGCGGCACGACGGCCCGGCAGCTCGTCCAGATGGTCCGCGATGCGGGTGCGGCGGAGGTCCATTTTCGGTCGGCCAGCCCGCCGGTGTCGTGGCCGTGCTTCTACGGCATGGACTTCCCCTCGCGCAGCGAGCTGGCCCTCAACAAGCACGGGTCCGTCGAGGCCATTGCCGCGTGGCTGGGCGTCGACTCGCTGGGCTACCTGACGGTCGAGGGCATGATGGACGCCGTCGAGGAGGCCCACGAGAGCCGCGAGCGGTACTGCCACGCCTGCTTCTCGGGGGCCTACCCGGTGCCCGTCGAGACGGGCGTCGTGAAGGAGGAGAACGACTGGTAGTGCCTCCGCCTCGAGGCCGAACGAGGTCCTCGTGGACGTCGCAAACGCCGTTCTCGCACGCCTGCGAAGCGAGCGTCTGAGTTCTGGCTGAGGACCGCCTCGGGGCGTTGGGCCGTCGCGGCGGGGGGCCTACGTTTCCTCCCCACCACACCGCCACCCCATGCGATCCCTGGTCCTCGTCGCGTGGATGCTCCCCATCTGCGCCCTCGCCCAAAACGTCCCAGCCGACGTGTCCGACGCCGACCGGCCCTCGGCCACGTCGCTTGCCGCCCAGATCGACGGCGGCGACGCCCTCACCGAGGACGTCACCCTTCAGCTTCGCTTCCGCCAGAACGAGCGCGGGCTCGTCCGCATCCACACCTTCGACGACGGCCCGACGCTCTTCGCGAGCGTCGTGCGCGGCCAAGCCGTCGACTACCTCGGCCTCGGCGCTGACGGCCGCGTGCTCATGCTCACCGAGGCGGAGACCGAGTTCGGCGGCGAGCGGTCGTGCTGGCGATGCGCCACCGAGGGCGGAGCCGCCTGCTGGCAGGTCCTCTGCAGAGCCACCGCCGACAGCTAGCGCCCTGCGGGGCGTGTCGTCCTCGGCGTTCAATACGGTCGTCCCGACCGCCCTGCGCCGTTCTACTCCGTTCCTCACCCCCCTGCTCTATGTCCTCACTCCGACGGCTCACCTTCGTCCTCGCCGCCCTTGTCGCGGCCGGCGGGTGCGACAGCGGTACTCCGATGGGCACCGACCCGCGCGACGACGACCTCTTCGAGCCCGGCTGCGACCTCTCGACCGCCGTGCAGGTCCGCCCGACCGGGACCTACCTCCGGGTCAACGACGACGACCCGGACGCGCCGACGCTGATCCGCCTCGCCGACGTCGGCGTGGCGCCTGGCGACCGGCTGGCCCTGGAGCGCTTTGGCGAGTACCAGTATCGGTTCAACAACGACCCGGCCGACGTTCGGCGCGAGATGGCCGCCGTGTTCAGCAGCAGCAACGACCTCCTCGGGGAGGGCGAGGACGAGCGCGTCGTGAACGCCCTCGATGCCGGTGACGACTATGCCACCCCGCCGACCCGAGGCGGCGGCGTCGCGACCGACATCGCCGAGGACTTCCAGATCAGCGACTCGACCGTCGTGGTCGTGCCCACGGGAGCGGTGTACCTGTTCGTGGCGCCCCCCGACGACCGCTTCCGCGACAACGCCGACGACGACGACGACTACCGGGTCTGCATCACCGAGGTGAGCTGACCCTGCCGGCCGCCTCGGGGTCGGCGCTCTCGCCGTCGAGCGTGTCGGCGGTGGGCGCGAGCACCCCGAGGAGGTCGGACGTCGTGGCGAGCGTGAGGACGGCGCCCTCGCGGATCAGCTCGTCCTCGGTCCCGAACCCGCACAGCACGCCGACGGCCTGCGCGCCTCCGGCGCGGGCGGTCTCCATGTCGACCGTCGTGTCGCCGATGACGAGGCAGGCCTCCGGAGCGACGCCCATCGCCTCGGCGCAGTAGAGGAGCGGGTCGGGGAAGGGCTTCATGCGAGGCGTCGTCTGCGCGCCGGCGACGGCCTGAAACAGGTGCAGCACGTCGTGGTGCTCCAGGAACGCGCGGATGCGGTCTTCGCCGCCGGTCGACATGGCGCTGATCGGATACCGGTCGGCGAGGGTGCGGAGCATCTCGGCCACGTCGGGCACCATGTCGTGGGGGTCGTGGCCGGCCGCCTCGGGGCGATGGGCGTCGCTCGGGGATGTCGCTCGCTGGAGGAGGGTCTTGATCGTCGCCAGCTCGTCGTCGAGCCCGGCGCGGTCGATGGCTGCGTAGGCCGCGTTGACGGGCGTCTCGGCCCCCATCACGATCTGCCGCGCCCACTGCGCCGCCCGGCGGCCGCTGACGAACGGGACGGCGTCGAACACCGAGGCGATCTGCGCCACGAGGTGGTCGTCGGTGTCGGCGAGGGTCCCGTCGATGTCGAAGACGAGGGCCTGGATGCGGGCGCGGTCGAGGGGCATGGCGCGGATCGAAGGGAACGAGGGGTATGCCTCCGGGCCGGCGGAGGTCCTCCCGAGGCGGCCGTCCGGCGTTGGCTCCGCCTCGGGGAACGTCTGAATCGCAGGACGAGGGCCGGATTGAAGGCACTTGGCCCCTCGCACAGGACTGCGTTCGGATCCGTCGGGTCGTGGGGGTCCCATCCACACCGCTCCGCCAGGATGGAAGCGCTCCCGTTGTCTCTCAACACACCTGGACCGACAAAAGGGAGACAACGGGTTGCAGTTATCCACAGGACCCGTCTACCTTCCTTAAGAACCTGACGTCGGCTCCGATATCCACCGCGCGGGCGTCACGTTTCTTCCCTGGGACGCCCTCTCCCTTCAGCCCACCACCCGGATGAACCGCCTCATCCCCGCCATGATGGCCGCCGCCGCCCTCGTCGGGCTCGGCGTGCTGATCGTGTTTCAACTCTAGTCGGCCCTGGCCGTCTGGCTTGCGAGCGCCGCCCGGCTTCGGCCCGGCGGCGCTCGTTGCATGTGGGGGCTCCGGTTGCCCCGAGGCGGCGGCGGGCGGTACCCTCCCGCCTCCCACTGCCTTTCTTACATGACCGGTCTCGACTGGATCATCGTCGCCGTCGTCCTTGCCACCACCATCGGGCTGGCGGCCGCGTTCGCCCGTCGAGCCTCGCAGGGGACCGACCAGTTCTTCGCGGGAGGCCGCTCGATGCCGTGGTGGCTGGCCGGCACCAGCATGGTGGCGACCACGTTCGCCGCCGACACGCCGCTGCTCATCACCGAGGTGGTGGCCGACACCGGCATCTCGGGCAACTGGATCTGGTGGAACGGTGCGCTCGGCGGCATGCTGACGGTCTTCTTCTTCGCCAAGCTGTGGCGGCGCAGCGGCGTGCTGACCGACGTCGAGTTCGTCGAGCTGCGCTACCAGGGCGCGCCGGCGCGCTGGCTGCGCGGCATCAAGGCGGTCTACTTCGGGCTGTTCATGAACTGCATCGTCATCGGGTGGGTGGCGCTGGCGATGGAGACGGTGCTGTCGGTGCTCTTCCCCGGCATGGCGCTCTTCGGGCAGACCGAGTTTTCCCTCCTCGGGGCGTCCGTCAGCGCGCCGATGATGACGGTGGGGCTCTTGATGCTGGTCATCGGGGCGTACTCGCTGGTGTCGGGCCTGTGGGGGATCGTGGTGACCGACGCCTTCCAGTTCATCCTGGCGATGGTCGGGTCGATCGCGCTGGCGTGGTTCGCGCTCGACCTCCCCGAGATCGGCGGGATGTCGGGCCTGCTGGCCCAGGTGCCCGCCGAGACGGTGCGCCTGCTGCCCGTCGTCGGGGGCGGCGCCGACGAGGCGGCTCTGCTGACGATCTCGACGCTGGCGTTCTTCGCCTACTTCGGCGTCCAGTGGTGGTCGAGCTGGTACCCGGGCTCGGAGCCGGGCGGCGGCGGCTACATCGCGCAGCGGATCCTGAGCGCGCGCTCCGAGCGCGACTCGGTGCTCTCGGCGCTGTGGTTCAACGTGGCCCACTACTGCCTGCGGCCGTGGCCCTGGATCATCGTCGCGCTGGTGGCGCTGGTGCTCTACCCCGACCTCGAGAACGCGCGCGAGGGCTACGTGCTGGTGATGCGCGAGACGCTGCCGGAGGGCCTCCTGGGGCTGCTGTTCGCCGCGTTCCTGGCCGCGTTCATGTCGACCATCTCGACGCAGCTCAACTGGGGCACGAGCTACCTCGTCAACGACCTCTACGCCCGGTTCGTGGCCCCCGAGGCGGGCGCCCGCCGCCTCGTGGCCGTCTCGCGCGGCCTCACGTTCATCCTCGCCATCGTGGGCTTCCTGGTGGCGAGCCGCCTCGACACGATCACCGAGGCGTGGGGGCTCGTCCTGAGCGCCTCGGCCGGGCTCGGGCTGGTCCTCATCCTGCGGTGGTACTGGTGGCGCGTGAACGCCTGGAGCGAGCTGACCGCCACGATTGTGCCCCTGATCCTGGTCGGGCTCCAGCTCGCCGGCGTCGAGGTCCCGTTCCTGACGGCCGCGTTCCCGGTCAACCTCTACGGCATCGTCGCCATCACGACGGTCGCGTGGCTGGGCGTCACATTCGCGACGCGCCCCACCGAGGCGGGCACGCTCGACGCGTTCTACCGGCAGGTGCGGCCCGGCGGCGCGTGGGGACCGGTCGCGGCGCGCCACGCCGACATCGAGACCGACGACGGGCTCGGCGCGCTGGCCCTGCGGTGGGTGCTCGGCGTCGCGGCGATCTACGCCTCGCTCTTCGGCCTGGGCGGGCTGGTCCTCGGCACGCCGGTGCGCGGCCTCGGCCTGCTCGCGTTCGGCGCCGTCGCGATCGCCCTGCTCGTCCGCTCCCTGCGCGAGGCACCCGCCTCGGTGGAGGTCAACGCGTGATGGTGAGGCGGGCGACGGCGGCCCGCTCGCCCGACCGCACGCGGACGAGGTAGAGGCCCTGCGGCACCGCGCCGGCGTCCCACGTCAGCTCGGGGTAGCCGGCGCTGGCCGGCACGTCGTCGGCGAGGGTCGCCACGAGGCGGCCGACGGTGTCGTAGACCTCAACCGTCAGCCGCTCGGCGCCGTCGGGTACGGCGAGGGGAACCGTGATGCGCCCGCGCCCGGGGTTCGGGAAGACCGGGCCGACGGCGAGGCGGTCGGGCCTCGGCAGGATCGTGATCGTCGCCTCGACGGCGATCTCGGGGCGCAGCGGGTCGTTGGTGGCGAAGACGATGGGCGCCGTGCAGGGCGTCCCCGAGGCGGTCTCGCCCGGCGGGCCTGCGCAGCCGTCCGGCTCCGCCTCGGGGTCGACCGAGAGCGTGACCGAGAGCGTCGTGTCCTGGCCGACGCCGAGGACGCCCGCCTCGGGGTCGACGCTGGCGACCCAGTTCGGCGCCTCGGCGAGGGCGAACGTCAGCTCGCCGCCACCGGCGTTCTCGATCCCGAGGGTCCGCTCGAGGTCTTCGCCCTGCAGCACGCGCCCGGTGATGCGCTCCGCCCCGAGGCGGGCCGTCGGCGGGAGCGTGGCCGTCCCGGCCGCCTCGACGGAGAGCGGGCCGGCGCTCGTCTGGAGGGTGACGAGGGTGGTGGCGTCGCCCACGGCGGCCGGCGTGAAGGTGACGTCGAGCAGCCCGACCTCGCCGGGCGGCACCGTCAGCCCCGAGGCGGCGGCAAACTGCGGGTCGGTGCTCGTGGCGCCGGTGACGGTGAGCGGCGCGCCGGTCAGGTTGGTCACGCGCACGGGCGCGGTCGCCGCGACGCCGACGAAGCTCCGCGCGAACGCCTGCGTGGGGAACGTGGCGAGCGCCCCGCCGCCAGCGACAATCGTCGGGCGGTGCGCCGCCATCATCGCCTCGGCCCGCTCGATCTGCCCGGCCGTGAACGCCGACATGCAGGCGTCGTCCGAGTAGTCCATGTAGTTGTTGACGAGGTCGAGCCCGGGGTCGAGCGGGCACGAGTCGCGGCTCGTCGGGCAGCCGCTCGCGCCGGAGCGCTCCTGCGGCGTGTCGGCGACGCCGTCGTTGGGCTCCGAGCAGCCGCCGAGGAACGGGTGGAGCAGCCCCACCCAGTGGCCGACCTCGTGCGTGCCGGTGTGGCCGAGGTTGTAGGGCGCCGCGTCGCCGCCCGGAAGCGACTGGTCGAGCAGGACGACGCCCTGCTCGATGTCAGCCTCGGCGCCGGGCTGCGCGATCGTCGCCCACCCGAGGAAGTCGAGGGCGAGGTTGGCCGTGTAGACGTTCATGTAGCGCGCCGGGTCGAGCGCAAGGGCGCGCTTCATGGCAGACTCCTCCTGCGAGTCGAGCCGGAGGTCGTTGTACCACTCTGGGTTCTCGACGCGCTGGAGAGCCGCGAGCACGAAGCGGAAGCCCACCGCCGCGAACGTGCTGTTGAGCGTGTCCATCTGGGCCTGGATCCGCGCCTCGGGGATGTCGCCCTGGCCCTCGCCCGGCCCCGCGGTGATGACGTGGAAGGCGACCGGGACCGTGACCGGGTCCGCCTCGGTGCGGAAGAAGAGGCCGCGCTCGAGGAGCGCCCGGTGCCGCTCGACGACGGCCACCGAGGCGGCCAGCTCGGCCATCGTCGGGTGCGGCGTGGCGCACCGCCGGCCGTTGTGCTCGTGCACGTGGAGGTCGGGGATCCGCTGCGCGCCCGCGACCGAGGCCCCCAGCACGGCGGCGAAGACGAACGTTCGGGTCAGGCGGATCACAGCGGGGGGCGGCACCGAGGCGAAAACATACGTCCCTGCATCGGCTCTTCGTGTGCATCGCTGTAGCGCTGTGCGTTGATTGCGCGCCCTCCACACCCCGATGTTCATGCCCTCGACCGCCGGCGACCGCGTCCTCATCCACTACACCGGCCGCCTCGACGACGGGACGGTCTTCGACTCGTCGGAGGGCCGCGAGCCGCTCGCGTTCACGCTCGGCTCCGGCGAGGTGGTGCCCGGCTTCGACCGCGCCGCGACCGGCCTCGAGGTGGGCGAGTCGAAGACGGTGCGCATGGAGCCCGCCGACGCCTACGGCGAGCGCCGCGACGACATGATCCTGGCCGTGCCCCACGACGCCTTCCCGGACGGCGTGGCGCCCGAGGTGGGCCAGCGCCTCCAGCTCGGCCTCCAGGGCGGCGGCGCGCTCGACGCGGCCGTCGTCGACGTCAGCCCCGAGGCGGTGACGCTCGACGCCAACCACCCGCTCGCGGGCGAGGCGCTCACGTTCGACGTGACGCTGGTCGATATCGCTTCGTAGACCACGGCAAGTGCGTGGGGCGTGGGACGTAGGTCCCAGGCACGGCACGTCGCATTGCACGTGCGTCCACGTCCGACGGCCGACGTCCCAGACGGGGACCGACACCCGTCCTGCCTGTTGCTTTCGTCCGCCTCGGGGTTGTGCCCTGCCCGCCATGCGTCTCGTCCTCGCCCTCCTCGCCGTCACCGTCCTCCCGGTCGCCGCACAGGCCCCCGCCGACGCGGCTGACGACGACCGGCGCCCGCCGCTCTTCCTGCTTGAGGACGGCGACAGCCGGGTCTACCTCCTCGGGTCGGTCCACGTGCTGCCCGAGGGTGCGCTCCCCCTCCCCCCGCACGTCGAGGCGGCCTACGCCGACGCGTCTGTCGTGGCCTTCGAGCTGGACCTCGACGAGGCGGCCTCCGCCGCGCCGAGCATGATCGCCGCGGCGATGGACGAGACGACGCTCGCCGACGCTCTCACGGACGCCCAGCGGGCGACGTTCGCCGAGGCGACCGCGGCCCTCGGGATGCCCGTCGGCACCCTCGACGCCTTCGAGCCCTGGTTTGCCGGCCTGACGGTCGGCGTGGCCGCGCTCCGGCAGTCCGGCCTGCCCGTCGAGGCGGGCGGCGTCGACGCTCACTTCTTCGGCCGCGCGGGGGCCGACGACAAGGAGCGCGTGGCCCTGGAGACGGTCGCCCTCCAAACGGCCGCCTTCGACGACCTCTCGACCGGAGCGCAGGTGGCGTTCCTGATGGAGAGCGTGGCCGTGCCGCCCGACAGCGCGGCGGCCCAGTTCGGCGCCCTCCTCGAGGCGTGGGCCTCGGGCGACGACGACCGCCTCGGGGCGATGATGCACGACGGGATGTCGCAGCCCGAGGTGTTCGAGGCGCTGCTCGTGACGCGCAACCGGGCGTGGGTGCCGCAGATCGCCTCGCTCCTCGCGCGGACCGACGAGAATGCGCTCGTCGTCGTGGGGGCAGGTCACCTCGTCGGCCCGCAGAGCGTGGTCGAGATGCTCCGCGAGGCGGGCTACGCGGTGGAGCGGCTGTAGGACGGTGGCTGTCGGCTGTCGGCTGTCGGCTGTCGGCTGTCGGCTGTCGGCTGTCGGCTGTCGGGAAGCTGCCGCCGCCTCGGGGCTGGTGCAAGGCCGAAGCGGGGCGCCCGCTGGTCACGGTGCGTCAGTGGTTTGGTGGACGGACGGTGCCAAGGCACCGGGGGTAGCGATCGGCCGAAAGGGGGCACGAATCGTAGGGGCGTACCGCGGTACGCCCTCCCGTGTCGGGGTGCCTCGGCCCTCACCACGACCGGCCCCGAGGCGGTCGGCCCCGAGGCGGCGGTCCGACGTCGGCGGCCCCCTTCCCCCGAGGCGGTCGTCCCGGAGCCGGGCGCAGCGGTCGATTCGTCGCCCCCTCCAGGCCTCCCCCCGCTGGGGGCAGGGCTGTTAAGTTCTTCTCTCGCGGCTCCTTCCCTCCCACAAAGTCATCCCCGCGAACGCGGGGATCCATGCGAGGGTGCTCAGAATCGGCGCCGTATGGATTGGCTGCGCCGTCGCTGCGCGGTCCCGCCTGCGCGGGAATGACTGAATGTGGGGATTGGTGTTAGCACGTAACGGCCCTGCCCACGCTGGGGGGAGGAGACATTCATGCACCGAGGCGATCGGCCCCGAGGCGGGCGTTCTCAGACCGTCGTCCGCGGTCTGTCGTCCGTCGTCCCGCTCCCCGAGGCGGCCGTCAGCGGTCGGCCGTCGGCGGTCTCCCCACCCCGAGGCAGCCACCCCGGAGCCGGGCGCAGTCCGACGGGAGACCTACAGCCCAGAGCCTACAGCCTACAGCATCCCTACCCCGCGTCCAGGGGCGTCACGAGGCGGCCGGCCGAGCGGCCGTGCATCGCGTCGCGGAGGCCAAACGCCAGGGTGGTCAGCACGAGCGTGGCGTTCGCGTTGCCCTCGACGGCGTCGGTGGCCTCGGCCACGAGGTCGGCCATCGCGCCGAGGTCCGCCTCGGGGAGGGCGGCCACGAACTTGCCGACCGCCTCGGCCTGGTCCACGTTGACGAGCCGCGCGGAGGCGCCGGACTGCGCGAGGACGAGGTCGCGGATCCACACCGTCACCAGGCCGAGCCACGCCTTGAGCGACTCGCGGCCGAGCTTGGCCGCCTGCTCGACGAGCGGCGCGATCCGGTCGGGGCGCCCGACGTAGGCCTGCCGCACGAAGTCGAGCGCGAGGGCGCGGCGCTCGCCGAGGCTCTCGCTCTCGAGCAGCTCGAGGGCGCGCGTGAACGAGCCGTCAGCCATGCGGGCCACGAACGCGGCCCGGTCGGCCGCCACGCCCCGCCGCTCGACGAGGGCTGCCTCGATGACGTCGGCCCCGAGCGGGTCGAAGCGGACCCGCTGGCACCGCGAGAGGATCGTCGGCAGCACGTTCTCGACGCGCTCGGCGGTGAGGATCAGGACCACGTCGGGGCCGGGCTCTTCGAGGAGCTTGAGGAGCGCGTTCGCCGCCTCGGTGCGGATTCGGTCGGCGTCGGCGAGGATGCCCACGACGTGGCGCCCCTCGGCCGGGACGAACGTCATGTCGTGGCGGAAGAAGCGGTCGACGGGCGTCTTGCGGTGCTCGACCTGCTTGTTCGAGACGCCCTCGGCGTCGAGCGACGCCCGCTGCCGGTAGTCGACGGCGGCGTAGGGGTCCTCGGCGAGGCGGCGGAGGCGCTCGGGGTAGTCGGCCGGCCGCTCGTCCTTGTCGGCCCCCTTGCTGACGCGCGGGAACGGCAGGTAGACGTGGACGTCGGGGTGGATGAGGCGGGCGACCTTGGTGCAGGCCAGGCACACCCCGCAGGCATCGTCCACAGGGCCGCCCGGACGCCCGCGCCGCTCGCACTGGAGCGCCTGCGCGAACGCGAGCGCCGCCGGCAGCGTGCCCACGCCGGCCGGCCCGTGGAACAGGTACGTCCCCGCCACCCGCCCCGAGGCGAGCGCGCGCGAGAGGACCTCGATGGGCCGGTCCTGGCCGACAATCCGGCTCCAGGGCATGGGGTTCGGGGTTGGAGGTTCGGGAAGGTGCCACCGCCTCGGGGCCGGCGCAGGGAAAAGCGCGGGCGGCCGCAGGCTAGGCCGAGGGGGAATGGGGAACGGGGCAGACGCGGTCGGAGACGTCAGCGCATGGCGAGCCGGCCTTGGCTGTCGGCTGTCGGCTGTCGGCTGTCGGCTGTCGGCTGTCGGCAAGGTGCCTCTGCCCCGGGGTCGACGCAAGGCCGGGCGGTGGGCGGAGGGTGGTGCCGCCTCGGGGCGGGCGCTCCGCCGAGGCAAAGGCCGTCAGGGCGTATTGCAATACGCCCCCACGCGTCGTCTCTGAGGCAACGGTCGGCCGTCTCCCCGAGGCGACGCGGCGGACACGGACGGCGCCGCCGAACAGCTGCACCACCCCCGAGGCGGTGTGGGGGTCGGCTCCCGGAACTTTTCCACGGCCGCCCCTCCCCATTCCGCCTCGGGGGTGGTGCAGCTGTTCGGCGGCGCCGTCCGTGTCCGCCGCGTCGCCTCGGGGAGACGGCCGACCGTTGCCTCAGAGACGACGCGTGGTG
>JBCCQJ010000131.1:0-12045 GCA_039024395.1 Bacteroidota bacterium | reverse complement strand
CCTCGGGAGACGCTGCCTCGGGGGTAGGCGCTTCGGGGGCAGGCGCCGCGAGGGGCGAGGGCGAGGCGACGGGAGCTGGAGCCTGGTGCGCGTCCGCGGACGGCGACGAGGGCGGAGCCGGAGCGTCCGGCGCGGGCTCCGCCTTCGCCTCGGGGGCAGGGCCCAATTCGGCCCCGGGCGCGTCGGCGTCCGTCGCCTCCGGGCGCGTCGCCAGGTGCAGCGCGCCGTCGGCCCCGAGGCGGATCGAGCCGTGGACGAGGGACTCGACGACCTCCAGCAGGCGGCGCGAGGCGTCGTTGGCGGGGTCGCCCAGGCCGACCACGAGGGTGGCCTCGGCGCGCTCCAGCGCGTCGACGAGCCCCGCGAAGGCGTCGTGGAACCGCTCGAAGGTGTCGAACTGGACGAGAGGGGTGAAGTCCTCCAGAACCACGCGGCCCGGCCGGTCCGTCTCGACCATACCAATCAGGTCGCGGTACGACTTCTGGAGGCCCTCGGCGCCGCGCGCGGAGAGCGTCTCGACATCGGGGATGCGGAGGATGCGGAGGTCGCCGCTCGCGTGGGCCTGCGGGAGGTCGAACCCCACGCTCTGGCCCGTCTCGACGAGCGCGCTCGGCTCGCGGGGCGACATCAGGAGCGTGCGGATGCCCTCGGCGAGAGCGGCCTGGGCCATCTGGAGCGCGAGTGCCGAACGTCCGGCGCCGGCACGTCCGGCAAGGAGGTAGGCTTTGCCGGTGGCGAGCCCGCCCCACTGGCGGTCGACGGCGGGGACCCCAGACGGGATCGGCGGGTGGACGGCGGTCATGGGCAGGGAGAGGAGTCGGCTGCGGAACGGCAAACGGCGTGCCAGCCCCCCTTCGCGCCAGGAACGGCTGGCAGAGGGCTCCAGGTGGAGGCGTCGTGGGGCGTCTCGTAAGCCTGCAGCACGTAGGTCCGCACCCCGTCTGTCTCCGCCCTACCTACGGTCGACCGAGGGGCGGGGTCCCGCTCCTCGGCGGCCCACCGCCGCGTTGCCCGACCCCGAGCCGGAGCCGTACGTTTCGGACCCGTCTCCCGACCGACATGGACGCCGATCTCGTCACCATCCAGGAAGCCCGCGACGCCGTGCGGGCTGCCGCCGCCGCCCAGAAGCGGTTCAAGGCCGCCACCCAGGACGAGGTCGACCGCGTCGTCGCGGCCATGGTCGCGGCCGGCGCCTCCGAGGCGGCCCGCCTCGGGGCGATGGCGCACGCCGAGACCGGGTTCGGCAAGCCCGAGAGCAAGACCCAGAAGAACCTCTTCGCCACCCGCACCCTCGCCGAGCGCATGGCCGGCATGCGGACGGCCGGCATCGTCGAGAAGAGCGCCGGCGGGTCGATCTGGACCGTTGCCACGCCGATGGGGGTCGTGGCCGCCCTGGTGCCGTCGACCAACCCGACCTCGACGGCGATGTACAAGGCCATCATCGCAGCCAAGGCCCGCTGCGGCATCGTGATGAGCCCCCACCCGCGCGCGGCGCGCTGCACCGCCGAGGCGCTCCGGGTCGTCGCCGAGGCGGCCATCGCGGCGGGCGCGCCCGAGGGCCTGTTCGCGTGTCTCGGCCAGACCGAGGCGGGCGTCTCGCTGGCGGGCACCGACGCCCTCCTCGAGCACGAGCAGACCGACGTCATCCTCGCCACCGGCGGCGGGCCGATGGTGCGCGCGGCCTACTCGAAGGGGAAGCCGGCCTACGGCGTGGGCTCGGGCAACGTGCCGGCCTACGTGGACCGCAGCGCGAACCTCAAAAAGGCGGCGGCCGACATCCTCACGGGCACGTCGTTCGACTGGGGCACCCTCTGCTCGACCGAGCGCAGCGTCGTCGCCGACAGCCCCGTCCGCACGCGCCTCCTCGATGCCTTCCGGGAGCGCGGCGGCTACGTCTGCTCCGAGGCCGAGACGGCCAAGCTGCGCGCCATCATCACGCCGGGCGGCCGGTTCAACACCGGCATCGTGGGGCAGAGCCCGCGCCGGATCGCCGAGATGGCCGGGTTCTCGGTCCCCGAGGCGGCCCAGGCGCTCATCGCCGAGGTCGACGTCGTCGGGCCGGAGGAGCCGCTCTCCATGGAGACCCTCTCGCCGGTCCTCTCGTTCTACGTCGCCGACGGGTGGGAGGCCGGTTGCGAGCGCTGCATCGAGATCCTCGAGTTCGGCGGCATCGGGCACACGCTGGCGCTGCACGCGACGGCCGACCGCGTGATCGAGCAGTTCGCGCTGCGCAAGCCGTCGATGCGGATCGTCGTCAACACGGTCGCCGCGCTCGGCTCGGTGGGCATGACGACGGCCCTGTTCCCGGCGATGACGCTCGGGCCGGGCACGCTCGGCGGCTCGATCACAAGCGACAACGTGACGCCGATGCACCTGGTCAACCTCAAGCGGGTCGCCTTCGAGACGGCGCCGCTCACCACCGAGGCGGGAGAGGCGGTGGCGAGCGGTGCGTCCGCCTCGGGGCCACGCCCGGCGCGTGCCGCCTCGGGGGATGGGTCGTGGATGGACGAGATCGAGGCCCGCCTCGTGGCGCGCGCGGGCAACCGGCCGGCCGGCGCAGCCAGTCCGGCTGCTCCTGCCGCCTCAGGAGGCTCGTCGCCCCGAGGCGGAGAGGTGACGTCGTCGGTCCTGCCGCTGCCCGACGACCAGATCGCGGCCCTCATCCGGACGCATCGGGGGTAGGCGCCCGAGAGCCCTGCCTCGCGGCACCCCGACACCCGAGCGACGTACGATCCGCATGACGCCCTCGACCCCTGCGGCTTCCTCCCCGGTCTCGATGGACGACATCGCCGTGGGGAGCCTGCCGCCGGGACCGGTCGCCGATCGACTGATCCAAGCCTGGGACGCCATCCCGGACCGTCCCGAAGACGTGCTGGCGCTTGCCGTCGAGGCCGAGGCGTTGGCGGCCGGGCAAGACGACGCGCTTGGCATGGCGATGGCGAAGACCTACCAGGGGTTCGCGCACTACCTCCACTCGGAGCACGAGGCGGCGCTCGAGGTCCTGACCCGCGCGCTGGCCGAGCTGGAGCCGCTGGGCGACCTGCCGGCGCGGTCGTTCGCGCTCGGCGCGCTCTCCTCCGTCCACGTCAGCCTGGGCCACTACGACGAGGCACTCGAGCTGGCCCTGGAGAACCTTCAGGTCGTTCGCGCCCTCGGGATCGTCGAGAGCGAGGCCTGGATGCGCGCGACGATGGGCAACACGTACCTGGAGCTGCAAGAGCCCCAGAATGCGATCGAGCACGGAGAGGCCGCGCTTCGCCTCTTCGCCGACCTGGACGACGCCGGTGGGCAGGCGCGCGCGCACACGGTGCTCGGCGGCGCCCTGCGAGGCCTCGGCCGCTACGACGAGGCCCTCGCCCATCACGCGTCGGCGCTTCGGCTGGCCCGCGAGCACGGCACCCGTCTGACCGAGGCCCGCGCCCTCGACGACCTCGGCCGCGTGGCGTGTGACCGGGGCGACGCCGCCGAGGGGCTGCGCCTGCACCGCGAGGCCCTCGCCATCCGGCGGGAGGTCCGCAACCGGCAGTCCCAGGCGACAAGCCTGATCCAGATCGGAAAGGCCCTCACCGTGCTGGGAGAGACCGAGGAGGCGCGCGAGGTCCTGCGCGAGGCCCTCGACATCGCCGAGCAGACCGGAACTGAGCCGCGCGTCGCCGAGGCGCACTGTGCGCTCTCCGAGGCACACGCTGCGGCGGGCGCGTTCGAGCCGGCCCTCCAGCACTTTCGTCAGTACCACGACCTCCGCGAGGCGCTCCTCTCGGCCCAGACCCGCAGCCGCCTCCAGACCCTCGAGGTCCGCGCCGAGGCGGAGCGCGCCAGCCAGGAGGCCGCCATGGCGCGGATGCGCACCGAGGAGCTGGGGGCGATGAACGAGGAGCTGTCGCAGGCGCTCCGCGAGCTGCAGTCGACCCAGCGGCAGCTCGTCCAGTCCGAGAAGCTGGCCTCGCTCGGTCGGCTCTCGGCCGGGCTCGCGCACGAGATCCAGAACCCCCTCAACTTCGTCGGCAACTTCGCCGACCTCAACGTCGACCTCGCGCGCGACCTTCTGGCCGGCGTCCGCGCCCTCCGCGCCGGCGCCGACCCGCCCGACCTCGACGCCATCGAGGCGGACCTCGAGTCGATCGTCGAGAACGCCCGGCGGGTCCGCGACCACGCCCGCCGCGCCGGCGGCATCGTGCGCAGCCTGATGGGGCACGTCCGCGACGTGGGCGGCGAGCGGCGTCCGGCCGACCTCCACGAGCTGCTGGAGCGGGCCGTCTCGACGCAGATTCCGTCTGGCGTTCGGATCGTCCGCACCTACGGCGAGCTTCCGCTGGTCGACGTGGTGCCCGCCTCGATGCAGCAGGTCTTCGGCAACCTGCTCGAAAACGCAGTCTACGCCCTCAAACGCCGCACCGAGGCGGCCGATGAGGACTACCAGCCCACCGTCACGCTCGCCACCGAGGCCTACGACGGGGGCGTCCAGCTTCGCGTGGCGGACAACGGCGTGGGCATCGAGCGCGCGCACTGTGCCCGGGTCTTCGAGCCGTTCTTCACCACCAAGCCGACCGGGGAGGGGACCGGCCTCGGCCTCTCGCTCGCCTACGACATCGTGACCGAGGGGCACGGCGGGACGCTGGCCGTCGCCAGCCGCGAGGGCGAGGGTGCCACGTTCACGATCACCCTGCCGGCGTAGGGGGGAGAGCGCCCTTCGGTCGCTCTGAGGAATGGGCGCGCGCGCTCCGCGCGCGGAGGAATGGAGGGACAGACCCGGGTGGCCTCCCGAACGCTCCCGCCGATGTCTGCACGTGGCGCCTGCCGGACACGCTCGCGGCGTTCCCGACTCGACGGCCGCCTCGGGGCTCGGCCGCCTCGGGGTGGGTCGTGGCGAGGGCCGCGTCAACCGGACACGGGAGGGCGTACCGCGGTACGCCCCTACGAACATTGCCCCGATCCAACGGTGCGCCATCCCCGAGACGGTGGCACCTTGCCGTTCGCCGTTCGCCGTTCGCCGTTCGCCGTTCGCCGTCTCACCTCGCCCAGCGGGCGCCTACGGTCCGGCCTTGCACCGCCCCCGAGGCGGCGGCACCTTCGCCCACAGCCCACAGCCCACAGCCCACAGCCCACAGCCCACAGCCTACTGCTCGATGCTCCGCGCGTCGAAGGCCGTCACCGCCTCGCCGTCGGCTGCGTAGGCCACCTCGATGGGGTTGCAGCACACCTCGCAGTCCTCGATGTAGCGCTGGGCCGGCACGCTGGGGTCGACCAGCATCGAGATGGGCGCGGCGCAGTACGGGCAGGCGAAGTCGACCTCGATCTCGAACACGGGCGGTAGGTTGAGCGCGTCGCCCTCCTACGCCCCGATGCCCCGCCTCGCTCCCGTCCTCGCGCCGATGCTCTGCGCCCTCGTCCTCGCCGGCTGCGCCGCCTCGGGGGCGGGCGTCGCGCGTGCCCCGGAACCTGCCCTGAGACCCGCCTCGGGACCTGCGCCGTGGCCGGCCGAGCAGGCCGACGCCGACCTCCAGCGGGCCGTCGAGGCGGCCGCCGAGGGCTTCGACGGCGTCGTTGGCGTCTACGTCCGCCACCTGCCCACGGGCCGGACGGCCGCCCTCCGCCCCGACGAGCTGTTCCCGACGGCCAGCATGATCAAGGTGCCCATCCTCGTCAAGGTCTTCGACCGCATCGAGGCGGGCGAGCTGACGATGGGCGACGCGCTCACCTTCCGCGACTCGCTGCGCTACGGCGAGGACTCGGGCGAGCTGTTCGCCCAGCTCCAGGACTCGGCGACGGTCTACCTCCACAGCGCCGTCGAGCAGATGCTCGCTGCCAGCGACAACACGGCCAGCCTGTGGCTCCAGGGCATGGTGACGGGCGAGGGCATCAACGACTGGCTGGCCGCGAACGGCTTCGAGGGGACGCGCATGAACAGCCGCACCGAGGGCCGCCGCGGCGACTGGGAGGTCTACGGCTGGGGCCAGACGACGCCCCGCGAGATGTCGGAGCTGGTCCGCCGGATCGTCGACGGCGAGGCGGTCTCGCCGGCGGCCGACGAGGAGATGCACCGGCTGCTCACGCGCACCCACTGGGACGACGAGGCCATCGTGGCGCTTCCGCCGAGCGTGCAGGCGGCGAGCAAGCAGGGCGCTGTGAGCCGGTCCAAGAGCGAGGTCGTCTACGTCCACGCGCCCAGCGGGCCGTACGTGTTCACGGTCGTCACGAAGGAGCAGGGCGACGCGCGGTGGGAGCCCGACAACGCGGGCTACGAGCTGATCCGGGCCTACAGCCGCCTCTTCTGGGAGGCGTTCGAGGGGGCCTCAGCATGGACGCCTGCTGCCGGCGCCGAGCGATTTCGGTTCTAGAGCGACGGTCAGGACGGTTGTTGGTCCCCACATAGGGTGTGGGCCGTCGGGCGTGGGGACGCGTCCGATGCGGTACGCTTTGGGGGTGCGTCCGTCCCACGTCCTACGCACCACGCACCTGCCGTCTGCTCTAGCGGCGCGCCGAGGCCGGCCGGCGTTTCCCCCAGACCACCTTGGGCGGGATCTCGACCGCGAGGTCTGCCTCCACGCGGATCTGGCACGAGAGCCGCGGGTAGCCCCAGTCGGCCGCGAGGCGGTCGTGCCAGTGCGTGGGCGCTGGCGCCGGCTCGGCCCATACGCCGCACGTGGCACAGAGGCCTCGCCCGCCGCAGTTGGCCCGCGCCGTGAGCCCGGTGTACGGCGAGAGCCCCGCCTCGAGGAGGGCCTCGCGCAGGACAGCCCCCGCCTCGACCCCGAGGCGGTGCGTCTCTCCTTCGCGGTCGCGGACGGTCAGGGTTGGCATCGCCGGGCCGACGCCTGGGCGGCGTGCGCGGATCCGGTCAGGCCGCCTCGGGGACGCCCTGGCGCCGGGCCTTGGCGATCCGCATCCGGTGCCCCTTGAGGTGCACGCCCAGGTCGACGGCCGTCTTCAGCGCAATGAACAGGATCAGGAACCCGACCGTCGCGCCGAGCGACATGAGCAGGACGCCGCCCACGATGATGACGACGTGGAGGACGATCACACGCCCGTACGGCTTGCCCATCTCGACCGCGCTCTCGGCCACGAGCCGCTCGCCCCCGAGGAGGTAGTTCATCACGAACGAGAGGCCGTGGCTGAGGACCAGGGGAACGAGACCCTCGACGGGCACGCCGTGGAGCACCTCGGGGATCGTCGCGCCGTCGAGGAGGAACCGGCGGCCCTCGCCGAAGAGCGCGTACACGAACACGCCGTGGATGAGCCAGAAGAACCCATAGTGGGCCACGAAAAAGCCGGCCATCGGAAGCCGGAGCAGAGCGGCCACCCATCCGTCGCGGCCGGCCGTGAGCATCCGCAGGATGGCGAACACGCCGATGACAGCGCTCTCGGCCCAGTAGATCCACATGATCCCGAACAGGCTCCAGTCGAGAAACACCACGCCCACGAGCGGGACGAGGTTGGCGATCACCAGGCTGACCGCCGACGAGGTCGACGGGGCGAGAAGCGACGGGGTGGGGGAGAGGGAGGCCATGACGGGGCGATGCCAGCCAGCGGTATCAGCCGATGCTCTCCACAGTCAACCTCCGGCGCCTCCCCCGAGGCGGGGAGATCAGCCGTCGCCAGCCACGAACGCCAGCGCCTCGAACATCAGCTCGCGGGCGTGCGCTTCGCTCGGATCCGTCACCTCGATCCACTCGCGGAACGCCCGGCCTCCCGGGGCGAACGCGACGGCCCGGCCGGCCGCGATCTCCTCCTGCACGCGCGCGGCAGGGAGCTTGACCACGAGCGCCTGGGTTGCGCCCTCCCCCGAGGCGAACAGCTCGCCGTTCGCGCGGAGGCACGGCCGGCCCATCATCGTGCCGCGTGTGGCGAGGCCCTGGGCCACGAAGTCGTCGGCGAGGTCGGAGAACATGGCTGGCGGGGTGTCAACTGGATTCTGACGGGTGCGCCGGACCGTGCTGCGTATCGCGTAGTGCGTGGTCTGCTCAGGATCCACGGAACACGCAACCGGGCGCAGCCCAACGGGCGCGCTAATTGGTCAGGCTGCGGATCGGCGCGGGGATGCGGCCGCCTCGGTGGGCGAAGACGGCGTTCGACACCTCCGAGACGGGCATCACGGGCGCGCGGCCGAGCAGCCCGCCGTAGTCGGCCCACTCGCCGACGCCCTTGCCGGCGACGGGCAGGATGCGCACGGCCGTCGTCTTGTCGTTGACCATGCCGATCGCGAACTCGTCGAACAGGATGCCCGCGATGGTCTCGGCGGGCGTGTCGCCCGGGATGGCGACCATGTCGAGGCCGACCGAGCAGATGGCGCTCATGGCCTCGAGCTTCGCCAGCGAGAGGTGCCCCGCAGCGGCGGCGTCGATCATGGCCTGGTCCTCGGAGACGGGCATGAACGCGCCCGAGAGGCCGCCCACGTGCCGGGCCGCCATCAGCCCGCCGCGCTTGATCGCCTCGTTGAGCATGGCGAGCGCGGCCGTCGTGCCCGGCGCGCCGACGCTGCCGAGGCCCATCGCGCGGAGCACGTCGCCCACCGAGTCGCGGTCGGCCGGCGTCGGCGCGAGCGAGATGTCGACCACGCCGAACGGCACCGGCGCCCCGAGGCGGCGGCCGAGCGCCTCGGCCACGCGCCGCCCGACCAGCTCGCCGGCCCGCGTGATCTTGAAGGCCATCGTCTTGATGGCGTCGGTGACGGCCCCGAAGTCCGCCTCGGGGCCGACCGCCTCGATGGCGCGCAGCACGACGCCCGGCCCCGAGATGCCGACGTTGAGCGCCGCCGCGGCCTCGCTCGGCCCGTGGAAGGCGCCGGCCACGAAGGGGTTGTCGCCGACGGCGTTGCAGAAGGCGACGAACTTGGCGCACCCGACCGAGTCGCGGTCGGCCGTCCGCGCCGCCATGCCCTTGATGGCGCGGGCGACGGCGAGCACGGCGTCGGCGTTGATGCCGGCCTTGGTGCTGCCGCAGGCCACCGAGGCGCACACGCGGGCCGTGGTCGCGAGCGCCTCGGGGAGCGCCTCGATGAGCGCCGCGTCGCCGGGCGTGGTGCCCTTCTCGACGAGCGCCGCGGGCGTGATCGAGACGCGCTTGTTGGCGATCCGCACGCCGTAGGTCCGCTCGACCTCCTCGGCGGCGGCCACGTGGTGCGCGGCCGTCCGCACGACGTGGTCGTAGACGTTCTGCCGCGTCGAGGCGGCGTCGCGGCTGCGGCACCCCCGCAGGCTGATCCCGAGCGTGACCGTGCGGATGTCGAAGGCGTCGGCCTCCGTCATCTGGACGGTTTGGAGGACCTCGTCGAGGGATAGAGGCACGGTGGCGGAGCGGAGTTAGGGACTGGGGGTTGGGGATTGGGGGGCTCGGAGAGAGGCCACCAAGCGGCTGAGACGTTTGCCACAGCGGGTTCCATGCGCCTCGATCCGGCTCCGCTGTTCTGCAGCGAGCAGCCCGACACGGTGTGCGATCTCGACCTGCGTCGCGACCTCGAACAGCGAGCCGCGGGCGATATGAAGAAACCGGAGGTATTCCTTCCGACTTCCGCGTCCCCACCCCTCGGCGATGTTCGACGCGACAGACACGGAGGCGCGCCGAAGTTGGCTCGTCAGTCCGAAGCGCTCGTCACCGGGGAAGGTCTTGGTCTCATCATAGACGACTTCTGCCAGCGCAACTGCGTCGTTCCACACTTCGAGGTCTCGAAAGCTGCGAATCGTGGTGGGGCCGTACGACGCCTTCGGCTCCGAGACCGCGCCGGCTGCGCTCTCCCCAATCCCCAGTCCCCAATCCCCGTATCCCATCATGGCCGGTGCATCGCCTGGAACAGCTCCTCGTGCTGGAGGAGGACGCGGGCGCCGAGCGCCTCGCCTCGCGCCTGGAGGCCGTCGCGGACGGCGCCGAGGTCGAGCGACGCCGGCAGGTCGGCCACGAGGACGAGCGTGAAGTAGCCCTGGAGCACCTTTTGCGACACGTCGAGGATGTCGGCTCCCGAGGCGGACAGCTCGGCCGTGATCGCGGCGAGCACGCCTGGCCGGTCGTTGCCGTAGGCCGTCACCACCACGCGCGGGCCGCCGGTCCCCGAGGCGGGGGCCGCCAGCGACAGCGCGGGAGCACGGCCGGGAGCACCGGCGTCGAGGACGGCGCGGGCGACCCGCTCGACGCGTTCCGGGACCGCCTCGGGGCCGAGGGCGTCGGCGATCCGGTCGATGAGGGCGCGGACGTCGGTGGGCATGAACGCAGGCGAGAGGGGCGCCCAAGGTAGCGCTTCCGCCTCGGGGGTTGGGGCGCCGAGGTCCCCCCCGAGGTGGAACTCCGCGTCGGCGCCGGCCGTGAGGCGTCGGCCCCTTCCCAATCCCCATGTCCGAGTTCGTCCGCGTCGCCTCCGTCTCCGACCTTGCCGACGGCGAGATGCGCCAGGTGGAAGCCGGCGACGCCGAGGTGCTGCTCTCCCGCGTCGACGGCCACTTCCACGCCTGCACGGCGTTCTGCACGCACTACGGCGCGCCGCTCGCGACCGGCGTGCTCGACGGCACCAAGGTGGTCTGCCCGTGGCACCACGCCGTCTTCGACGTCGCCTCGGGTGCCCTCGACGAGCCGCCCGCGCCCGACGCCCTCCGCACCTTCGAGGTCCGCGTCGAGGGCGACGCCGTGCTCGTCCGCGTGCCGCCCGACGCGAGCACGCACGGCAAGGGCGTCCCCTACCGCGTGAGCGACGGCCGCCCGCCCGCGATGGCGCGCCCGAACCCCGAGGCGGACGACCGCCTGTTCCTCCTCCTCGGCGGCGGCGCGGCGGCGCAGGCCGCGGCCGAGGAGCTGAGGGCGAGCGGCTACCAGGGCCGCCTCGTCCTCGTGACGCCCGAGGCGCGGCCGCCCTACGACCGGACCGCCCTCTCGAAGGGCTACCTCGGCGGCGGCAGCAGCGACGCCCTCCGCCTGCGCGACGGCTCGTTCTACGAGGCCCACGGCATCGAGCTGTGGACCGAGAAGACGGCCACGGCGCTCGACCCGGCCGCCAAGACGGTCACGCTCTCGAATGGCGAGACGGTCGCCTACGACGCCTGCCTCGTGGCGACGGGCGGCGCCCCGAGGCGGCTGCCCATCGACGGCGCCGACCTCGACGGCGTCCACGTGCTGCGCTCGTGGCGCGACGCCGACGCGGTCGTCAGGCGGTCCGCCTCGGCGGAGCGCGTCGCCATCATCGGGGCGTCGTTCATCGGCATGGAGGCCGCGTCGAGCCTGATCGGGCGCGGCCTGGAGGTGACCGTGATCGGCCGTGAGCAGACGCCGTTCGGGCACACCCTCGGCCCCGAGGTGGGCGCCGTCTTCCAGCGCGCCGCCGAGGCCAAGGGCGTCCAGTTCCGTCTCGGGGCCGACGTCGAGCGCATCGAGACGATCCACGCCGACCCCAGCACCCGCGCTGGCGGCGGCCTCCGCGTCGTCGCCGACGGCGAGGGCACCGAGGCCGACCTCGTGCTGCTCGGCGTGGGCGTCCGCCCCGCGACCGACTTCCTGGAGGGCGCAGCGTTCCGCCGCGGCGACGGCGGCCTCGAGACCGACGCCACGCTCCGCCTCGGGGACGGGCTCTACGCCGCCGGCGACGTCGCGGCCTACCCCGAGTCCCGGCTCCGCGAGCGCGTCCGCATCGAGCACTGGCGCCTCGCGCAGCAGCACGGACGCCACGCGGCCCGCAACATGGCCGCCCCCGACGCGGCGCGGCCGTTCGAGAGCGTCCCCTTCTTCTGGACCGGCCAGTTCGGCGTCGGCCTCCGCTACGTGGGGCACGTCCGGGCGTGGGACGAGGTCGTCGTGCAGGGGTCGCTGGAGGATCGCTCGTTCCTGGCCGCGTACGTCCACGGCGGCGAGGTGCGCGCGCTGGCCGCGGTCGGCCGCGACAAGGACGCGGCGGCGTTCTACCGGCTCGTGGCGCAGGGCCAGACGCCGACGCCGGGCGAGATCCGCAGCGGGCTCGACCTCCAGGCCCGGCTCCGCGGCGAGGCGTAGTCCGCCTCTCCGAGGCGGGACGACGGACCGCAGACGACGGACCGCCGCCTGAGCGGTCGGGACAGAGGACCCCGCCTCGGG
>JBCCQJ010000130.1:0-12112 GCA_039024395.1 Bacteroidota bacterium | reverse complement strand
CCCCGAGGCGGGGCTCCCCGAGGCGGGGCTCCCCGAGGCGGGGCTCCCCGAGGCGGGGCTCCCCGAGGCGGCGGCCATCCGGGGCTAGGTTTGGGGGCTCCTCTCCCGCGCCGTTGGACCTCCCCGTCCCCGACCTCCCCGTCACCGACCCCGTCCTCGTGGTCGCCATCACGATGGGGATCCTGCTCCTCGGGCCGCTCCTGTTCGAGCGGCTCCGGATGCCGGGCCTCGTGGGGCTGATCGCGCTGGGGGCGATCGCGGGCCCGAGCGTGACCGGCCTGCTCGAGCGCGACGCCACGTTCATCCTCCTGGGAACGTTCGGGCTGCTCTACCTGATGTTCACGGCCGGCATCACGCTCGACCTCGCCGAGTTCGCCCGGCAGCGGACGCGGGCGCTCCTGTTCGGGATCCTGTCGTTCGCCGTCCCGATGGGACTGGCGCTCGTCGTCGGCCCGCGCCTGCTGAACTACGGGATGCCGTCGGCGATCCTGCTCGGCAGCATCGTCGGCAGCCACACGCTGCTGGCGCTGCCGCTGGCGCGCCGCCTCGGAGTGGGCAAGAACCGGGCGCTCGTGATCGCGACGGGCGCGACGCTGGTCACCGACCTGCTCTCGCTCGTCGTGCTGGCCGTCGTGCAGGGCGTCGTCAGCGGCGAGGCGGGCACGGCCTTCTGGATCCGGTTCGTCGTCGGCGCTGGGATCTGGGCCCTCGTCGTGCTGCTGGGCGTGCCGCGCCTGGCGCGGGCGTTCTTCCGCCGGGTCCGCCGCGAGGACGACGCCGCGTTCGCGTTCCTCCTCGCCACCGTCTTCCTGGCCGCGTGGACGGCCTCGCTCGTCGGGCTGGCGTCGATCATCGGGGCGTTCCTGGCCGGCATCGCGCTCAACCGCCTCATCCCAAAGCAGAGCCCGCTGATGACGCGGCTCCGGTTCGTGGGCGACGCCATCTTCGTGCCGTTCTTTCTGGTCTCGGTCGGGCTCCTGGTCGATGTCCGCGTGCTGGGCTCGCTCGAGGTCTGGGGCCTGGCGCTTCTGTTCACCGCCATCGTGGTGGCCGGCAAGGGGACGGCCGCCCTCCTCGGGATTCCGCTCTTCAAGTTCTCGCGCCTCGAGGGCCTCGCCGTCGCCGGCCTGACGATGCCGCAGGCGGCGGCGACACTCGCCGTGACGCTCATCGGGTTCGACATCGGCCTCTTCGGGCAGGCGACGGTGAACGCGGTCATTCTGGTGATCGTCCTGACGTGCCTCATCGGTCCGACGCTGGTGCAGACGTTCGGGCGCCGCGTCGCCCTCGCCGAGGCGCAGAAGCCGTACGAGCCCACCGAGGCGCCCGAGCGCATCCTCATCCCGCTCGCCAACCCCGAGACGGCCGAGGAGCTGATGGAGCTGGCCCTGCTGATGCGGAGCCCCGAGAGCGAAGAGCCGGTCTACCCGATCGCCGTCGCGCGCAGCGGCCAGGACGAGGCGGCGAACGTGGCCGCGGCCGAGCGGCTGATGGAGCGGGCCGTGCTCCACGCGACCGCCGCGAGCGTGCCGGCGACGCCGGCGGTCCGCATCGACGACAACCCGGTGGAGGGGCTCGTGCGGGGCGCCCGCGAGATCCGCGCCTCGGAGATCGTGGCCGGCTGGAACGGCCAGCAGACGGCGGGCTCGCTCGTGTTCGGGCGCGTGATCGACGGGATCCTGGACGAGAGCCGCGCGATGGTGGTCGTGGCGCGCCTCGCGGCGCCGCTCGCGGCGGCCCAGCGGCTGGTGATCCTCGTGCCGCCGCTCCTCTTCCGCGAGGCCGGGTTCGCGCGGGCGGTGCGCGCGATGAAGGTGCTGGCGGCCCAGAAGGGGCTCCGCGTCCTCATCCTCACCGCAGCAGACGACGCCGTCGAGGTGGCCGACCGGTTCCGCGCGGCCCGCCCCGAGGCGAGCATCGAGGTCCAGGCCGTCGAGGACTGGAGCCGGGCCGTGCGCACGCTCGACGGCGTCGCGCAGACCGGCGACATCCTGGCGCTGGTCGGCGTCCGCCGCGGGACCGTCGCGTGGCGGCCCGCCCTCCAGCGGCTCCCGCGCGTGCTCGCACGGCGGTTTCCCTCGCTCGACCTCCTCTCGATCACCCTCTCCGAGGCGGAGGTGGCCCAGTTCCTGGCCGACGCGGTCGACGGCGACGGCATCGACGACCTCGCGCTGCCGGCCGAGCAGATCGTGCTCGGCCTCGATCCGGCCTCGCCCGAGGCCCTCCTCCGGCGGATGTTCACGGCCGGCTTCCCGGATGCCCCCGGCACAGCGGCCCGCCTCGCCGAGACCGTCGCCGCGTGCGACGTCGACGACGCCCCCGAGGTGATGCCGGGCGTCGTGTTCTACCACGCGCACGTGCCCGAGGTCGAGGCGCCGATGACGTTCGTGGGCGTCTGCCCCGACGGCGCGGCGATCCCGCACACGGGCCGGCCGGCGCGCGTCCTGATCGCGCTCCTGGCACCGACCGGGATGGAGCCCGACGCCTACCTCCGCGCGCTCTCCGTGACCGCCCAGCTCGTCCGCTCCGACGCAACCGTCGAGGCCCTCGTCGAGGCGGCGACGCCCGCCGAGGCGCACGACGTCCTGCTCGACACGCTGCGCGACGACCTTGGCGTGACCGATCACGAGCCCGACCGCCTCGGGGACGGCAGCACCGGCGACGCGGCACTTTCGAAGGCCTGAGAGGGCGTTGAGGGTTCACCAGATCGGGCTCTGCGCGGCTGCGCCGGCACCTCCGCCGTGTCGCGCTCCATCGCGCCCGCCCCATCCGGGCGGGGCACGCTCGCGCGTCGCCTGCTTGGCTGCGCCGACCTGACGGTTCGCGCTTCTTGCGGAGGACCGGCTCGCTCGCGCACGCCCACGACCTGAAAACATCAACGCCCTCCGAGGCGTTCGAGGGCCATGCCTCGCCCCCGCACCTTCGACCCCGACGACGCCCTCACGGCCGCCCTCGGCGTGTTCCGCGCCAAGGGCTACGAGGCGGCCAGCGTGCAGGACCTCGTCGACGCGACGGGCCTCAGCCGGTCGAGCCTCTACGCCACCTTCGGCGACAAGCACGGGCTGTTCCTGGCCGCCCTCGACCGCTACGCGCGCCAGGGCCGCGAGGCGCTCGACGACCTCTGCGCGTGCGAGGGCTCGCCGCTCGGCGCCATCGGCGCGTTCCTCCGGCAGACCGCCTCGGAGGCGAGCGAGGGCGACCTCCCGCCCGAGGGCTGCCTGATGACGAACGTCGCCGCCGAGGTGGCCTCCCGCGACCCCGACACGGCGCGGCGGGCCTGCGCGGCGCGCGAGCGGATGACGACCGCGTTCGGGCGGCTCGTCCGCGAGGCACAGGACCAGGACGAGATCGGCACCGGGCGCGACCCGCAGGCGCTCGCGCGCTTCCTGACGAGCACCGTCTACGGACTTCGCGGCCTCCAGAAGGCCGGCGCCGACCCCGAGGCGCTGGCCGACGTGGTCGAGACGACGATGGCGGCGATCGCCGCCTAGAGCGGCAGGCAGGACGGCGGTCTCCGTCGGGGGCGTAGGCCGTCGGACGTGGGGGCACGTGTGAGGCGGCGTGCCGCGGCTGGGATCTCTGTCCCACGCCCTACGAACCACGCCCCTGCTACCGGGTCTGAGCCGCCTCGGAGCCTGACCCGAGGCGGGACGGGAACCGGGCCGTGTTGGACAGGTTCATCTCCCAAATGGAACGAACGTTCCAAAACAAACCCTATCCCTCTGACCCATGTCTGACCTCACCGGAAAGGTGGCCCTCATCACCGGCGGCAGCCGCGGCATCGGCGCCGCGACGGCCCGCCGTCTCGCCCGCGCCGGCGCCACGGTCGCCCTCTCGTACAACGCCTCGCCCGACCGCGCCCAGGCCGTCGTCGAGGCGATCACCTCGGCCGGCGGCACCGCCCAGGCCTACCAGGCCGATGCCGCCGACGCAGATGCGGTCGCCGGCCTCGTCGAGCAGGTCGTGGCCGACCACGGCGGCCTCGACATCCTCGTCAACAACGCCGGCGTCTACAAGACCGGCCCCGTGCACGAGTTCAGCGACGCCGACTACGACACGAGCCTCGACGTGAACGTGCGCGGTCCGTTCGCCGCCCTCCGCGCGGCGGCCTCGCACCTCCGCGACAACGGCCGGATCGTCAACGTCGGCAGCATCGTCGCCACCACGAGCTTCCCGGGCCTGGCGGTCTACAGCGCGTCCAAGGCGGCGGTCGCGGCCCTTTCGGGCGTCGTCGCCAAGGAGCTGGGCGGGCGCGGGATCACGGTCAACACGGTCCACCCCGGCCCGATCGACACCGAGATGAACCCGGCCGACCCCGACCAGAACCCCGGCGCCGCGGCGCAGGCGTCGTTTACGGCTCTCGGCCGCTACGGCACGGCCGACGAGGTGGCGGAGGCCGTGACCTTCCTGGCCAGTCCGGCGGCTTCCTACATCACCGGAGCCGAGCTGACCGTCGACGGCGGGATGACGGCTTAGTGAAACCTCCGCTTATCCGGGTCTCGGCGCCCGCCGATGCGTAACCCTCCGCGTCTGCGGGCGTCCGTCCTCCACCTCCTGTCTTCTCTCCTGTCATGACGACTCCCTCCACCACTGGCCCCGCGCCCTACGAGATCGTCGACGAGCCCCGCCTCAGCGTCGCCTGGCCGCAGGTGACCTTCCTGGCCGGGGTCGTCCTGGCGACGTTCCTGCCGTTCGTCCTCGCCTTCGTGCTGGCCGCCTAGCCCGCGCGACCGTTCCGACCGCCTCGGGGATTCGTCTCCGAGGCGGTCTTTTTTTGGAGACCCGGTCGCTCGGCGGCCGAACCCAGCGCACGCGCCGCGCGTCCCCGAGGCGGACCTGCTCCCGCCTCGATGCCCGCCCGCCTCGGCCACCTCCGCCTCGACGTCGCCGACCTCGACACGCAGGTCGCGTTCTACACCGAGGCGTTCGGCCTCGCCGTCCACGAGCGGACGACCGACGACCAGAGCCACTACGCCTTCCTGACCGACGGCCAGCCGATCCCTGGCACCCCGGACGGGATGCACCACCGCCTGGTGCTGCGGCAGGCACGCGACGCCGACGGCCCCCTCGGGGCGCCGACGCGCCTCGACCACTTCGCGTTCGAAGTCGACGACGAGGCCGAGATGTGGGCATTCGTCCAGCGGCTCCGCGCGATGGGCGTCGAGGTGGACCTGGAGGAGGCCCAGATCGCGTGGCAGGGCTACTTCCGCGACCCCGAGGGCAACCGCCTCGAGGTGTACTGCGACCGCCGCACGCGGCCCGACGGCGACCCGTTCTGGCGCGGCCGGCAGGAGGACCTCCCCGAGGAGCGCCTCCGCGAGGTGGCAGAGGGCTGACCGCCTCGGGGAGGGGACCACGGACGACAGACCGCGGACCGCTGCCTGAGCGGCCGGGTTGGGCGACACCGCCTCGGGGCCGACCGCCTCGGGGAAAACAGAGTCCCCTCCCCCCAGCGGGGGGAGGTTGGGAGGGGGGCGACGAATCGAGTGCTTCGGGATCCATCGACCTCGGCCCCCGTCCCCGAGGCGGCGAGATCCCGACAGATCGCAGTCCTGAGGTAGTGCACGGATGGTTCGCCCTCCCCTGGCCTCCTCCCGCTGGGAGATCTCAACATGGAGCGGCGCGACGTCCCCGAGGCGGCGGTCAACGGTCGGCCGTCGGCGGTCCCCCGAGGAGGCGGCGCGAACGGCCGGCGAATTGTAGACCGACGGGCACCCCGAGGCGGCCCGGGCCGTTTCTTGCGCCAAACACACGTGCATTCATGGCCGACACCCCGGACGTCCGCTTCGACGCGATCGAGGACGCCATCGCCGACATCCAGAACGGCAAGCTCGTCGTGGTCGTCGACGACGAGGACCGCGAGAACGAGGGCGACCTCATCGGCGCAGCCGAGCTGGTCACGCCCGACGCCGTCAACTTCATGGCCCACGAGGCGTGCGGCCTGATGTGCGTCGCGATCACGCGCGAGCGCGCGGCGACGCTCGAGCTGCCGCTGATGGAGCAGACCAACTCGTCGCTCTACGACACACCGTTCACCGTCTCGGTCGACCTCCGCGAGGGTACCACGACGGGCATCTCGGCCGCCGACCGCGCCAAGACGATCCGCGCCCTCGCCGCGCCGTCCGCCGCGGCGGCCGACTTCGCGCGGCCGGGCCACATCTTCCCGCTGCGCGCCCAGATCGGCGGCGTGCTCCGCCGCGCGGGCCACACCGAGGCGGCGGTCGACCTCGCCCGCCTCGCCGGGCTCCACCCGGCCGGCGTGCTGATCGAGATCCTGGCCGAGGACGGCACGATGGCGCGCACCGAGGCCCTCCGCGCCTTCGCCGACCGCCACGGGCTCCGCCTCATCACGATCAAGGACCTCATCGCGCACCGGATGCGCACCGAGACGCTCGTCCAGCAGGTCGTCGAGATCGACATGCCGACGGCGCGCGGCGACTTCCGCCTCGCGGCCTACGAGGAGGTGCTGACCGGCGACGTCCACCTCGCGCTCACCAAGGGCGAGTGGACCGAGGACGACCCGGTGCTCGTGCGCGTCCACAGCCAGTGCGTGACGGGCGACATCTTCGGCTCGGCGCGGTGCGACTGCGGCGACCAGCTCGCGCGCGCGATGATCCAGGTCGAGCGTGAGGGGCGCGGCGCGATCCTCTACATGAAGCAGGAGGGCCGCGGCATCGGCCTGCTCAACAAGCTCCGCGCGTACAAGCTCCAGGAGGAGGGCATGGACACCGTCGAGGCCAACGAGGCGCTCGGGTTCAAGATGGACGCGCGCGACTACGGGATCGGCTGCCAGATCCTGCGCGACCTCGGGGTGCGGCGCCTCCGGCTGATGACCAACAACCCGCGCAAGCGCGTCGGGCTCTCCGGCTACGGCCTCGAGATCGTCGAGCAGGTGCCGATCGAGGTGCCGGCCGGCGAGCACAACGCGCGCTACCTCCAGACGAAGCGCGACCGGATGGGCCACACGCTCGTCCTCGACGGGCTCGACGCTCACGACCAGGACGCCCTCTCGCAAGCCTTCGGCACATGACGCCCCGCCTCCTCGCCGGCGTGCTCCTCCTCGGGGCCGCCGGCTGCGCCTCGGACCCCGAGCCGGCCACGCCGCCCGACCGTCCGGCGACTCCGACCGAGGCACCTGCCCCCGAGGCGGAGCCGGACACGACCACCGCCCCCGACACGGCCTCGACGGCGCGGATCCCCGAGGTGGCCCGCCCGGCGACGCGCACCGACTCGTTCCTGGTCGAGGGGATGCCCGAGCCGATCGACCTCCGCCTCGTGGAGGTCGCGGACGTCCCGCTCCCGTTCTCGACCTACCTCCCCGAGGGCTGGACGGACGAGGTGACCGCCTCCGGCGAGGGCACGGCCGTCCAGTTCACGATGGCCGAGGCGGCGTCCCTGAGCCTGTTCGTCCCGGCGACCGCCACCACCGAGGCGGAGGTCGTGGACCTCGCCCGCGCCGTGGCCGACGCGCGCGGCGGCGCCGAGGCGTTCGACACGGACGACCCGTGGGTCCGCGCGGCGTTCCGGTTCATCGGCGACACCGAGGTGGGGACGGTCCGCGTGGGCGCGCATGACGGGACGTTCTTCTCCGTCACCGAGGCGTACCCGGCCGAGTTCGGCGACGGCTTCGCGCCGCGCGCGCGGCTGGTCCTCGACCACCTCCGCTGGGCGGATGAGTCGGGGCTTTAGGCCGCCTCAGGGGTACGTGAGGCCCGAGGGCTCCGACTTGCTCCAAGTCCACTCTGAGGCAAACCTCCCGCTTCCAGCTATCACCGATGGTCCCTGTGACTGACATGGGCAGGTCCAGACCATCATGGCGCACTCGCTACGCAGAAGTAGCGGTCACGAGGCTGATCGCTACTCTGTTTGTAGTCGCTGCGGCAGGCTGTGGGCGCGGCGCGGACGACCAGTTCTACGAGTGTAGAGATGCTGCCGTCCTGCGAGGAGAGATCGTCCACGACATCGAAGACACGGGGGTGTGGCGAGTCGGCGGCCTTCCGCTGTGGACCACGCCGGACTGGGTGCTCAGCACTCTTGGAGAGCCGGAGTGGGTCCACGTTGGAGCACCATGGGACTCCGAGGTTGGCTCGGTCGAGGATGTCGCCACTCTGAGGTACGACTCACTCCGTACAACGTACGTCTTCGTCGGGGACACCCTCGCGTTCCTCGCCTGGGCTCCGATCGGCTCGACTGGCCTAATCGGCGCAGAGCATTCGTTCGAGGACGGAGCCAAGATCGGCGACATCCGCTCGACGTATCCGCAATCGTATCGATGCCGAAGCTGGCCCCGTCGCCGTGCGCCCGTGGACTCGCTCTCACCAACCTACATGACGCTCGTAGACACCCTGCGCGGAGCGCTCGTCGAACTCCAGTTCGAGCAGTCGGGCCTGGCGAGTGCAGGGGTCTACCGCCACGAAGGGACAGGTCGGGCTCTGGATCAACTGCGGTCTCGTCCTGACTCGACAAGTGCGCTCTCCGGCGACACATAAACCCGCGCGCGGAGGCGAGGCCACCTCAGGCAGCCGAAGAACCCGCCGCGTGCTACCCCGAGGCGGCGAGCCGGTCCGCCTCGGCATGGAGCGCTGCGAGGTCGCCGTCGTTGACCACCACCAGGTCCGCGCGGGCCGCCTCGGAGGTTGAGGCCGGGACTCCCCGAGGCGGGAGAGCCTCGACAGAAGCGGTAGGTCTCCGGCACGAGTCGTGCTGAAGGGCTCGTTGTACCGAGGCGTACTTTGGGTTGACGACACCGCGTAGCCATGAGCCTTCAGGAAATTGAGTCGCAGGCCCTCCGCTTGCCTCGCAACCAACGGGCGCGCCTCGCCCGGCACCTCATCGCGAGCCTGGACGAAGAGGACGAGATCGAACGCGCGTGGGCGGACGAGGCGGCGCGGCGCTGGGACACACTCGCGTCGGGCGACATCGAGGCGATTCCCGTCGCCGATGTCCTTGCGGAGGCCCGTCGTGCCCTCTCGTGACCGACGTTCGGTTTCACCCGGACGCCCGCGCGGAGTTGCTGGCGGCAGCGACGTATTACGAGGAACGGTCCGACGGTCTCGGAGGGCAGTTCATCGATGAAGCTCAACGAGTCTTCGACCTGATCGCGGAGTCCCCCGGCCTCGGCTCTCCCGTGCTGGGGCAGGACCCATATCGTCGGTGGTCGCTCCGACGGTTCCCACACCACGTGATCTACCGGGCAACTGAGGAGGCGCTGTTTGTGCTCGCTGTCGCCCACGACCGTCGCCGTCCAGGCTACTGGTCTGAACGGTCGTGAGCGAGGAACCGACGACACCGCCTCGGGGGTGGATGAGCCCAGACGACCCCGAGGCGGGAAAGCCCCGGGAGAACGCTTTCCGTCGCCTGGTCTCGGTTTAGCCCTGACTCCCACTATGTCTGAGACTGGCTTTGTTCCGCAGGTCATCAGGATCCCTCTATCCAAGGTGTGGAGCGAGTCAGGCGTGGTCATCGCAACCGAGCGGGAGTCCGACTTGAGCGAAGCAGCTTTGCGCGAGTTGCTTCGCCTGGGTTCGGTCCAGTTCGTTGTTGCCAACGTGGGCACACCGCTCCGTTGGGTCACGGAGTCGGAAACGTTCGCGTTCTGGAAATCGGAGGTACGCCCGCACCTTGCCGATCCATCAGAGGACGGCCACCGCCTCGATGACTTCCCAGACAACTACTTCTACCACGCGACACGCTGGCGCTGGTCTGAGCCAGCGGCGCTTGTGGTCCTGGAAATGCACCACTAGCGTCGCACAGTAGAACGGTCGCCGGCTCTACCGACTTGAGGCGACCCTACCCCGAGGCGGCGATCCGGTCCGCCTCGGCGTGGAGGGCTTCGAGGTCGCCGTCGTTGACCACCACGATGTCGGCGCGGGCGCGGGCCGCCTCGGGGTCGAGCTGGTGGCGCATCCGGGCGAGGACGGCCTCGCGGGGTACGCCGTCGCGGGCCATCACACGGGCGATGCGCGTCTCGAGCGGCGCGTCGACCACGACCACGCGGTCGAGGATCCGGTCGGCGCCGGTCTCGAAGATGAGCGCCGCCTCGTAGACGAGCAGGCGGACGCCCTCCGCCTCGGCGCGGTTGATCTCGGCCAGGAGCGCCCGCCGCACGGCCGGGTGGACGATGGCGTTGAGCGCCGCCAGCTCCGCCTCGTCGGCGAACACGCGCGCGGCGACGGCCTGCCGGTCGAGCGCGCCGTCCGGCCGGTAGACCTCCGGCCCGAACCGCGCAACGAGCTTCTGCCGCACGTCGGGGTCCTCGACCATGAGCCGCTTCGCCACCTCGTCGGCCAGCACCGCGCGCACGCCGTCGTGCGCCCCGAGGCGGGTGACAAACGCGGACTTCCCACTGCCGATGCCGCCCGTAACGCCTAGCGTTTTCACGAAGGGAAAAGGGGAAAGGGAGAAGGAGTCATGAGGATGCGTTCTGCTTGGCGTTTCGAACGACGGCACTCAGGATCGCGTAGATCTCGCCCGCCTCGGTGAGGAGCGGCTCGATTCGATCCGCGGGCACCATCTCGGTTCGCTTCATGAGGCGGAGCCAGTATCTCGCCTCGCGCGCTTCGCGGAGCGCGATGCTGTACTTCTGCACGAAGTCCTTTCGGCTCGACGCGTCCTGGGCCTCCTCCGCATTCGCCCCCACCGAGGTGGCCGCCCGAAGGAACTGCTTCCCGATCACCCACCCCGCTCGGTCCGGCTGCTCCTGCAGGTACCGGAACAGCCCGACGGCCCGCACGGCAAAGTCCTCCACCCGCGGGAGCAAGTCGCGCCCCTTCGATCCAGCACCCGTTCTCCCTTTTCCCTTTTCCATTCTCCCTTCAGCCAAAGGCTTCAGCGACCAGCACCTCGGCTTCGTCGTAGGCGTCGGCGGCGGCGGTGAGCTTACCGAAGGCAGCCTCGAGCGAGCCCTCGCCGGCGAGCGACGTGATCTCGTCGGGCGAGCCGGTGCGGAGGATCTGGCCGTCGCGGATCACGACGACGAGGTCAGCCACCTTCTCGACCGCATCGAGGAGGTGCGACGAGTAGAAGACCGTCCGGCCGCGGGCGGCGAGCGTGCGGAGGAGCGCGCGCGTCTGGAGCACCGCGTGCGCGTCGAGGCCGCCGAGCGGCTCGTCGAGGAGCAGCACCGGCGGGTCGTGGAGGAGCGCCGACGAGATGAGCACCTTCTGCTTCATGCCCTTCGAGAAGCCCGTCATCGACATCTCGGCCGAGCCTTCGAGGCCCCAGAACCGGAGGTGCGCGTCCATCCGCTCGCGGATCGTCGCCTCGGGGACGCGGTGCATCCGCCCGATGAAGGTCAGGTACTCGGCCGGGGTGAAGCTCTCGTAGAGCTGGCCGTGCTCGGGGACGTACCCGAAGGTCCGCTTGGCGCCCGTCGGGTCGAGGGCCACGTCGACGCCGCCCACGACCACGTGCCCCGTGTCGGCGTCGAGGGCGCCGGTCAGCAGGCGCATCGTGGTCGTCTTGCCGGCCCCGTTCGGCCCGACGTAGCCGGCGACGGTGCCCGGCGCCACGGCGAACGAGACGCCGTGGAGGATCGGCGTGCCGTCGATGGCGACGTGGACGTCCTGGACCGAGATCATGCGGGGCGTGGTGGGGGCGGAGGCATCGGCCCCGGGGCGGGGCGACTCAACCGGGCGCCAGGCTCAACCGGGCGGCCAGCCCAGGTCGCGCCCCCCGAGCAGGTGCACGTGCAGGTGGAACACCGTCTGCCCGGCGCCGGCGCCGTTGTTGACCACGAGGCGGTAGTCGCGCAGGCCCTCCTGCTCGGCCACGCGCTTGGCAACCGTGAACAGGTGGCCCACGAGCGGCTCGTCCGCCTCGGTGACCGCGTCGGCGCGCGGGATCGGCGCGCGCGGGACGACGAGCACGTGCGTCGGCGCCTGCGGGTTGATATCCCGGAAGGCGACCGCCCGGTCGTCCTCGTAGACGAGGTCGGCCGGGACCTCGCCGTCGGCGATCTTCTGGAAGAGCGTCTTCTCGTCGGCCACGGGCAGCGGGGCGGGGCCGGCAAGCTACGGGCGTTCCGCCTCGGGGTCGGCCCCGAGGCGGCCGGCATCGCCCCGAGGCGGCTCTACCCTTCGACGCGCGGCGCGCGGATCTGGGCGCCGCTCTG
>JBCCQJ010000129.1:0-12114 GCA_039024395.1 Bacteroidota bacterium | reverse complement strand
TCGGGCGCGCGCCCGGACGCCTCCGCATCGGGTTCACAGCCACCTCGCCCCTCGGCACGCCCGTCGACCCGGCCTGCGTCCGCGCCGTCACCGAGGCGGCGGCGCTGCTCGAGCGCCTCGGGCACGACGTCGAGGAGGCCGCGCCGGAGGTCGACGGCCGGGCCATCGCGCGGGGCTACCTCACGCTCTACTTCGGGCAGGTCGCCGCGGCCGTCCGCCGCTCCGAAGAGATCGTCCCCGGCGCGCGCCAGCGCGTCGAGCCGGCGACGCGGCTGCTGGCGCAGATCGGCGAGAGCCTCTCGGCGGGCCAGTACGTCACGCTGCTCGACGGCTGGAACGACCTCGGCCGTGCCGTCGGGCGCTTCCACGAGCGCTACGACCTCTACCTCACGCCGACCGCCGCCGCGCTGCCCCCCGAGGTAGGCGCCCAGGACCCGACCGCGACCGAGCGCCTGCTGATGCAGGTCGCCATCGCGGCTCGGGCCGGCGGCCTGCTGCTCAAGACCGGCTTCGTCGACCGCCTCGTGGACGAGCGCCTCGCGGCGACGCCCTTCACGCAGCTCGCCAACCTGGCCGGGCTGCCCGCGATGAGCGTCCCCATGCTCTGGACCGACCCGGGGCCCGGCGCGCCTCGGGGCCTGCCGGTGGGCGTGCAGGTGGTGGCGCGGCCGGCCGAGGAGGCCGTGCTGCTCCGCCTCGCGGCCCAGATCGAGGCCGAGCGCCCGTGGGCCGACCGCGAGCCGGCGCTGGTCGAGACCGCCGCCGTCCCCGAGGCGGAGACCGTGCCCGCCTCGGAGGCGTAACCTGCCCGCCTCGCCCTTGCTCCTCCGTTATGCGGATCGCCCTCTGCCAGATCAACCCGACCGTCGGCGACCTCGCCGGCAACGTCGACCTCGTGCTCCGAGACGCCCGCCGCGCCGCCGAGGCGGGCGCCGACCTCGCCGTCTTCCCCGAGCTGTGCCTGACCGGCTACCCGCCGCAGGACCTCCTCGACCGGCCCGCCTTCCTCGACGCCGTCGACGACGCCGTGCAGCACCTCGCCGAGGCGGCACCGCCGGGCCTCGGCCTGCTCGTCGGCGCCCCGAGGCGGAACGACACGCCAGTCGGCAAGCGGCTCTTCAACATGGCGTTGCTCATCGACGGCGGCGAGGTCGTCGGCGAGGCCGCCAAGATGCTGCTGCCGACCTACGACGTCTTCGACGAGGTCCGCTACTTCGAGCCGGCGCCGTCGTGCCAGCCGCTCGCGTTCCGCGGCCTCCGCCTCGGGGTCCACGTCTGCGAGGACATGTGGAATAACGAGGAGCAGGCGCCGTACCACCTCTACGCCCAGAACCCGATCGACGCGCTCGCCGCGCAGGGGATCGACCTGTTCGTCAACCTCTCGGCGAGTCCGTACGCGGTTGGCAAGCCCGAGGAGCGGCGCCAGATCATCGCCGAGAGCTGCCGCGAGCACGGCGTCCCGTTCGCCTACGTCAACCAGGTCGGCGCCAACACCGAGCTGATCTTCGACGGCGGCAGCCAGGTGCAGTCCGCCGCGGGGGAGGTGCTGTGGCACGCGGCGCCGTTCACGGAGGATTTCTTCGTGTGGGACACCGAGGCGGCCCCCGACCCGGTGCCGGTCCCCGAGGCGGACGTGACGGCCGAGATCCACGACGCGCTCGTGCTCGGCATCCGCGACTACGTCCGCAAGACGGGCGACGGCGTGTTCCCGAAGGCGCTCGTCGGGCTCTCGGGCGGCATCGACTCGGCGGTGACCTGCGCCCTCGCCGTCGAGGCGCTGGGGCCGGACCGCGTGGTCGGCATCACGATGCCGTCGGCGTACTCCTCCTCGGGGTCGGTGACCGACAGCGAGGCGCTGGCCGAGAACCTCGGGATCGACCTCCACGAGGTCTCGATCCGGCCCGCGGTGGACGCCTTCGAGGCCATGCTCGCGCCGCTCTTCGCGGGCACCGACCCGTCGACGCTCGACGGGGGCGTGGCCGAGGAGAACGTGCAGTCGCGGAGCCGCGGCCTGACGCTCATGGCCGTCTCCAACAAGTTCGGGTACCTGCTCCTCACGACGGGCAACAAGTCGGAGATGGCGGTCGGCTACGCGACCCTCTACGGCGACATGTCGGGCGGGCTGGCGGTGCTCTCCGACGTGTTCAAGCTGGAGGTCTACCGCCTCGCCGAGCACATCAACGCGCGGGCCGGGCGCGACGTGATCCCGCGCAGCACGATCACCAAGCCGCCCTCGGCCGAGCTGAAGCCGGGGCAGGTCGACGCCGACTCGCTGCCGCCCTACGACGTGCTCGATCGGATCCTGGAGGGCTACATCGAGGACCATCTCGACGCCGACGCCATCGTGCGCGAGACCGGCCACGACCGGGCGCTCGTCGAGCGGATCGTGCGGATGGTCGACCGCAACGAGTACAAGCGGCGGCAGGCGGCGCCGGGCCTCCGCGTCAGCGGCAAGGCGTTCGGCGTCGGCCGGCGGCTGCCCATCGTGATGCAGCGGACGCGCGTCCCCGAGGCGGTCGAGGCGTGACGCAGAGCCCGGCCTGGGAGAATCCCCCAGCGGGCTCGCGCGTCACGGCCGATGTCGCAGGCGCTTGGCTGCGTAGGCGCCTCCGGCGACGGCAAGGAGAGCCAGGCCTCCGTCGACCGGGATCGGCGCCGGCGTGCTCGGCGGTGGGGGCTGGGCCGCGAGCGGAGCGGCGAACAGGAGAGCGAGGGCAGCGATGAGCAGTCGGGGGGACATCAGCGGACGACGGTGAGGGGGCGAGAGAGAACGGCGGCACCACTCGTCGCGCGGACCACGTAGACGCCCGGTGCGAGCCCGGCCGTCTCGACGGTGAGCGGCACAACGCTGCCCGGTGCCGCGTCGCGGTCCAAAAGCGTCGCCACGCGGCGGCCGAGGGCGTCGTAGAGGTGGGCCTCGGCTCGGCCCCCTGTCGTGTGCAGCGTCAGGGCGGTGCGGGTAGAGGTCGGGTTCGGGTGTGGTGTGCTCAGCCACGGTCCGCCCGCCTCGGCGCCGCCGTCGGCGCTCGTCGCCGAGGCGAACGTGAGGAGGAACCGCTCCGACCAGCCGGCCGCCTCGGTGACGAACGTGTAGGCCGCCTCGGTGCGGAGATCGACGATGGTGCCGGTGGCCCGGTCGGTCAGCGTGGCGACCCAGCCGTCGGGCAGCGTGTCGGCTCCGTCCCACTCCAGGCTCACCGAGGCGGCGTCCGTGGACGTGAACGCGAGCGGCACCGAGGTGGTCTCGGCGAGGGGCCGCGAGTCGAGGCTGAGACGGTAGAGCGCGCCGTCGCGCTCGATGACAGGGGCAACGAGGGCGTAGGGGCCGCCGGGCGGCGTCAGCTTCGAGGCATCGAGGGCGTCCCAGCCGGTCTCCGCCTCGGGGATGAAGCGGATGTAGGCGGCGCCATCGGCGAGAGGGACGTTCCCCGACGCCGTGCCCGAAAGGCGGACCCGGAGGTAGGGACGCGACGCTCGGCGCCCGACGAACGGCGGTGAGCCGTTGGCGTCTACGGCGGCGATGTCGTACGTCACAGACGACGTGTTGCCAGGGATGCTCGGCGTGATCTCCCCGAAGAACCCCTGCCACACCCCAGCGACATCGGGTTGGTTGTTGTTGCTTGGGTTCTCTGCGAACAGCACCTGATACCCGTTCACAGGATCATAGGCCGAAACGATTCCTCCCTGGAGCGTCCCGCCTCGGACGGAAATCCCATCCACAGAGAACGGCGCGTCGAAGGGGTTCCCCAGCATGTGAAAGTTGTCGTCGGCCAGCCCGTCGTTGTTGTCGCTAAAGGGCACACGGCGGGTCCCGGGCGTGGCTGTTGCGTTCCGGTCCAGGACGAAGCCGGCGAGGTCTACGGACGCGCTGGTGCCTCCAGCCAGAGGCCCAAACGATTGGTCGAAGAAGTACCAGAAGAACCCACGCCCCGGTTCGAGGACGTCGTCGGTGCCCGATGGCGCAACGTAGTCCGTGGCCCCGGAGCCTCGATATCCGGTGTACAGGTTTGGGCTTGCGCCCGCGTACTGAGCGGGAAAGGTCGTGGCGGGGGTGCCCGCTGCGATGCCCTGAACGAGGTTGAGGCCGGCGAGGTCATCGACCGTAAGTCCGGCCCCCGGTGCGGAGAGGAGCCGCCATCCCGCCATATCAGACACGCCCGTTTGCGCTGAGGGGAAGTCCCAGCGAAAGACCCCCCGTGCACCGCTCAACGACGCCGCGTAGATCGACCCGGTAGGCGCAATGGAGACCGTAGAAGGGTTGATCCCAGGCAGCGTGCTCCACGATCCTGCTCCAGAGGGGTCCCACCGTGCGAATCCGGTGACGGGTAGGTTGCCCGCCAGGGTGAAGTTGCCCAAGACCGCCACGATACCGTCCGGGCCCGTCTTGAGCTCCCGGACTTCGCCGTTGAGCCCGCTCCCGAGGGCGCTCCAGGCCCCGTTCCCGCCACCACCCGCGGGATCCCATGCCGCGATGTTCGACACGGGCGTGGTGCCTGCCATCGTGAAGTCGCCTGCGACGTAGATCACGCCATCCGCGCCTTCAGTGATGCTGATGACCTGGGTCCCGTTGAGGCCGGTACCTCCGCTCACCCCGCCGCCCAGATCCGTCCAGCCCCCGGCACCGCTGTTCGCCGCCGGGTCCCATCGCGCGACGTTGTTGACAGTCAGGTCCGCTCCGCCGACGGCAGCGGGCTGACGCACCGTTGGAAAACTACCGCCGAAGTAGACGGCCCCGTCAGACGCCGCATGTGCGGCCCGGATCCGAGAATTGAGCGTGGGAGCTCCGCCGCCGACTTGACTCCAGGATCCCCCTCCGGCGTTGGACCAAACGGCTATGTTCCGTGCACCCTGGCCTCCTACCCCGCTGAACCCTCCGCCCACGTAGAGCCTCCCATCCGCTGCAACGGTGCCCGTTTCAAACTGGCCGTTCGCTGCTGGAATGGCGGTCAAGGTGCCCGCCCCGCCCCCGGCAGCAGAGGGCACCCAACGTGAGAGGGCCAGGGGTCCGATCGCGTAGACCGAGCCGTCCGGTGAGGAGACAACCTTGCGTACGATGCCGATCCCGGCTCCCACGGCTTGCCAGGTTTGATTCACAGGATCCCACTGTGCGAGCCGGTTCACGGTTACGCCGTTCACCGTGCTGAACTGGCCGCCGATGTAGAGCGTCCCGTCTGTGCCTAAGTCTGACGACAGGATGAAGCTGTTCGAGCTCGCGCTGACGGTGTTCCATTGGTTGGGGGCCTGTGCAACGACGGGTGGCGCGAGGACGACGGTCAGAAGGGCGACCCAGAGGGTCAGGCGGGGGGAGGTCATGCTGTCGAGGCGAGGGCGGCCATGCAGCGCCACCCCTGGCGAGAAGTGCGAAAGGACCCTCAGTATCTCTGCGAACCGTTCGGTCGTCGATGGCCCCAACGGTCCAAGTCGATGGACCGAACGATCTATATCCGCCTCGGGGCGCGTGGTACGGCAGCAGAACACGCCCTCCATCCCTCCGCCTCGGCGCTCCGCCTCGGTGTGCGTGCAGTGCTCCTCCCCGGGATGCTTCTCGCCGTCCGTGGAGCGCGGGGCCCCTAGGCGTCCGGCGCGTCCTCCACGAGGCCGTGGCGCCACATCCAGGCCACCGCCTGGGCGCGCGTCCGCAGCCCGAGCTTCTCGAACACGCTGTTGACGTGCTTCTTGACCGTGCTGGTACTCACGAACAGGCGGTCCGCGATCTCGGCGTTGCTACGGCCGTGGGCCAGCTCCGCGAGCACCTCCTGCTCGCGCGGGCTGAGGGCGTCGAGCAGAGGGCTGCGGTCGTCGGCCGAGCGGCGGGCGCCGACGAAGAGCGCGGCGATGCGCCGCGAGAGCCAGCCCGTCTCGCCGCGGGCCACGCCCTGGACCGCATCGAGGGTCACGTCGAGCGGCTCCTGCTTGGTGAGGTAGCCGGCCGCCCCGTGGTCGAGCACGCCGAAGATGTAGTCCTCGTCCTCGTAGGCGCTCAGGATGAGGACGTTGACCTCCGGCGCCTCCTCGCGGACACGCTCCGTCACCTCGATGCCCGAGAGGCCAGGCATGTCGAGGTCGAGAATGAGCACGTCCGGTCGGGTTTCGAGGGCGAGGCGGAGCGCCTCGGGTCCGTCCGCCGCCTCGCCGACGACCTCGCACCCCGCCTCGGCGGCGAGGAACGAGGCGAGGCCGGTGCGGAAGGCCGGATGGTCGTCGGCGACGAGGACGCGGATCATGAACGGAACGTACCGCCTCGGGGCGACGATCCGCCGCGGCGCGGCCGATCGCCTGGCGTGTGCGAGTCTCATCGGGGTGCGATCCACCACGCCGTGCCGAGCCCCTCGATGAAGCGCGTCGGGTCGGTGGCCTCGCGAACCTGCCGGCCCTGCGGGACGATCTCGCCGCGTCGAACCTCGAACGGATAGACCTGCACCGGCTCGCCTCCCAGCCCGTATCGGATCTCATAGGTGCCGTCGGTCAGGTCCTCGCGTGTGAGGTCCTGGGAGGCGCCCGGCGCGCGCAGCGGCCACGCTTCGAGCTGGCGCTCGTCCCTGACAATGGCGTCCTCGACGCGGGCCTCGCCCACGAGGCGGCCGCCGCGGTAGAGCCCCAGCGTGAGCGGGCGCATCTCGCGCGTGCGACGGGCCCCCTCGAGCTGGGTGTAGGCGTGCCAGTAGAGCTTCGACGACGGCTCGGCGCGGGTGTGCAACTCCCCGAAGCCCAGGAACCCATACCCCTGCCATGGACCGCGGAGCAGGTAGCGCGCGCCCGACGTCGCGTAGGGATCGTCGTCGGCCGCCACCCTCACCTCGAACGGCATCTCCCAGAACACCCGGTCATCGAAGAGAAACTCGAGGCGGTAGGCCCCCGGATCGGTGAGGACGAGCGGGTCGTCGGTCTGGGTCATGCGCGAGAGGCTGCGCCGGTTGATCGGGTTGCCGGTGGTCGCGAACTGGGTGAACACGCGGTTGTCGAAGCCGCCTCGGGGAGCGTAGTAGCGGTCCATGAGGAGGGCGCCGCTGGCGTCGTGGAGGCGGACGTGCATCCGCATCTGCGCGCCGTAGTCCACAGGGTTGCCGTCGGCATCGCGGGTGGGGGGGAAGGCGATCCAGAACGACTCCAACTGGAGATCTCCCGAGATCGGGAGCATGCGAAAGCTGCTCAGGACCGACTCCAGGACGACCGCGGGCGGGAACGGGCCGTCGTACACGAGCGGGGCATAGGCGTCGAGGCCCGCGACGGCGGCCTCGGCGTCCTGCGCCATCGAGGTGCGGGAGGGGTCGTACCGGGGAGCGTCCTCGCCGCCGCTCGACCCGGACTGCCGCTCGGCGGCCTGGCGGATCCGGTCGCGGAGGCCCTGCGCCTCGGCATCGAGCGGGACGATGAGGAGAACGGCGAGAGTGGCGAGGGCGAGTCGGAAGACGGTCGGCATGAGAACGACGGGGAGGCCAGTGTGCAAGCACGGCGCCGGGCCGCACCGGTGTCTGGGCCGCCCGGTCGATTTCGCCTGGATCGTTCGGCCTATTTCGCCGCGACGGCCTCCAGCCCCACGGCGGGCAGCCAGAGGCGTACAGTCGTGCCGTGGCCCGGCGCGCTCTCCACCGACAGATGCCCTCCGACGACCTCCGCGCGCTCGGAGGCTCCCACCACCCCGAATCGGCCCGCACGTGCGAAGTCGAGGAGGTGGGCCGGAGGGGCAAATCCCTGGCCGTCGTCGCGGACCGTGACCTCGACGCCGCCCGGCCTGTGGGCGAGCGAGACATCGACGGCGCCGGCCTCGGCATGCTTCGACACATTCACCAGCGCCTCCTGCACCACCCGGTAGACCACATTCTGGGCGTCCTCGGGGAGGGCTCGGACCGCCTCGGGGTCGATGGCGAGCCGGACGTCGAGGTGGCGGTGGCGACCTCGGCGGGCGAGCGACTCGAGGGCCGCCGCGAGGCCGAGGTGAGGGATGACCGGGGGCCGGAGCGCCGCGAGCACGTCGCGCAGGGTCGAGGTGACAGCCGTCACGCGCGTTCGAGCGTCCCCGAGGTGGATCCCGTCGGCCGCCTCGGGGCCGGCAGGGCGCAGGCGCAGTCGGTCGAGGTCGTGCCCGAGGCGGTAGAGGTCCTGCACCGGTCCGTCGTGCAGCTCGCGGGCCAGGCGGAGCCGCTCGCGTTCGCGTCCCTCCGCGACGCGGCGTTTCATCTCGGCCGCGTCGGCCGCCCGGCGGATGCGGTCTGCGGCACGCCTCCGCCGGAGAGCGAGCACCGTCGTCGCGCCACCGGCGACGAGGACCGCGAGCACCCCGAGGCGGAACCACGCCGTCTGCCAGAACGCAGGCGCCACCAACACGTGGAGCCGGGTCGCGCCTCCTGGGCGGGCGTCGACGGTGCCCACCTCGAACATGTACCGGCCCGGTGGCACGCGCGTGTAGCGGGCCTCGGCGTCCGCGGCGCTGGCCTCGCGCCAGCCGTCGTCGTATCCGTCGAGGCGGTAGCGGTAGCGAGCGCGCTCGGGCGTGCGGAGGTCGAGAGCCGAGAAGGTGAGCTGGAAGAAGTTCTCGTCGTGGCCCAGGCGGAGCGTGTCGCCATCGGCAAAGAGACTGGGATGAGCCTGCCCGAACACGCGGGCACCGGTGACGGTCACCGACGCGGCGCTGGCCGCGGTCAGGCGACTCGGGTCGAACCACGCCAGTCCGTTCGGGCCGCCCACGTAGACCGTTCCGCTCGGGCCGACGTGGGAGGCCATGAAGTCGAACTCGTTCCCGGGTAGGCCATCAGCCGTCGTAAACACGGTGACCCGGTGAGCGCTGTCGACCCGAGCAAGGCCGGCGTTGGTCGTCGCCCACAGGTTCCCGAGGCCATCGGCGACGAGGTCGTAGACGGTGTTGTTGGGGAGGCCGTCGCGGGTGGTCAGACGCACGAAGGCATCGCGTGCACGGTCGTAGCGGGCGAGGCCGCCGCCAACGGTGCCCGCCCAGAGCTGCCCGCGCCCGTCCTCGGCGACCGACCACACGACATCCGCCCCGAGGGAGGTCGGATCTCCGGCGCTGCGCCGGTAGCACCGAAATGCGAGGCGGCTCGGCACCTCCGCCTCGGAGCGGAGTCGGCACAGTCCGTCGTCCGTCCCGGCCCAGATCCCCCCGAGGCGGTCCTCGTAGAACACGTTGACGCGCCCGGACGGCAAGGGGTACTCCGGGCGCCCAACCGGATACGGATGCCACCGGCCGTCGGTCGTGCGAAGGGAAAACCCATAGTCTGTCGCTACCCACAACGTCCCATCTCGGTCTGCGCCGACGTACCGGACCTGGAGATGAGTGGTCTGGATCCCGGAGAGCCCTGTCCCGGCAAACACCGAGACGGTCTCGGTCTGCCCCGTCGCGGGATCATGCCGCAGCAGGCCTCGGCGCTTCGACCCCATCCAGACGACGCCTCGGTCGTCCTCATAGAGATGCCAGATGGCGTTTGCGTAGGGGCCATCGTCGGAGCGCCGGATCACCTCGATCTGGCCGGTCTCCGGGTCGATCCGGTTCAGTCCGTCCCGAGTGCCGACGTAGACCGCCCCGTCGCGCGCTTCGAGAACGCCCGTTACGCGCTCGTCCGAGAGCCCGCCCGCCTCGGGGGGACCGGCCCGAGCCGTATGGAACCGACCGGCGTCTGGGGGCTGCCAGCGCGCCAGGCCCTGCGTCGTCCCCACCCAAACGGTTCCCTGGCGGTCGCGGAACAGGCTCCGGACGGAGGCACTCGGCAGCGAGCGCGGATCGTTCGGTACGGGGCGGACGGAGGTGGTCCGTCCTGTGGCGGGCTCGATCACGACGAGACCGTGCTCCTCAGTCGCCATCCACACCCGGCCGTCGTCAGCGGCGACGACGCTCTGGGTGGACGCCGCCTGGACGTCTGCGGGAAGGTCGGGAATGGGGAGTGGGCGGAGGCGTCCAGCGTCGGCGTTTTGCGCCAGCCGGAGCGCCTGAGGCGTCCGGCGTGCGACCAGGGAGCCCGGGCCGGAGATGGCCCACGTCAGTTGGTCCTCCGCGAGGTATCGGCAGGTCGTTCCGTCGATCCGGCACACGCCGAGCGCAGCGGTCGCGTAGACCGTGAGGCGTGCCCACAGAGAACCGTCGTCGGCGACGTGCAGATCGTAGACCCGGTCGACATCGACACCCTCCGGCGTAGGCTCGATCCCGAGGCGCCGGGCGGAGCGGCGGTCCGGGGCGACTCGGCAGAGGCCACCCGAGAACGTGCCGGTCCAGAGCGCGCCATCGGGTCCGGGCGCAATCGCCGTCACGTCAGCCGCGCATGGCGACTCGGGGTCGCCCGGTGCCCCGGGCGGTACCCAGAACGTTTCGGTGCCGCGGTCGAGGCGAGCCAGCCCACCCATCGTGCCGACCCAGAGGCCGCCCGCCTCGTCGAGGTGTAGCGACGTGATGCGGCTGCTGGGAAGCGTGGTCGCGTCCTCGATGGCGTGTCGGTAGACGGTGAACGTCCGGCCGTCGAAGCGGTTGAGGCCGTCCTCCGTGCCCACCCACAGGTACCCCTGCCGGTCCTGGGCGATCGACGTGACGGTGCTTTGTGAGAGGCCGTGCTCGGCCCCGAGGCGGTCGAACCGATAGGCTGGCTGCGCGGCGCCGACAACGGCGACCCCGAGGAGGCTGATAAAGGCAGCACTGCGCCTCCACATCGGTCTCCGCGCTACTCGAACCGGACCTCGACGCTCCCCGGCGGCTGCATCCGGAACCCCTCGCGGTCGCCGACGAGCGCCAGGATCTCCGCCGTCGGCGGCTCGGAGCGGCCCATCAGCTCCGGGTTCTCCTCGATCACGTCGAACATGGCGTCGAAGCGGACGTCGAAGACGGTCACCGTCGAGCCGTCGACGTAGGCCGCGTCGGTGCCGACCACGTCGCCCTCGACCACCACGTCGACCGTCATCCGCGCGTCCCCGAGGAGGGCGCGCGCCATGCCGAGGCTGCGGGCCGCCTCGGCGCGCTCCGCCTCGGAGAGCGTGTCGGCGGGCGCCTCGGAGGGGGCGTTGTCCATCCCGTCGTTCTCGACGAGGATGCGGAGCGTCGACGTCGCGCCCGGCTCGAAGTCGAAGCCGACCGTCATGTTGTCGTCGGCGACCGTCTTGGCGTTGTCGTTCGAGCCCAGGTCGAGGTCGGGCGGGACGAAGCGGAGCGCACGGACGTCGGCGACCGAGTAGAACGCCGTGTAGGCGGCCCCCTCCGACTCGACGCCGACCAGGGTGACGCCCTCGCCCAGCGACGCCGCGCGGGCCAGGAGGGCCTCCTTGTCGTAGGGCGGCTCGTCGGACTCCATGAGGGCCTCCGCGCCCATGCCCGACACCGCGACGCGGTCTTCGATCGTCGCGCTCCCGTCGGGCCGGACGGTGATCGTGGAGACGATCTGGAAGCAGCCGGTGAGGGTCAGGCCCAGGGCCACGAGAAGGAAGGCACGCATACGGAGCGAGGGAAGGCGGGATGGAGGATAGGCACGACCCGCCCCCGAGGCGGTACGCAATGCGGCCCCGCCTCGGGGCGAGACGGGGCCGCGGGCAGACGGGCGGTGGAGCACGACGACGGGCGTTCTGGAGCGGTCCGTCCTGCCGGGGCGGAGGACTCGTGAGCCGGCTCTCCCTCCATTCCCCCCCTTCCTCCCATTCCATCGAGCGAAATGAGGGGACGTAAGGAGACGACGGGGCGGGCGAGCGGCCTGCGATCAAACAGGCACGACTCTACCCGTCCGAGACGGCGTTGTCGAGCAGGAAGCGGAACCGCTCGCAGTCGACCGGCAGCGACTCGACGCGACGGTTGCGCTCGCAGCCCGGTCCCGGGTCTTCCTTGTCGCAGCTCGGGACGGCGACGCCCCGGTTGCGGGTCTGCAGGCGCTCGGCCTCGATGCCTCGGCTGAGGTAGAAGGCGTAGACGGCCTGGGCACGGCGCTCCGAGAGGGTCATGCCGAACGCGTCGAACTCCGAGGCGTCGGTGTAGCCGTCGATGAACACGCAGCAGGCCGAGTCGCTGAGCAGCAGCTCCACGTTCTCGTCGAGCTGGCGCCGGGCCGCCACGTCGAGCGAGCTGCCGCCGGTCTCGAAGAAGACCGAGTTCAGCTCCACCAGCTCGCACACGGCCGGCGGCGGCGGCGGCGG